>JASLAP010000044.1 GCA_030147065.1 Pseudonocardia sp. | reverse complement strand
GGGCCGGTCGGTGGGATCGCCGTGCAGCCACTGGACCAGGCACAGCGCCAGGCTGTAGAGGTCGTCGGCGGGCTGGAACATCTCCAGCGCGACACCGGGCGGGCGGAACCCGGCCGAGGGGTGGTCGTCGTCGAGGGCCGGAGCGATGGTCGTGGCCGACGGCAGGCGGGACCGGCCGAAGTCGCGGAAGCGCACCCGGTCGGCGGGGGTCAGCTCGATGCTGCGCATCTGCAGGGCCCGGTGCGCGATGCCGCGCTCGTGCACCTCGGCGAGGGCGCAGAAGGCGTCGTGCACGACCGGCGCGCCCACGTCGGGCGCCACCCGGCCGCTGCTGTCGTACCCGGAGCGCCGCGACGCGGCGAGCTTGCCCAGGCTGGTCCCGTCCATCGCCACGATGACCGGGGTGACCAGGTAACCCTCCCACGGGAACCAGCCCTGCACCCGCCACGACCGGTCCGCCGCGGCCAGGGCCTCGAGGGCGTCGTGCTCGCGGGTGGCAAGCCGGCGAGCCGCGGCGGGGTCGTCCACGCCCTCGACCGGCACGCAGCTCAGGAACACGAAGTCGCCGGCCGGATTGCGGGCCGGGTAGACCAACGCCGGGCCCTGCTGCATGCCCTTGTCGAGCACGGCGTACTGGAAGATCTGCTGCGGCGGGCCCTGCTCACCGCGGGCCCGCAGCCCGAGCAGGAACGCCATCAGCTGCGGGCGCAGCGGCGCCATCGCCGGCGGGTAGCCGTCGTCCAACCGCCGCAGGACGGTCGCGGCGTCGGCCAGGCGGAGCACCACGTCGGCCCCGAGCTCCTCGGCCCCCGCCAGCTCCAGGTGCTCGCGCGAGAGGACCACGTGGCCGCGGACCGCGCGCTGCCCCCGGGGCAGCTGGTTCTCCGCCCGCCGCCACCCGGGGACCCGGGTCTTGATCCGCCCGGCCAGCACCCGGGTCGCGTGCTGGACCTGGCTGCCCGGGTTGTTCCGGCGCTCGCCGTTGACGTACCAGGCCACCTCGCCCGCGGTGATACGTGGACCCCAGGACTTCTCCTCGCACACGAACACCGCGTGCCGCCCGACCACCACGAGGTCCAGGTCGACCGTGCCCATCCCGTCGGGCACGTCCCGGCCGGCCACCACGTCCCAGTCGTCGGGCAGGTCGGCGGCCAGCCGCCGGGCGGTCTTCTCCTCCCCCGGGCCGTGCCAGGCCCCGAGGACGTGCAGCCGTGCCATCTGGGTGGGCCCCTCGTTCAGCGGCACGCCGGGGAGAGGCGTGCGCGGCGGTGGTGTCCGTCGACGGCGCCGCGACCGGCGGCCGACACCGGCTGGGGGCGGAGGGACACCGTGCGCGAGCACTCGGGGTCTAGGTCTCACCGCCGTCGGCCGCCGTTACGGGGCACCGGGACATCCCAGCACTACTTACGCAGGACAGGTGAACGGCTGCGGCAGACGGGCTAGCCGGCGGGCGGCGGTCGGCTAGGAACGGCTCCGAGGCTGCAGGGTTCCCGCCGGTGGTGGTCCGGGCCTCACCCGCCGCCGAGCTGTTCGCGCACCGGGCCGGCGATCCGGGCGAGCGCGGCGCCGAGGTGGCGTTGCTGCGCGGCGCCGAGCGGGTCGAACACCAGTTGCCGGACCCGCTCCACGTGGCCCGGGGCGCAGTCGATGACCTTCGCCAGACCGGCGTCGGTCAGGATCGCGAAGATGTAGCGGCCGTTGTCCGGGGTCGGGGCACCGGGAGACCCACCCGTGCTGCTCGAAGCGGGTCATCACCTTGGACAGCCGTGGTTGCGTGCTGTTGCACTGCGCGGCCAGGTCGCTGAGCCGCATCGTGCGCGTCCCGGTCCAGCGGGAACATCGCGATCACCTCGTCGCCCACCTGCAGTCCACTGACCCCTGCCCCGAGCGCTGCCCCTGGTCGGCCTGGCCGCCCGGCAGGCGGCCGTGGAGCTCGCCGGGGTCGAGGCCGGCCAGAGCGTCCTGGTCAACGGCGCCGGCGGCGCGGTGGGCGGCATCGTCGTCCAGCTCGCCGCCGATGCCGGCGCGGAGGTGACCGCTGTCGACGACCCCGAGCACGCCGACCGCCTCCGCGGCTACGGCGCGGAGGCGGTCGTCGGTCGGCTGGACCTCGACGCGGGTCCGGCCGCCGTCGGCGGGCCCTTCGACGTGGTGGTGAACCACGTTCGGCTGGCTGCCGAGGATCTGGCGAAGCTGACCGCGTACGTGGCCGACGGCGGCATCGTCGTGAGCTCCGCCGGTCCGGTGCCGGGCGACGAGGGGCGTTCGGTGCGCACGGCGGGCGCGTGGGTCGGTCCCGACGCCTCCCACCTTGCCGACCTCGTGTCCCGCGTGGACGACGGCCGGCTGGAACTGCACGTCGTCGACCGCCGGCCGCTGGCGGAGCTGCCGACCGTGCACCAGGACGCGAGCGACGGCAAGCTGACCGGCAAGACGGTCATCGTCGTCGCCTGAGGACCACCCCGCTACTCCTCGCGCAACACCCTCCCCGGCACGTCCGGATCGCACCCGATCCGGGCCAGCCGGGCCCGGATGCTCCCCCGGCTGCGCCCCATCCCCGCCATCAGCTCGCCGATCACCTCCCCGGCCGGCGTCGACTCGGCCGCCGCCATCCAGGTCTCCCGCAGGACCTCGTCCAGCTCCGAGGTCCACGGCTGCCGGCCGTTCGGCGGTTGGGGGCGGGGGCGGCGGGGTGCCGGGGCGGGGTCGAGGTCGGAGCGGCCGGGGTGGGTGTCGTCCCAGGCGGCGCGCAGGGCCAGCAGCAGCGACCGGGCCGGCACCGCGAAGCAGAAGGTCGGCGGCGGGTAGTGCGGCGAGTCGGTCGGCGTCCAGGTGAGCCGGGCGGCGTCGTCGCTGAGGGTGACCCGCAGCAGGCCGGGCGCGGTGCCGTCGGTGGTGTCGGTGGTGGTGTCCAGAACGGTTTCCCTGATCATGCCCGGTGATCCTGGCAGCGAACCGGGCCCGCGCGAGGCCGGTTCACCGCAGTTGCCGGTCCGCTGCGGACAGTTCACCCCGACGGCGGGCACCTGCCGGAACGGTCGATCCCGGACGGCGGACGGCAGCACGACCCCGCGTCGGCACCGTCCACTGTCGGCGGTCGCCCCGCGGCCCGGTCGACCCCGCCGCCGCGACGTTGATCGCGTGCCGACGACCTCTCGGCGGTTGCACCCGCGGCCGCCGAACTGGACACGGGGAGTCACCGTGATCTCCGAGTGACGCGTCCGTTATCCCCCCGACTCCGAAGAAATGAGCCACGGTGTTCGAAGGTTTCAGCAGAGCGTTCGTCCGTGAGGCCATCACCCGCAGCGCCGAGAACGACCTCGACCGGCGCCGGTTCCTGCGCGCCGCCGGTCTCGGCACGGCCGGGCTGGTGGGCGGCGGCGCCCTCGCCGCCTGCAGCGCCCCCGCCGCGGGCAGCTCGGCGGCCATCGGCAACGTCTCCGCCGTCGAGGACACCGCGATCAGCGACGCGGCGGTTCTCAACTTCGCGCTCAACCTGGAGTACCTGGAGGCCGAGTTCTACCTGCGGGCGGTCACCGGGGAGGGCCTGAAGGACGACCAGATCGACGGCGTCGGCACCATCGGCGGGGTCACCGGCGGACACCAGGTCACCTTCCACGACCACGTCCTCAAGGCCAACGCCACCGAGATCGCCGACGACGAGCGCGCCCACGTCGACTTCCTGCGGGCCGCGCTCGGCGACGCCAAGGTCGCCCGCCCGGCCATCGACCTCGACGAGGCCTTCACCGCGGCCGCCCTCGCCGCCGGGCTGATCAAGGACGGCCAGCGGTTCGACGCGTTCGCCAGCGAGGGCAACTTCCTGCTCGCCGCGTTCGTCTTCGAGGACGTCGGGGTGACCGCCTACAAGGGCGCCGCCCCGCTCATCGCGAACAAGACCTTCCTGGAGGCCGCCGCCGGGATCCTGGCCGTCGAGGCCTACCACGCCGGGCTGATCCGGGCGTCCCTGCAGGCGCTCGGGGCGATCGACCAGACCAACGCGATCTCCGACGCCCGCGACTCCCTCGACGGCCCCGACGACCTCGACCAGGGCCTCGAGCTCGACGGCGTCCCCAACATCGTGCCCACCGACGGCGACGCCATCGCCTTCAGCCGCAGCGCCGGGCAGGTGCTCAACATCGTCTACCTGAACCCGGCCGCGGTGACCTCCGGCGGCTTCTTCCCGGACGGCGTCAACGGCGACATCAACGCCTCCGACGACAACGCCTGATCGCCAGCGCCTGGTCGCCAGGGCTTGATCCGCGCGGCGGGGTCGCCGGGAGCCTCAGGTGCTCCCGGCCGCCCCGCCCCCACCGCCGGCGCCGCCGCCGCTCACCGTCGTGGTGCCCGACGTCGAGCCGGCAGTGGTGCTGCTGAACGCGACCCACCAGGGGAAAGCCGCGAGGTGCGCGTTGCCGGACGTGCCCGCGCTGAACGCGCGCAGCGGCTGGCCGGCCTCGGTCGCGGCCTTCAGCCGGTCCCCCAGCGCGGCGCCGATGTCCATCGCGACCGCGTCCGGGAGCGCGGTGTCCAGGTCCAGCGGCGCGCCGTCGTCGCCGGCCGCCCGCTTGAGGCCGTTCCGGTAGGCCGTCCACGGGACGGCCTCGTACTGACCGGCCTTGGTGAGCGTTGGGTACACCGCGAGGAACCAGAACGACACCACCGCGGCCACGACCAGCGCGGCGACGCCGAGCCAGGCGACCAGCGGCCCGCCGCCGGCCGCGGCCAGCACGATCGCGGCGATGGCGGCCACGCTCGTGACGATGGCGATCGCGGTCAGCCCCATCTGCACGCCGTGTGCGTCGGGATCGAGCCACCCCCGCCCGCGCAACTCGGCCCGCACCGCCTCCCGGACCGGGCCGGTCGACCCGGCCAGCTTGGTCAGCCCGCCGCTGTCGACGACGTCGCCGTCGGCCAGTTCGGTGAGCCGATCCCAGACCGCCCGCTCGATGTCGTCGCGCACCGGGGCGCGGTCGAGCAGCCGGACCCGGACCTTCGGCGAACT
>JASLAP010000728.1 GCA_030147065.1 Pseudonocardia sp. | reverse complement strand
CTTGGCCTTGCTCTTGTAGCGGCGGGCCTCGGCCGGCACGAACGCGTCGCCGTACAGCTCGCGCGCCTGGCTGCGGGCGGCGTTGATCGCCTCGTCGGACAGGTTCGTCGAGTCGGTACGCATGTAGGTGATGTGGCCGTTCTCGTACAGCCGCTGCGCCACCCGCATCGTCTGCGCCGAGGACCAGCCGAGCTTGCGGCCGGCCTCCATCTGCAGCGTGGAGGTGGTGAAGGGCGCGTACGGGCGTCGGCGGTAGGGCTTCTCGTCGACCCGGCCGACCGTGACCTGCCGGCCCTCGAGCCGCGCGGCCAGCCCGCGGGCGCCGGCCTCGTCCAGGTGCACCACGTCGCCGGACACCCGCCCGGTGGCGGCGTCGAAGTCGCGGCCCGTGGCGACCCGGCTGTCATCGACGCTGACCAGCTTGGCCCGCACGGTGGTGGGCTCGCCCTCGTCCGCGCCCGCGGCCTTGCCGGGGACGGCGAAGGTGCCCTCCAGCGACCTGTAGTGGGCGGCGTGTATGGCAATCCGCTCGCGATCGCGCTCCACAACGTTCCGGGTGGCCACCGACTGCACGCGGCCGGCCGACAGCTTGGGCAGCACCTTCTTCCACAGCACCGGGCTGACCTCGTAGCCGTAGAGCCGGTCGAGGATGCGGCGGGTCTCCTGCGCGTCGACCAGTGCGGTGTCGAGCTCCCGCGGGTTGGCCACGGCGCGGGCGATGGCCTCGGGGGTGATCTCGTGGAAGACCATGCGGTGCACGGGGACCCGGGGCTTGAGCGTGTCGACCAGGTGCCAGGCGATGGCCTCGCCCTCGCGGTCCTCGTCTGTCGCGAGGTAGACCTCGCTGGCCTCCTTCACCAGCTGCCGGAGCCTGGTGACCTGCTGCTTGCGGTCGGGGCTGACGACGTAGAGCGGCTCGAAGGAGTTGTCGACGTCGACGCCGAGGCGGGCCCAGGCCGCGCCCTTGTGCTCGGCGGGGACGTCGGCAGCGTTGCGCGGCAGGTCGCGGATGTGCCCGACGCTGGCTTCGACGACGTAGCCGCTGCCCAGGTATCCGGCGATCTTGTTCGCCTTGGTCGGCGACTCCACGATGACCAGCGGCTTGCCTCCGGGCGCGGCCGCGCGCCGACGGGCAGGCGCCTTCTTCCCGCCGTCGGTCGCGGGGGTGCTCTCGCTTCCGGTCTCGCTGGTCTTCGTGGGCACGGTGCTCCTGTCGGTGGTGCTGCGGTGGTGCTGCGTGTCGCGGACGGGCACGGGCTGCCGGATCGGTGGCGGTGACGCCGCCCGCGAACGGGCCGACTCCCCCGGCTCCGGCGGGCGCTGCCGCGGAAACGTCCCCTCGGCGGGCCACGGTAAGCCACGCACCGGACAAGGTGCCGGGGGCGACCCACCGTGGGCGTGCCGTCACCCGCACCAACGCCCGTCGTCCCCACGTGTTCCCCGTCACCCCGGTCGCGGGCTCCGGACCAGGTCAGCGCAGGTCCGGAACACCCGCCACCACCTGCCCGATCGCGGCCAGGGTGGGGAGGTCCGGGTCGTAGTACCCGGTGTGCCCGGTGCCGGGGTCGACCGGCAGCCCGGTCGACCCGAACGGCTCGGCCGAGGTCGGCCGCCCGAACCACCGCGAGGCGACGACGAGGTCGTCCGGGGAGGCGGCGTCGTACACCTCGGGGGCCTCGAGGCTGCCGGCGTCCTCCTCCATCCCCGGGCTGCCCAGCAGGACCAGCGCGTCGGCGGCGAGCCGGCCCGGGACGTCGGCGGCCTCGTCGACGACGACCGTGCCGTAGCTGTGGGCGAGCACCGTGGTGCGCGCGTCCGGAGCCGCGACGGCCTGCCGGCCGGCCAGCAGCCCGGAGAGGGTGGTGGCGAGCGCCGCGCCGCCCTCGACCGCGTTCCTGCGCCGGAGCACCTGACCGGCGCCGCTCGGGCTGTCGTAGCCGATCCAGACCATCGTCGCGAGGGCCAGCGCCGGCGCCACGTCCCGGGCCGCACCGGTGACGGCCCGGGCGTCACCGACCAGGCCGCCCAGGTCGTCCCCGGGGGTGTTGTGGATCCCCGGCACGATCAGCGCCACGGCGTCGGCGGTGTCGAGGTCGCCCAGCCCCAGGGCCACGCGGTCGCCGGCCAGGTCGAGCAGGTGCAGCTGGACGGGCCGGCCGGCGGCCTCCTCCGCCTGGATGCGGCGCGCGACGACGCCGGCGGTGAAGGCCTCGTAGGGGTCGGTCGCCGGGTCGGCCAGGGCGGCCGCGAGCAGCAGCCGGTTGGCGCGGTCGCGTGCCCACGCCGGGAGCCCGTCGCGCCCGCCCAGACCGGCCGGGTCCCTGTCGAGGGCCGCCTGCTGCGCGGCCAGCGGGAGGGCCGCCCACCAGGCGGCCACCGCGGCCGGCGGCCCGACCGGGCCGGACGGCGCGCAGACGGGGCCGGCCACCGGCACCCACCTCGCCATGGTGGCGACGTCGGCGGGAGCGAACGCGTCGCGGACCCCCACGCCGGCCAGGGCCTCGCCAGCGGCCCGGACGGCCGCGGTGACGGCCGCCGCGTGCTCGAGCACGGCGGCCACGGTCGACACCTCCGCTCCGGGTGGCAGCGCCTCCACGCCCACGAGGGCCTCGCGGGCGAGGTCCTGCGCGTGAGCCGCCTCGGTGCCGAGCTCCTGGAAGGCCGCCGCCGAGTCCGCCAGGGCCCCCTCGACCGCCCAGCCGGCGGCGGAGAGGTCGCGGAGCGCGCCGGCCGCGGTACCGGCGGCG
>JASLAP010000722.1 GCA_030147065.1 Pseudonocardia sp. | reverse complement strand
CGCCGCGTAGGCCCGCTCCAGCAGCTCCGGAGGGGGTCCCTCGAGCCGGCCGGGCCGGGCCAGGCCGTCGAGCACCACGAACCGCAGCGTCCCGGCCCGCGCCTTCTTGTCCCCGCGCATGCTCTCCACCAGCTCGGGCAGCGCGTCCGCGGCGTAGCCGACCGGCAGCCCGAGCGAGGTGAGGATGCTGCGGTGCCGCTGCGCGGTGGCGTCGTCGAGGCGACCGGCCAGCCGGGCCAGCTCGGCGGCGAAGACCAGCCCCACGCTGACCGCGGCGCCGTGCCGCCACCGGTAGTCCTCGCGGCGCTCGATCGCGTGACCCAGCGTGTGGCCGTAGTTCAGCACCTCCCGCAGGTGCGACTCGCGCAGGTCGGCCGCCACCACGTCGGCCTTCACCCGGATCGCCCGGCGGACCAGCTCGGCCAGCACCGGGGCCGCCGGGTCCAGCGCCGCGGCCGGGTCGGCCTCGATCAGGTCCAGGATCACCGGGTCGGCGACGAACCCGGCCTTGACGATCTCCGCGCTGCCCGCGACCAGTTCCGCGGTCGGCAGCGTGTCCAGCACGGCCAGGTCGGCGAGCACGGCCGAGGGCTCGTGGAACGCCCCGACCAGGTTCTTCCCGGCCGCGGTGTTGATCCCGGTCTTGCCGCCGACGGCCGCGTCCACCATGGCCAGCAGCGTGGTGGGGACGTGCACCACGCGCACCCCGCGCATCCAGGTCGCGGCCACGAACCCGGCCAGGTCGGTGGCCGCGCCGCCACCCAGGGAGATGACCACGTCCTGCCGGGTCAGCCCGACCCGGCCGCACACCTCCCAGCAGAACCCGGCCACCCCCAGCGCCTTGCCGTCCTCGGCGTCGGGCACCTCCACCCGGTGCGTGTCGACCCCGGCGCCGGCCAGCTCGGCCCGGGCCGCCTCGGCGACCCCGGCCAGCTGCGGCTGGTGCACCAGGACCGCGGTGCGGGCGCCGAGGCCGGCGACGGTGGCGGCGAGCGCGTCACGGACCCCCCGGCCGACCAGCACGGGGTAGGGCCGCTCGGCGGCGACCTCGATCGTCACGGTGCCCACCGCGGCGCCGGGCGCGGTGCCGGTCGCGGAGCTGCCGGTCGCGGGGCCGCCGGTGTGATCGGGGCCGGTCACGGGATCGGTCACGCGCACACCTTGTCACGGCCGACCGGGGCGCTCGCCGCCAGCGGGTCGGCTCCGGGCGGCGGGACCGGACGCGACCGCCGACGCCGTTCCGGTGCCCCGCTCGACGGGCCCGGTCCGGTCCCGCGGACGCCGGTCAGCTCCGGGAGGCGGGGTCCGGCAGGAGGGTCGGCGCGGGCAGGTCCACCGCACCGCCGGACGCAGCACCCCGTCCGGCGTCGGAGTGGCCGGGGTGGCCGGCGGTGTCCGGGGCCCGGTCCTCGGGGGCGTCCTCGGCCGGGTCGGCGGTCACCGGGGTCTCGCCGAGCGCCTCCAGCACCGCCCGGGCCACCTGGTTGGTGGAGCGCTTGTCGGTGGCGACCTCGACCGTGGCGACCTCCCGGTACAGCGGCGCCCGCGCCTCCAGCAGCGCCCGGAACGTCGCCCGCGGGTTCACCCCGGCCAGCAACGGCCGCGCGGTGGACATCCCGGTCCGGCGCAACCCGTCGGTCAGCCCCACCGTGAGGTGCACGACGCGGTGGTCGCGCAGCAGCACCCGGGTCTCGGCGGCCAGCACCGACCCGCCGCCGAGGGCGAGCACCCCGTCGACCGAGGACAGGGCCTCGGCCACCACGACCCGTTCCAGCGCGCGGAAGGCGTCCTCGCCCTCGTCGAGGAAGATGTCCGCGATCGGCTTCCCGGCCCGTTCGACGATCACCGCGTCGATGTCGGTGAAGGGCACGCCGAGCCGCCGGGCGAGCACCCGGCCCACCGTGGTCTTGCCCGCGCCGGGGGCGCCGACCAGCACGAGCACGGGCCGTGTCGCGGACGTCATGCCGTCCACCCTACTGATCGCTACCGCTCCTCCCGGCGCTCGACCGACCGTCGACCGCATCCGCTCGCTCGACGCACGCGGCCCTCCGGTGCTGTGACCGGCGTCCCCAAGATCGGCTAATCTCCGGTCGCGGGTTCGGCGGCGTAGCGGGGGCTGCGGCGGTACCGCTGCTACACGATCGGAGAGCCGATGGACGGGGTCCACGCAGCGCGGGACAGCGGACCGGGCAGGCCCTCCACCACTCCTCCGCTGCACGTCGGTGCGATCCGGGACACAATGATCCGCACACCCGTTCCCCGAGACGTGTCCGGCAGCGAGGAGGGCTTTGTGATCCGTGGACCCGAGCCCGTCGAGCCCCGGCCCGGCTCCGCCGGGGACCCGCCGCCGCCGGCCCGCGAGCAGCTGCCGCTCCCCCGCCGCCGCCAGCAGGCCCACCTCGAGCCGCAGCTGCGGGAACCGAACGGCGCCGGGGCGGGCACCCCGTTCTCGGCGTTCGCCGCCCCGCACGTCGGCCCCGCACCGGTCCGCCCGGACGGGGTCGCCCCGCCGGTCCCCCCGGTCACCTCGCCCGGGTCGGTGTCCGGGCCGCTGCCGGCCCGGCTGGCCCGCCCGGCGGTCCGCGCCAGCCCACCCGGTCCCGGCGCCGACCCGGCCGACCGCATCGACAACGCCGCCGGCCCGGTCGGCCGCCCGCTCCGGGCGGACCGGGCGGTCGCCCGG
>JASLAP010000491.1 GCA_030147065.1 Pseudonocardia sp. | reverse complement strand
CGACGATCGTGCCCGCGGCCGCGCCGCCCCCGATCACCACGGCTGCCGCAGCAGCCGGCACCAGCCAGCGCAATGCCGGCCTCGACCTCAACGCACTCACGTTGTCCACCTCCCGTTGTCTGCCACCCATCCTGCGCCGGGAGGCCTGTGACCGAGCTGAGAACGTCCCCTAGGGGGTGTCTCGGACGTGACATCGTGGTGGTGTGCGGTTGCTGGTGGTGGAGGACGAGGCGCGGCTCGCCGCGGCGCTGCAGCGCGGTCTGCAGGCCGAGGGATTCGCGGTGGACGTGGCCGGTGACGGCCAGGAGGGGCTCGAGCTGGCCCGGCACGGCGGGTACGACGCCATGATCCTGGACGTGATGCTGCCCCGGCTCTCCGGCTACCGGGTGGTGCGGCAGTTGCGCGCCGAGCAGCACTGGCTGCCGGTGCTGATGCTCTCGGCCAAGGACGGCGAGTAC
Organism: Pseudonocardia sp.; assembly: GCA_030147065.1. Classification (GTDB taxonomy): domain Bacteria; phylum Actinomycetota; class Actinomycetes; order Mycobacteriales; family Pseudonocardiaceae; genus Pseudonocardia. Next base: position 2,340 of record JASLAP010000491.1, on the reverse strand, counting down.
GACCAGGCGGACGGGCTGGACTGCGGCGCCGACGACTACCTCACCAAGCCGTTCTCGTACGTGGTCCTGCTGGCCCGGCTGCGCGCCCTGCTGCGCCGCGGCAACCGGGAACGCCCGGTGGTGCTGGCGTTCGGCGACGTCGAGCTGGACCCGGCGGAGCGGCGGGTCACCGTGGCCGGCGCCGAGGTGACGCTGACCGCGCGCGAGTTCGCGCTGCTGGAGTACCTGATGCGGCGGCCCGGCGAGGTGGTCTCCAAGACCGAGCTGCTGGACCACGTCTGGGACGCGGCGATGGAGACCGCGCCGAACGCGGTCGAGGTGTACGTCGGGTACCTGCGCCGCAAGATCGGCCGGGACCGGCTGGAGACGGTACGCGGCGCCGGGTACCGCCTCGCCGCCGTACCGGTCGCCTAGATGGGCTGGCTGCGCCGGCTCAGCCTGCGGGCCCGGCTGCTGCTGGTGTCGGTGGCCGCGCTCGCGGTCGGCCTGTCCGCGGGCGGCGTGGTGCTGGTCGGCGTCCTCAACTTCGCGCTGCTGCGTGCCGTGCACACCGAGACGCTGGACACCGCCCGGGCGGTGGCGAACCTGGTGGAACAGGACGCGCTGAGCGACCCGATCCCGGCCACGCCGGGCATGCAGGTGCAGGTGGTGGACCCGCAGGGCCGGGTCCGCGCGGTGTCCGCGGCCACCGACCGCCTGGTGCCGATCCTGTACCCGGACGAGCTCCACGACCTGCCGGACGGCGACGCCCGGATGATCCCCGGGGACCGCATCGGCCTGCCCGGCCCGGTGCGCGTGGTCGCGGTCAGCGCCGGACGTGCCGGCGACCCGGTCCGCGTGCTGGTGGCCCGCTCCACCGCCGACGTCGCCCAGGGCGTGCACCTGCTGCGGCTCACCCTGCTGGTCGCGTTCCCGCTGCTGGTGGTCCTGCTGGCCGCGGTCTCCTGGCGGGTGCTCGGTGCGGCGCTGCGCCCGGTCGAGGCGTTGCGGGCCGGCGCCGAGGACATCACCGGAGCCGCCCGCTCGGACCGGCTCCCGGTGCCGGACTCCCGCGACGAGATCCACCGGCTGGCCGTGACGCTCAACGGCATGCTGCACCGGCTGGACGCGGCCCGGGCCCGGCAACGGGCGTTCGTCGCGGACGCCGCGCACGAGCTGCGCAGCCCGCTGACCAACATGCGCACCGAACTCGAGGTGGCGCAGCGGATCCCGGACGCCACCGACTGGCCGGCCCTCGCCGACGACCTGCTCACCGACGTGGAACGGCTCAGCCGCCTGGTCGACGACCTGCTGCTGCTGGCCCGCGCGGACGACGCCGCCGGCCGGGCGCTCGCGCCCACCGAGACGGTGGACCTCGGCGCGCTGCTCGGCGACGTCGCCGCCCGTTATCCCGCCGTGCGCTACGCCGAGCCGGCCGGGCCGCTCCGCGTCGACGGCGAGCCGCACGGCCTCGGCCGGATGGTGGCGAACCTGCTGGACAACGCGGTACGCCACGCCGCCACCGCGGTGACCCTGACCGCGGAGCCGGACGGGACGTACCACCGGATCACCGTGTGCGACGACGGGCCGGGCATCCCGGCCGCCGACCGGGAACGGGTCTTCGACCGGTTCACCCGCCTCGACGACGGCCGCGCCCGGGACGCCGGCGGCGCCGGCCTCGGCCTGGCGATCGTGCGGGAACTGGTGCGCCGGCACGGCGGCACGGTCACCCTCGGCGACGCCGGCCCCGGCCTGCGGGTCGACGTCCGGCTGCCGAAGTCGTAGGAACTTTTCCGGACCGGGCGGCGACCAACACACCGAACCCCGATCCTCAGCGGAAGGCCTGACCACGATGATCCGTTCCCTGTTGCAGCGCTCGGCCGCGGTCGGCGGCACGGTCGCCGTCCTGACCCTGGCCGTCGCGGCCCCCGCCGCGGCGCGCGTCACGGTCAGCTCGCCCGGCGCCACCCAGGGCGGCTACGCGACGGTGACGTTCAAGGTGCCGAACGAGAGCGACACGGCGAGCACCACCAGGCTCGAGGTCAACCTGCCCAAGGAGACGCCGTTCGCGTCGGTGTCGCTGCGGCCGGTGCCGGGCTGGACCGGGGTGGCGGTGAAGTCCAAGCTGGACACGCCGATCGAGGCGCACGGCTCGCAGATCACCGAGGCGGTCACGAAGATCACGTGGACCGCGTCCGGCACCGCCGGCATCAAGCCGGGGGAGTTCCAGGCCTTCGACGTGTCGCTCGGCCCGCTGCCGGCCACCGAGCAGGTGATCTTCAAGGCGCTGCAGACGTACTCGGACGGCAACGTGGTCCGCTGGATCGAGGAGCCGGCCGCCGACGGCACCGAGTCGGAGAG
>JASLAP010000689.1 GCA_030147065.1 Pseudonocardia sp. | reverse complement strand
CTGGGCAAGCACGACCTGCCCGGCCAGCTGTGCGCCTTCACCGCGGGCGTGCTGCGCACCGAGGCCCGCCACGAGCCCGGCTGGTACGACGTCGTGCACTCGCACTACTGGCTGTCCGGCCAGGTCGGCTGGCTGGCCCGGGACCGCTGGGGGGTGCCGCTGGTGCACAGCGCGCACACCCTGGCCCGGGTGAAGAACGCCGCGCTGGCCGACGGCGACCCGCCCGAGCCGATGGTCCGGGTGATCGGCGAGGACCAGGTGGTGGCCGAGGCCGACCGGCTGATCGGCAACACCGACGCCGAGGTCCGCCAGCTCGTCGAGCTCTACGGCGCCGACCCGGCCCGCACCGTCACCATCCCGCCCGGGGTCGACCTGGCCCGGTTCACCCCCGGCTCCCGGTCGGCCGCGCGCCGCGCCCTGGGCATCGCCCCGGACGCCGTCGTGCTCGCCTTCGCCGGCCGGATCCAGCCGCTCAAGGCCCCCGACGTGCTGCTGCGCGCCGCCGCCGAGCTGCTACGCCGCGACCCCGCGCTGCGCTCCCGGCTGGTCGTTCTGGTGGCCGGCGGCCCGTCGGGCAGCGGCCTGGCCGAGCCGACCGCGCTGCAGGAGCTGGGCGCCTCCCTCGGCCTGACCGACGTGCTGCGGTTCATGCCCCCGCAGCCCGCCGACGGTCTGGTGCAGGTCTACCGGGCCGCCGACGTGGTCGCGGTGCCCAGCTACAACGAGTCGTTCGGGCTGGTCGCGCTGGAGGCGCAGGCCTGCGGCACCCCGGTCGTCGCGGCCGGGGTCGGCGGGCTGCCGGTGGCGGTGGCCGACGGGCGCTCCGGCCTGCTGGTCGACGGGCACGGCGACGTCGCCTGGGCGGATGCGCTCGGCGCCGTCGCGCTGGTCCCCGGCCGCCGCGACGAGCTGGGCGGCCAGGCGGTCGGCCACGCCCACCGGTTCTCCTGGGACCGCACCACCGACGCCCTGCTGGAGACCTACACCGGCGCGGTCACCGAGTTCGCCGAGCGCCAGCGCCGGATCCTGGAAAGGATGACCGGGTGAGCCCCGAGGAGCAGGTCGACAAGACGATCGCCGCCGCGCTGTCCGACCTGGACGTCGCGCACACCCGCCGGGCGCCGGGCCAGTACCTGGTCACCCTGCCCGGCACCAACCGCCTGCAGACGCACTGCTGGCTGGTGGCCCGCGACCACGCCCTGTTCGTGCAGGCGTTCGTCTGCCGCAAGCCGGACGAGAACCACGAGGGCGTCTACCGGTTCCTGCTGCAGCGCAACGCCCGGCTCTACGGGGTCCACTACACGCTCGACCGGATCGGCGACATCCACCTGATCGGCCGGATCAACCTGCGGGCAGTCGACGCCGACGAGATCGACCGGGTCCTCGGGCAGGTGCTCGACGCCGCCGACAACGACTTCAACACCCTGCTGGAGCTGGGCTTCGCCGGCTCCATCCGGCGCGAGCACGCCTGGCGCCAGGAGCGCGGCGAGTCCACCGCCAACCTCAGGGCGTTCGAGCACCTCTTCGCCTGACCGGCCCGGGCGCCACCCGCCGGGGCGGGCTGACCGCGATCCCGCGGGTGCTCAGCCCGTCCAGGAACGCCGCCGGCTCGGTCAGCCGGTCGAGGTGGTGCACCCCCGCCGGGGCGGCGCCGGCGCCGAGGTGCCGGACGACGTGCGCGGCCACCAGCGCGGTCGCCGCGCACTCGCCCCGCCCGTACGCCGCAGCCCGGCACCGTTCGCCCCCGGCCGTGACGGCCTCGGCGTGCAGCACCCACCGGTCCGACCCGATCGCGACCCGGGACAGCGCCCCGATCAGCGCCTCCTCCAGGCCCAGCCGCCGGACCAGGGCGAAGAACCCGGCCGCGCGCAGCCCGAACAGCGCCGTGGTCAGCGCGGGCGAGTCGAGGCAGAGCCGGGTGGTGACCGGGACGCCGAGCGCCTCGACCAGGTGGTGCTGGTCGGAGAACGGGAACGGGTGCGCCGTGCGGCGCCCGGCGCCGGCCAGCAGGACTCGGCGCCCGGCCCGCGGCGCCCGCTCCGCCAGGTGGCGGACGGTCCAGCGCACCGAGTCGACGCCGTGGTCGCCCGCCCCGCCCAGCAGGACGGTGAGGTCGACCCCGGCCGCCCCGGGCAGTTCCTGCGTGCACCAGCGGGCCAGCAGGTTGGTCAGGCCGGGGGCGAGGCCGACGCTGAGCGCGGCGGTGACCCCGTGCTCGACCGCGAGGTCGTGCAGGTCCTCGATGCGCTCCAGCACGGCGGTGGTGGCGCAGATGTCGACGTAGTGCACGCCGCGCTCCAGGCAGGCGCGGGCGACCGCGTCGTTGTCCCGCTCGACGCACATCACCGCCACGGCGGCTCCCCGGACGGCTCCGGCGACCTCGTCCGGTCGCCCGACGTCGACCCGCCGGGCCCGCAGCCCGGGCACCGCACCGGCCAGTCGCCGGGCCCGGTCGAGGTCGCGGCCGGCGACGACCACCCGGCCGGGGAACCACTGCGCCAGCTTCCGCGCCACGGCGCTGCCGGTCGCCCCGTAGCCGCCGAGGACGACCAGGTCGCCGCGCCGGTCGCCGGTCCGGGTCGGGGTGGGGGCGGCGGGTGTCGGGTCAGCGGTCATGTCGGTCCTCCCGGTCGACGGTGGGGCGGGCGACGACCCGCAGCCCGAGCGGGCGCAGCTCGCCCCGCTCGACGCGCAGCGACTCGATCGCCCGCAGCGCGGTGAAGGTCGCCGCGGCGGTGCGGCCGGCGGGCAGCCAGCCGCCCAGGTAGCGGTGCAGGTAGGGAACGCGGGCCTGCTCGACGACGCGGAACGGGCCGGCGATCGCCCGCAGCATGGCCGCCGCCGGGTGCATCGGGTCGTCGTCGCGGTGGTGGCGGATCCACCGCTGCAGCGGGGCGGCGGTCGGCCCGCGCCGGCCGCGGGGGCGCAGCAGCCCGGCGGCGTCCAGCACCGCGCCCACGTCGTAGAACCAGCTCGCCGTGGCCTCGTCGGCGCCGTCCCAGCCGAACTCGTCGACGACCAGCACCCCGGTCGGGACGAGCAGGTCCCGGACCCGGGCGACGACGTCGTCGAGCCGGGCGACGTGGTGCAGCGACAGCGAGAACACCACGGCGTCGAACGGGCCGCCGGTGAGGTCGGCGAGGTCGGCCCGGATCGCGGGCGCGCCGGCGGCCCGGGCGGCGGCGACCGCGTCGGCATCGACGTCCACGGCGCTGACCCGGTGGCCCCGCCCGACCAGCGCGGCCGCGAGGCCACCCCGGCCGCAGCCGGCGTCGAGCACCCGGGACGGCGGTGCGGGCAGGTGTCGGGACAGGAAGTCCAGCTGCTCGGCCAGCACCTGCGTCCCGACGGCGGTCGTTCCCATGCCCCGAGCCTGCGCGGTCTCGGCCATGCGCACCACTGCCGATCAGTACGGCCTGCCATAACCTGGACGCATGCTCGACGCGTGGTCCTTGCGGGTACTGGTGGCGGTGGCCGAGCACGGGTCGTTCTCCGCGGCGGCCGAGGCGCTGTCGATGACGCAGCCCGCGGTGTCCCGGCAGATCGCCGGCCTGGAGCGGCGGTTGGGGGTGCCGCTGTTCCGGCGGGTGCACCGGGGGACCCGGCCGACCGGGCCGGGCGAGCTCGCCGTCGAGCTGGCCCGCGACGTGCTGGCCCGGATGGCCGCCCTGGAGGCCCGGATGGGCGCGTTCGGCGGTCTCACGGCCGGCGAGCTGCGGCTGTCGGCCTTCCCCAGCGCCAACGCCGCGCTGGTGCCCGAGGCGATCCGCCGGTTCGGCCGGGCCCACCCGGGGATCGCGCTGAGCCTGACCCAACCCGACCCGGCCGGTCCGGTGCCCGCGGTGCGCGCCGGGCGGGTGGACCTCGCGCTGCTGACCTCCTGGCAGCTCTACGCCGATCCGGACGCCGCCCGGACCGACCCGGCGGCCGTCGCGCTGACCGACCGGGACCTGGCGGGCCTCGACCTCGTCCCGCTGCTGGAGGAGGAGCTCAGCCTGGCCCTGCCCGCCGACCACCCGCTGGCCGGCCGGGACCCGGTGGCGCTGGCCGGGCTGCGCGACGAGGTGTGGATCGAGGGCGGCCACCCGGACTGCCTCGGCCCGATCCACCAGCTGGCCGCGGCGCTGGGCGGCCCGCCGCGGATCGGGTTCTTCTGCGAGGACTGGAACGGCAAGCAGGCCCTGGTCGCGGCGGGCGCGGGCGTCACCCTGGTGCCCACCCTCGCGCGGGCCGCGGTGCGCCACGGGGTGGTGCTGCGGACGCCCTCGCCGGCCCTGCCGGCGCGCCGGCTCTACGCCCTCTGCGCGGCGCCGCCGACGCGGCTGCCCGCGGTGAGCGCGCTGCTGGAACTGCTGATCGCGCTGGCCGGGGCGGGTGTCGGGGTCGAGACCGGATCGTGATGCCGCGCGGCCAACCCGGCCGGGCACCGGC
>JASLAP010000673.1 GCA_030147065.1 Pseudonocardia sp. | reverse complement strand
GCCGGTGCCGCCACGTCCGGGGCCCGGGCGGGCAGCCGGAAGCGCACCTCGGTGCCGTCCTCGCCGCGGTCGATCCGCACGTCCTCGGTCAGCTCGCGGATCACCCGCAGGCCGTGGCCGCGGAAGCCGTTGTCCTCCGGCACCGGCCGCCACCGGCCGAAGTCGCGCACCCGCACCTCCACCGCGCCGTCGTCGGCCCGGCCGACCCCGTACTCGAACTCGCCGCCGCCCCCGGGGTAGGCGTGCTCGGCGGCGTTCGCGGCGGCCTCGCCCAGCGCGAGCTCCAGGTCCTCGGCGACCTCCACGGGCAGGCCGGCCGCGGCCACCCAGCCCGCGGTCGCCCGGCGCAGCGCCCGCATGCTCTCCGCCGCCGCGGGCAGCCGCCCGCTCAGCGGGGCCGGGACGGCGCGCACCACCAGCAGCGCGATGTCGTCGGCCGGGCCGGCGTCGTCGAGCACCCCGTCGACCAGGGCGGCGACCAGCTCGGATGGGCTGAGGTCGCCGGTCCGGTCGGCGACGGCGGCCAGCCGGCGCAGTCCCGCGTCCATGGTCTCGCCGCGGCGTTCCACCAGCCCGTCGGTGTAGAGCACCGCCGACGTCCCGGCGGGCAGCACCGCGCACGACTCGGTGTACGGCGCCCGTCCCGGCACGCCGAGCACCGGGCCCGTGCCGCCGTCCAGGAAGCGGGCGCCGTCGCCGTCGACCAGCAGCACCGGTGGGTGCCCGGCCAGCGCCCAGCGCAGCTCGCCGCTCGCCCAGTCCCAGAGCAGGCAGGCGCAGGTGCTGCCGGCCGAGCCGGCGACCCGGATGGCGAACCGGTCCAGCCGCTCCAGCGCCGCGGCCGGCGGGTGGCCGTCGAGCAGTTGGGCGGCCAGGGCGCTGCGCAGCTGGCCCATCACCGCCGCCGCGGCCGGGCCGTGGCCCACGACGTCCCCGACCACCAGCGCGACCGAGGTGGCGCCGACCGGGACCACGTCGTACCAGTCGCCGCCGGACTGGGCGTAGCGGGCGGAGGGGGTGTACTGCGCGGCCGCGGCCAGCCGGGCCAGCTGGGGCAGCCGGGCGGGCAGCAGGCTGCGCTGCAGGACCTCGGCCACCTCGTGCTCGGCCTGGTAGCGCCGCTCCCGCTCCTCCTCCGCGCGCAGCCGCGCGGTGATGTCGCGGCCGATCGACTGCCACGTGCCGTTGCCGCCCTGCCGGATGCTCAGCTCGACCGGCACCCAGCTGCCGTCGCGGTGGCGCAACTGCCACACGTCGGTGCTGGACCCACCGGCGGTGAGTGCCGCCTCGAGCTCGTCGAGCCGGTCGCCGTCCTCCGGCCGGACCAGGTCGGCGACCGACATGGCCAGGAACTCCTCGCGGGACCACCCCAGCATCGCGCACCCGGCCGGGTTGACCTCGATGTAGCGACCCTGCTGGTCGGCCAGCCAGATGCCGTCGCTGGCCTGCTCCACGAGCTCCCGGTAGCGGGCGTCGCTCTCCCGCACCGCGGCCAGCGCGTGCGCCCGCTGCAGCGTCTCCCAGCAGCGCGCCACGACCGTGCTGAGCAGGTCGATCTCGGCCGGCGTCCACACCCGCGGGGTGGCGTGGTGCACCGCCATCGCGGCGACGAACCGGCCGGCCTTGCGCAGCGGCACGCAGATCACCGCGGTGATCCCGGTCTCCCGGTAGATGGCGCGCTGCTCGGGCAGCACCCGCGGGTCGGTGAAGGCGTCGCTGACCACGTAGGGCTCGCCCGCCCGCATGCTGCGCAGCGTCTCGGCGCTGAAGTCCGACATCGCCATCCGCCCCACCAGCGGCGGCAGGCCCCGGGCGTAGCTGCCGGTCATGGTGAAGTGGTCCTCGTCGGCCTCCGCCTCGGCGTAGGCGCAGCGGTCGCACGCCAGGTGCTCGCCGACCAGGCGGGCCACCGCCGCCATGGTCTCGTCGGGGTCGTCCAGCGGCTGCAGCTCGCGCTCCAGACCGGCCAGGAACCGGTCGCGGTCGGCGGCCTCGGCGCGGTCGGTGACGTCCTCGAGCACCACGACGGCACCGGCCGGACTGTCCAGGGCGACCGGTCCGGCGTGCCAGCCGACGACGAGCGCGTCGCCGTCCGGGCGGACCAGCCGTTCCTCGCCGCGCAGCGGGCCCTCGCCGAGCGCGGCCCGGGTGAACGGGCAGGCGGCGCGGGAGTGGGTCGACGGGCCGTGCAGCAGGGCGTGCGGGTCGGCGTCGGCCAGCTCGGCGAGCGGGACCCCGAGGAGCGACGCGGCCAGCGCGTTCACCCGCCCGATCCGGCCGGTGGCGTCCAGTTCGAGCAGGCCGACCGGCGCGGATCCCAGGATCGCCCCGTCCGTTCCGTCCGCGGCTCGCCCGTCGTCCACCGGGCGAATCTACCGGCGTCCGGGGGTGGCGCGCCGGGTGAGCGGTCCGGTCCCGCGGTCAGGTCCAGCCGAGCAGCTCCCGCGCGTCGTCCCACATCCGGGTGACGATCGCGCCGGCGCCGTCGGTGGTGGCCAGCGCCGCGCTCTGGCCGGCCCAGAAGTTGACCCGGTCGACCCCGGGCGCGTCGCCGCGCCGCCATTGCCCGACCAGTCGGCGCTGGTCGGGGTAGGGCGCCGGGGGCGGGGCGCCCGGGGCGGACCACGCCCGCACGTACCCGGTCGCCACCGCGCGGCCCAGCCGTCCGGAGTAGGCGCGGGTGGGCGCGGTCCGCTCCGGCGCCAGCCCGGCCAGCGCCGCCGACCAGTCCGGGTCGATGCCGGCCTCGGGCGAGCGCAGCAGCGCCGTGCCCACCTGCACCGCCGACGCGCCCAGGGTGAGCGCCGCGGCCACCCCGCGGCCGTCGGCGATCCCGCCGGCCGCGATCACCGGCACGTCCAGCCCGTCGGCGAGGCGGGGGAGCAGGGCGAACAGCCCGATGTCGATCCGCTCCGCGGCGTCCGGGTCGAAGGTCCCGCGGTGCCCGCCGGCCTCCATCCCCTGGGCGACGACCGCGTCCGCCCCGGCCCCCTGCGCGGCCAGCGCGTCGTCCAGGGTGGTGGTGCAGGCGAACCAGGCGATGCCGCGCTCGTGCAGGCGGTCGACGTAGTCCGGCGCGAACAGGCCCATGATCGACGAGACCGCCGTCGGGGCGGCGTCGAGCATGGCCGCGCACTGGTCGGCGAACACCGGTGCCGGCGGGCCCGCCGCGCCCGGTGCACCGAAGGTCCGCAGGAGACCGGTGGCCGCCGCCACCCGGTCCGGGGCGTCCACCGGCGGGTCCGGGATCCAGATGTTGAGCTGCAGCGGACCGGACGTGGCGTCCCGGAACCGCCGGACCCAGTCCGCGATGCGCTCCGGCGGGTCCAGCACCACGCCGTCGGCGCCCATGCCGCCGGCCTCGGCGACCGCGACCGCCAGCTCCGGCGGGCAGGCCCCGGCCATCGGCGCCTGCAGCACCGGGACCCTCAGCCCGTACCGATCGCAGAACTCCCGCACCCGCTGCCGCACGCCGACACCTCCGTCATCGAGCCGTCGGCTACACCCTGCTCCTACCCGGCCGGATCGGCACCGGTGGCGTGCCCGGGCTCACGCCGGCCCGGGGTGCTCGTCCGGGTCGGGCCGCCGGCCGCAGCGCCAGCAGCGGGCGCCGCCGTCCGCGGACGGCATCGCCCCGCAGTCCGGGCAGACCCGGTCGAGCCAGCACACCGGGTCGCCCCCCGGCGTCTCCTCGACCGGGCCGGGCGCCTCGTCCACACCGCCACCTCCGTCGGGGTCGCCCGCCGGCGGGCTCAGGTGATCGGCGAGCCGCCGGTCACCCCGAGCACCTCCGAGGTCATGTAGCTGGACTCCTGGGAGGCCAGGAACACGTAGAACGGGGCCAGCTCGGCCGGCTGCGCGGCCCGTCCCATCGGCGACTGCGCGCCGAACGACTCCAGCTTCTTCTCGTCCATCGTCGCCGGGATGAGCGGGGTCCACACCGGTCCGGGTGCCACCGAATTGGCCCGGATCCCGCGCTCGACCAGGTTGTGCCCCAGCCCCTTGGTGAAGTTGACGATGGCGGCCTTGGAGGTCGCGTAGTCCAGCAGGTGCGGCGAGGGGGAGAAGGCCTGCACCGAGGAGGTGGTGATGATCGACGCACCCGCCTTCATGTGCGGCAGCGCCGCCTTGCACAGCCAGAACATGGCGTAGATGTTGGTCTTCATCACCCGGTCGAACTGCTCGGTGGTGATGTCGTCGATGCCGCCGTCCTGCGACATCTGGTAGGCGGCGTTGCTGACCAGCACGTCGATCTGGCCGAACTCCCGCGCGGCCCGGTCGACCACGGCCCGGCACTGCTCCTCGGTGCGGAGGTCGCCGGGCACCGTGACGGCCTTGCGTCCGGCCTCGGTGACCCAGCGCGCGGTCTCCTGCGCGTCCTCCTCCTCGCTCTCCAGGTAGTTGATCAGCACGTCGGCGCCCTCGCGGGCGAAGGCGATGGCCACCGCCCGCCCGATCCCGGAGTCGCCCCCGGTGATGACGGCCGTCTTGCCCTCCAGCCGGCCCGAGCCCCGGTAGGTCTGCTCGCCGTGGTCGGGGTGCACGTCCATCTCCCCGGTGCGCCCCGGGTGCTCGATCGTCTCGTCGCCGCTGCCCGGCTGGGCGTGCTGCTCGGTGGGGTCCTGCTGGGTGAACTGGTCCCGACCCACGTCGGTCACCTCCGCTGCTCGTCGGACGTCTCCCGGTCGCGTTCCCCGCCCGGCGGCCGCCAACCCATCCGGGCCGGGACAGCGCTACCGCGGTGACCGGATCTTCGCCTTCGTCGACCGCGGGGTCGCCCACGTGGACCGCGCGAATCGCCGGATCGTCCGGCTAGGGTCGGATCCCGGTGTGCCGGCGCGCTCGGTCGGCGACGGTCCCGCCCCGCCTGCCGGAGGTCGCTCGGCATGTCATCACCCGCCCCTCGCTCCGGACCGCCGCTGTTCGGCCGGGGCAGCTGGCCGGAGGCCCGCCGCCTCGGTGACATCCTGCGCACCGAGACCGTCGGCGGACTGCTCCTGGTCGGCGCCGCGGTCGTCGCGCTGATCTGGGCGAACTCGCCGTGGCGGGAGGGCTACGCCGCGCTCTCGGAGTTCCGGGTCGGCCCGGCCCCGCTGCACCTGGACCTGACCCTGGCCACCTGGGCCGCCGACGGGCTGCTGGCGATCTTCTTCTTCGTGGCCGGGCTGGAGCTCAAGCGCGAGTTCGTGGCCGGCGACCTGCGCGACCCGCGCCGGGCGGCCCTACCGGTCGCCGCGGCGGTCGGTGGGATGATCGTGCCGGCGCTGGTCTACGTGGCGTTCGACCTGAGCGCGGGCGGCACGGCGCTGGCCGGCTGGGCGGTCCCGACGGCCACCGACATCGCCTTCGCGGTGGCCGTGCTGGCCATCATCAGCACCCATCTGCCGTCCGCGCTGCGGATCTTCCTGCTCACCCTGGCCGTGGTCGACGACCTGCTGGCCATCGGGATCATCGCGGTGTTCTACACCGACTCGCTGGACGTGGGCCCGCTGCTGCTGGCGCTGCTGCCGCTGGCCGCGTTCACCGTCGCCGTGCAGTTGCGGGTGCGGTCGTGGTGGCTGCTGCTGCCGCTGGCCGCGGTGACCTGGGTGCTGGTGCACGAGTCCGGGGTGCACGCCACGGTGGCCGGGGTGCTGCTCGGGTTCGCGGTGCCGGTCGCCCGGCAGGCGGCCGGCCCCGGTCTCGGCCTGGCCGAGCACTTCGAGCACCGGTTCCGGCCGATCTCGGCCGGGTTGGCGGTGCCGGTGTTCGCGTTCTTCGCCGCCGGGGTGTCGGTCGTCGACACCGGCGGGCTGGGCGGTGCGCTGGGGTCCAGCGTCACGCTCGGCGTGCTGTTCGGGTTGGTGGTCGGCAAGACGATCGGGGTGCTCGGCTCGACCTGGCTGGTCCAGCGGTTCACCCGGGCCCGGCTCGCCGAGGGGCTGAGCTGGTGGGACGTGCTCGGGGTGGCCCAGCTGGCCGGGATCGGGTTCACCGTGTCGCTGCTCATCGGCGAGCTGGCCTTCGGCCCCGGCACCGCGGCCGACGACCAGGTGAAGATCGGCGTGCTGCTCGGCTCGCTGGTGTCGGCGCTACTGGCCACCGTCGTGCTGCGCATCCGCAATGCGCGCTACCGGCAGCTGTGGGCCGAGGAGCAGCGCGACGAGAACGCCGACGGCATCCCGGACGTCTACCAGGAGGACCGGGCGGACTAGCCGGACGCCTGCCCGCTCAGCGCGCCGGGTCCGGCCGCCCAGCCGGACCAGGAACTCGATGCGCCGCTGCAGCGGCGTCCGGTCGGTGGTGACCTGCCGGGCGTCGGCGGTGAGCCGGTCGGCGTGGCTGTCCGGGCCGACGTCGCGGGCCAGCTGCGGCGCCGTCCGCGGCGCGGGCCGACTGGCCGCACGGAGCTTCCGGAGGGACGGTCGGGAGGGGCGGCGGCACTGCTCCGTCCGGTGGATCAGAGGGCTCGGTTGGCGCTACTCGTTGCGTTGCTGGAGAGCGCGCACCTGCTCCTGCACGTCCGGCCAGTAGTAGCGGGCGTGTTGGCCTCCGGGGGTGCGCAGGCCGGGGTGAGGAGGCTCCGATGGTCGCGGCGTGGCAGCGGCTCCTCGACGAGCGCGGCCGCAGCCCGTCGGGGCACTGCTCGGCGGGGTCGTGCGGCCGGCCCGGCTACGGCAGCCGCGACTACGAGGTCTTCCCGTGCGGGGCCCGGGCGCTGGCCGAGCACGCCAGGGCCTTGCACCGGGAAGCGCGCTGAATCCCGCGGAGCCGCGGAGCCCGGTTCTGTCGGTTGCCGCGGGCACGATGGCGGCCGTGTTCCGGTGAACCATCATCACCCATGGGATCGGTAGGAGGTCGGGATGGCGGCGGTGCCGGGGCGGGTGCGCTTCGCGGTGGAGGTGCTGGATCCCGGGCCGGCGGACCGGGTCCTGGAGATCGGGTGCGGTCCGGGGGTGGCTGCGGCGCTGGTCTGCGAGCGGCTGCGGGACGGCCGGCTGCTCGCCGTCGACCGGTCCGCGGTGGCGACCGGGCGCACCGCGCAGCGCAACGCCGAGCACGTCGCGGCCGGTCGGCTGGAGGTGCGCACCGCCGCGCTGCACGAGCTGGACCTGCCGCCCGGGAGCCTGGACGCCGCGTTCGCCGTGGACGTCAACCTGTTCTGGACCGGGACGCCGGCCCGGGAGCTGGCGCTGCTGGCCGCGGCGCTGCGCCCGGGCGGGGTGCTGCACGTCTGCTACGGGTCGGGCGGGCCGCAGCCGCCGGAGCGGATCACCACGGCGGTGACCGGTGCGCTGGCCGATCACGGCTTCGCCGACGTGGCCGTGCGCACCGGGGACGGCGGGTTCGCGATCTCCGCGACGCGCGCATGATCGCGGGCGAGCGCGACATGAGCGCTCCGACGAGAACGTTCAGGTGGCGCTCGCGGCGATCACGGGGCGGATGCCGGTGATCCCGCCTCGCTCCGCGGGCGGACCCGGGGCGGGGTGCCGCTGACGATGAGGTCGGTGAGCTGGTCGACGACGCGTTCGTCCGCGGCCACGCCGATCAGCGCCCGGAAGATCAGCGTGCCGAGCACCATGTCGAGCAGCAGGTTGACGTCGAGGTCGTGGGGCAGGTCGCCGCGGCCCGCGGCGGCGAGCAGCACGGCGGCGTCGGCGGCGCGGCGTGGCCCGAACAGGTCGGCCAGCCGGCGGGTGGCCTCGGGGTCTCCGGCGGCGTCGGAGGCGATCGCCGCGAGGTTGGGCCCGAACGTCGTGCGGACGTAGTCGTCGAGCGTGGCCTGCACGACCGTCCGCACGTCGGCGCCGGTGTCGCCGGTGGTCACCGGGTGGGGCTTCGGGATGGCCTGGTCGAGCGCCTCGACGACCAGGCTCGCCTTGGACGGCCACCACCGGTAGATCGTCGCCCTGCTCACTTCGGCCCGGGTGGCGACGGCTTCCATGGTGAGGGCCGCGTAGCCGACCTCGTCGAGCACGGCGATCGTCGCGGCGAGGACGGCCTCGTGGGAGCGGGTGCTCCGGCGCCGTCCCCGACGCCCCCGATCACCCTCTGCCGCTGGTCGTTGCTCCGGCACCGCGCACCACCCCGTCTTTCGATACACCTCGTCTCATTCTCGTTCACGGAGCGATGTTCCCCGCTCCGCGCCACGCGGAGTGGAGGTGATCCCCGTTCTCACAGCACGACCGGGAGCGCGGCCAGCCGCCAGGTCCCCGGGTCGGGCAGGTAGGCCACCTCGTCGGCGGGCACGGCGAGGGCCAGCCCGGGGTACCGGCGCAGCAGCGCCTCGACCGCCACCGCCGTCTGGGCCCGGGCGAACGCCGCGCCCAGGCAGAAGTGCGGGCCGTGCCCGAACTCCAGGTGGGCCGCGCCACCGGGCGGGCGGGCGACGTCGAACCGGTCGGGGTCGGTGAACACCCGCGGGTCCCGGTTGACCGCCGGCATCGACACGGTCACCGCCTCGCCCGCCGCGATCGGCACCCCGGCCAGCTCGGCGTCCTCGCGGGCGAACCGGGGGATCGTCAGCAGCTGGGGCCCGCACCAGCGCAGCAGCTCCTCGACCGCGGTGGGCATCGGGTCGGCGCCCTGCTCCAGGCCGCGGCGCAGCGCGGCGAGCTGCTCGGGGTGGCGCAGCAACTCGGCGACGCCGTTGGCGAGCAGGTTCGTGGGCGTCTGCCCGCCGAGCACCAGCTGCCAGACCAGGCCGACGATCTCGACGTCGCCGAGCCGGTCGCCGTCCTCGGCCTGCAACCGGACCAGGTCGGTGAGCAGGTCGTCGGCCGGCTCGGCCCGGCGCTGCTCGACCGCGGCCCGGGAGTCGGCCACCACCCCCGGGAGCGCCTCGGTGAACGCCGTGATGTCCCCGGCGGCGATGGCCGCGCCGTAGCCCTCCCAGCGGGGGCGGTGCGCGTCCGGGATGCCGACCAGTTCGCACATCACCGCCATCGGCAGCGGTCGGGCCAGCGCGGCCACCAGGTCGACCGGCCCGTCGGCGGCCTGCGCCCGGTCCAGCAGCCCGGCCACGACCCGCTCGATCCGCGGCCGGAACCGGGCGGCCCGGCGGGGGGTGAACGCGGGGGACACCAGCCGCCGCAGCCGGGTGTGCTCGGCGCCGTCCATCTCGGTCAGCGAGCGCATGTACGGCAGGCAGTCGTCGGGGACCGGGGGGCGCTGGTAGCTCTGGCTGGTCGGCTCGAAGCGCGGGTCGCCGAGCATCGCGCGGGCCGGCTCGTGCCGGGTGACCGCCCACATCGGGAAGCCGGGGATCACCAGCCGGGCCAGCGGGGCCCGCTCCCGGGCCGCCGCGAAGGCTCCCGCCAGGTCGCCCAGCACGGCGAGGTCGGTCAGGTCGATCTCCGGCACGTCCACGCGAAATCCTCCATGTCGTCAACAGATGATCTGAGCATCTGAATGGTGACGGTATCGTGCCCGCAGGGCGCCGGGCAACCGGCGGGGCGGGCGAGGAGGGGCATGAGTCGGCTGAGCAGGGCGCAGATGCAGCAGCAGAACCGGGCGAAGGTGCTGGCCGCGGCCCGCCGGGAGTTCGCCGAGCGCGGGTTCCGGGACGCCAAGATCGACGTCATCGCCGAGCGCGCCGAGCTCACCCGGGGGGCGGTCTACTCCAACTTCCCCGGCAAGCGGGCCCTGTACCTGTCCGTGCTGGCCGCCGACGCCGAGCGCGCCGCCGTCCTGCCCGACCTGGCCCCGGGCCGCACGGTCCGGGAGGCGCTGGCCGCGTTCGCCACGGCCTGGCTGGCCGAACTGCCGCTCGCCGTCGACGACCCGCCCGGCGCCGCCCGGCTCGGTGCCGACCTGCTGCCCGAGGTGCTGGTCGACGGGGCCGTGCGACCGCCGTTCACGCAGTTGATGAAGCTGGACGCGCTGCTGCTCGGGCTGGGCCTGGAGCGGCTGCGCGGGCGGTCCGGCCGGCTGGTCCGGGTGGCCGAGGCCGCGTTGACCACGCTGCACGGCGCCGGGGTGCTGTCCGCGGCCGCTCCCGGGTTCGTCGAGCCGTTCGACGTGGTCGCCACCTGCGGCCGGCTCGCCGACCTCGACCTGGACGACCACTGGGCCCCGCCGCACCTGCCGTACGTGCCCCGGGCCCGGCCGGTCGACGAGCCGTGGGACCCGCCGGCCGCGATGGACGCGCTGAGCGGCGAGCCGGTCCGGATCGCCGGGGACGGGGTGGTGGCCGTGCTGGGGCTGCACCGGGTGGCCGCGATCGAGGAGGCCGTCCGCGCGGCGCCGGAGGGCGCCGACGTGACCGCCGTGCTGGTCAGCGGGGACCCTGCCGAGCTGCTGCCGCTGGCCAGGCTGGTGGTGGCCGACCTGCGGCGCTGCCTGCGCGCGGCCGTCCCGCCGGGGGCCCGCCCGTCGCTGCGGGTGGTGCTCGACCCGGGTCCGGCGGTGGCGGCCGCGGCCGGCGTCGCGGCGGTCGGCGACGGGACCGAGGCGGCCGTCCGCATCCGGGACGGCCGGGTCGTCGCCCGCGCCGACGGCCACGGCGCCTGTCACGCCGCCGCCACGGCGTGACCACGTCGAGAACGGAACTGCCGTGATCCACCGGCCCTGGTGATCACATCACGGTCGTGTCCGGGGGTCGGTCCGCTGCGGGCGAACATTCGGCTGTGGGTGGAAGGCGCAGGTCGGATGGGGTGGGCGAGGCAAGACTGCGGAACGGGCGCCGCGGTGGCGCCCGATCCGACACCGAAGTGGGTGCCCATGCCTGACCGTGTCCCTCCCCGTGTCCCCGCACCGGTCGCCCGGGTCGCGCCCGCGATGTCCTGGGGCGACTCGATCTACGACCGGCTGCTCGCGCAGCGGATCGTCGTGCTCGGCCAGGAGGTCGACGACGAGATCGCCAACCGGATCTGCGCCCAGTTGCTGCTGCTCGCCGCGGAGGACCCGCGGGCCGACATCTCGTTCCACATCAACTCGCCGGGCGGCTCGGTCACCGCCGGCATGGCGATCATGGACACCATGGAGTTCGTCGAGTGCGACGTGTCCACCTACGCGGTGGGCATGGCGGCTTCCATGGGCCAGTTCCTGCTCTCGGCCGGGGCCCCGGGCAAGCGGTACGCGCTGCCGCACGCCGCGGTGCTCATGCACCAGCCGTTGGGCGGGGTGGGCGGCACCGAGTCCGACATCCTGATCCAGGCCGAGCGGCTGACCCGGCTGAAGCGGGAGATGGCCGAGCTGACCGCGCGGCACACCGGCCGGTCGGTCGAGCAGGTCGTCGCCGACGCCGACCGGGACCGCTGGTTCACCGCGACCGAGGCCCGCGACTACGGGCTGGTCGACCAGGTGATCAGCCGCATCGGTCAGCTCCCCGCCCGCTGACGGGCCGGGTGCGGGATACGGTGGCCGGGTGAGCATCCGCAGCCGGCGGGCCCTGGCCTCGGTCGGCGACCTCGGGGTGATCGCCGGCTGGATCGCCGGGCTGACCGCGGTGAGCGTGGTCGCGCGGACGGCGGTCCGCGGGAGGGCGGGCGATGGCCCGGACATCTGGGACAACCGCGCCGCTCCGCCGGCCGCCGTCGACCTCGGGGTGTTCCTGCTGACCGTGCTGCCGGTCGGGGCCTACCTGACCGCGACCGAGGCCGGTCCGCACCAGGCCGGCGCCGGCAAGCGGTGGCAGGGCCTGCGGGTGACCGCGGACGGCGGGGGTCGGCCGGGGTTGGCGCGGGTGCTGGTGCGCAACGCGCTCAAACTGCTGCCCTGGCAGCTCGGACACCTGGCCGCGGCCCGTTTCACGACCGGGCGCGAGCCCTCGCCCGCGGTCTGGGCCGCCTACGGCCTCTCGTCGGTCCTGGCGGCCGCCGACATCGCCGCGGCGTTGCGCGACCCGCACAGCCGCGCCCTGCACGACCGCGTCGCCGGCACCCGCGTCACCCCCACCTGACCCGTCACCCCGTCCGGTGCAGGGCCAGGCGGAGGGCGAACGGGTCGAGCCCGCCGGGCAGGGGGGCGGAGCCGTCCAGCGGGGCGGACCGGTCGAACCGCGGGGTGCGCCCCCGCAGCAGCACGGCCAGGAAGGTGCTCGCGGTGAGCAGCACCAGTTCCCGGCCCGGGCAGACCGCAGGCCCGGCGCTGAACGGCACCAGCGCCGGGTCGTCGGAGGCGCTGCCGTCCGACCACTGGTCGGGGTGGAAGCGGTGGGCGTCGGCGCGGGTGCGCTCGTCGCGGTGCAGGAACCAGGCCGGGATGATCATCGCGGTGCCGGCCGGCAGGGTGCCGCCGTCCCACGAGGTCCCGGTGGTGGTGTCGCGCAGCACCAGCGGGGTGGTCGGCCAGAGCCGGCCCGACTCCAGCACGGCCGCGCGCAGCCGCGGCAGGTCGTGCGGCACCCCGGGGTCGAGGTCGGCGATCTCCTCGTGCACCCGGCCCACCTCGGCCGGGTGGGCGGCGAGCAGGGCCAGCGCGCGCAGGGTGACGATCCCGGCCGGGTCGAACGCGAACAGCCACTGCGGGATCTGGTCGAGCCGGTCGGTGTCCGGCCCGGCCGGCAGGGTGGCCACCAGCTCGGCCAGGCTGCCCGGGTCGGCCCGGTCGACGTGCCGGCGCAGCCCGTCGCGGAACCGGGCCCGGCGGGCCCGGTTCCGGGGTGCCAGGCCCGACCAGTTCCCGGCCCGGCGCAGCCGGGTGAGGTCGTCGGTGAGCTGCTCGTCGTCCCGGGCGCCGTCGCCGAGGACGACCCGGCGCACCACCCGCCACCAGGCCCGGATGAAGCTGTCCCAGTCGAGCGACCCCCGATCGGCCAGCGGTCCGGCCTCCTCGGCGACGGCCCGGGCGATCGCGGCACCGTAGCGGTGCACCGGTCGCCCGGTGTCCAGCACGGCCTCGTTGAACCGCCGCCGCTCGGTGCGCAACGCGCCGTGCGAGACCAGCACGCCGTTCGGCTGGAAGTGGCCCAGCGCCCCGCGCTTCTCCCAGGTGGCCGCGGCGAACGGCTCCGGGGTGCCGTCGAGCACCCGGCGCACGTCCCGGGGGCCCAGCACGAGGGCCGCGCGCCGGCCGGGGGCGCGCAACCGGACCGGGCCGGTGCCGTAGCGGTCGCGGACCCGGTGCAGCTCCCGGACCCCGCGGGCGTCGGTGTCCAGCTGCGCGGTCAGCGCCACCGCCCGCGGTCGCCGGGCGATCACGCCCTTGGCGATGATCGGCGCCACGGCCAGGCCCAGGACGCGCGCGGTGTCGGCGGCCGAGGCGTGGGCGAGCCCCCGATCGAGGGCCGACGTGGTGGATTTGTCCGAATCGAGCCTCATGGTCCCCTGGTACCCGTCCGGCCCGCTGTCACGCGGTGAGGTCGAGCACCCGGTCCAGGGTCAGCGGCAGGTCGCGCACCCGCACCCCGGTCGCGTGGTACACGGCGTTCGCCACCGCCGCCGCGGTCCCGACGATCCCGATCCCTGCTGGCTGGGGGAGGTTCCCGCCGGAGGCGGGTCAACCACGGCGCCGACGGGTACGCCGGGAGCACCAGGCGAGACGAGGGAGGTCGAGCGATGGCCGGCAGCAAGAAGGAGACCGAGCGGATGCGCGAGGACGTCCCCTCGACGATCGCCCGCTCCGACGACAAGGCCGTGCGCACCTACAAGAAGACCCTGGAGTCGGCCGAGGAGAGCTACCCCGACGATCCCGAGCGCGCGCACCGCGCCGCGTTCTCCTCGCTCAAGCACACCCACGAGAAGGTCGGCGACCACTGGGAGCCCAAGGACGAGAACGGCCCGTCCGACGACCAGGCCGCGACCCGCGCCCCGCAGAACCGCAGGTCGGACACGCCGACCGCGGAGGGCGTCAACGCCCGGGCCAGCAAGGCGCACCTGGTGGACGTGGCCGAGCGGGTCGGTGTGAAGTCCGCGGCCAAGCACACCAAGGACGAGCTGGTCGAGGAGATCCGCAAGGCGAACGCCCGGGAGACCCGCCGGGCCCGCGAGGAGGAGAAGCAGTAGGGCGCCGGCCCGGTGCGGGTCAGGCCCGGTCGACCAGGAGCCGGGCGAGCCCGGCCAGGCTGAGCACGTCGTGCGCGACCGACCCGGCCGGTGCCAGCACCCGCAGCGACGGGTCGGCGAACCGGTCGAGCTCGTAGAGCAGCCGCACCCCGGCCGCGGTGACCCCGGTGCAGGCGGCCAGGTCGAGCACCACCGGGCGGGTCCCGCCGCCCGAGGCGTGCAGCAGCGCCGAGCGCAGCTCGTCGACGATCGGCAGGTCGACCGGGCCGTGCACGGTGACGACCGGCGGCCCGCTGGCCGGCCCGGCCACCTCGAACGCCCCGGGATCGGCCGGGCGCAGCCAGCCGCGGGTCCCGCCGCGGCGCACGACCGTGGGGTGGCCCAGGGCGAAGGCCACCTCGACCCGGGTGCCGGTGTCGCCGGTCTGCACGGTCATCCGCTGCGACAGCTCGCGCGCCACGGCCAGCCCGTAGCCGGGTTCCCGGCCCGCCTCGGCCCACCGCCCGTCGTCGGCCACCTCGATCCGCAGCCCGGCCGAACCGTCCAGTCCGGCGTGCACCCGGACCGTGCCCGGCACGTCCGGCGGGTAGGCGTGCTCGATGGTGTTGCTGACCAGCTCCGACACCACCAGCGGCACCGCCGTGACGGCCTCGGCGGTGGCCCCGAGGTCCTCCAGCCAGCCGGTCAGCGCGGCCCGCAGCGGGCCCAGCTCGACCGGGACCGCGGGCACCTCCAGGCGCAGGTCCGCGTCGTCGGGGGCGGGCCGGGCGGCAGCCAGCACGGTGAGGCCGGGGGCGGTGCTCGGGCCGTCGGCGGAGCCGGTCCGGTCGACCAGCCGGACGCAGAACACGTCCAGCGCGGTGGAGGAGTCCGCCGGCCCGGCCCGGCCGGCCACCGCCTCCGGCGGCCACAGCCGCCCGACGTCGTCGGCCAGCGACCCCAGCCAGCGGTCCACCGGCCGGTGTCCCTCGACCGGCCCGCCGGTGTGCAGCAGCAGCAGGTCGTCGCGGTCCAGGACGTCGGACCGGGGGACCGGGCAGTGGGCCCCGACGCCCAGCGGGCCGCCGGGATCGCCGTCGACGACCCGAGCCGGGCGGGGCCCGCACACCAGCGCGGGCTGGTGGCCGCAGCGGGCGTGCTCGAAGCGCCCGGTCGCCGGGTCGAGCACGACGACCGCGACGGTGGCCCCGCGCACCCCGGCGAACCGGCCGGCCACGGCGTCGAGCCGGCGCACGGCCTCGGCCAGCCCGCCGCCGGCCAGCAGGCAGTCCTGCAGCACGGCGCGCAGCGTGCTCACCGCGGCGACCTCGGCCGCAGGCGAGGCCTGCCGGCCGACCGACCCGACCGCGAGCGCGACCCGCCCGGCGGGCAGGGCGACGACGTCGAACCACTCGCCCGCCCCGACGCCGGGGGGCGCGGAGACGTGGTGCGCGGCCAGCCGCACGCCGCGCACCACCGGGACCTGCTCGGGCATGTGCTCGGGCCGGACCGGGGATGCGGCCGTCCCGGCCGCGGGCGGCTCCCCGTCGGCGGCCGGGTGGGGGCCGTCGGAAGCGCTCGTCACGCTGCGTAGTACCACTCCGGTCAGCTCCCGGGCCCGGACGAGCACGCCCCGGACCGCGCCGTCCCCGCCCCGGACCTGGTCGGCGTCGATCACGTAGCGGGCGTCGCGCACGGGGGTGGGACCCGGGCGGCGCCAGCGCAGGTCGCGGACGGGCTCGCCGGTGTGCAGCACCCGGCGCAGGGCCTCGATCAGCTCCGGGGCGTCGAGTCCCTCGCCGACCTCGTCGAACGGCCTGCCCAGCACGGTGGTGCCGGCGGCGGCGGCCCGGGCGGCGCGGTTGGCGGTGGTCACCCGCAGGTCGTCGCCGCGGACCTCCCAGACCGGGTCGGGCAGGTCGTCGAAGGCGGCGGCCGCGGCCCCGGCACTCGGGCCGGGCGCGCACCGTCCGCTCCCGGGCATGCACCCCTCCCGTTCCGCCGGTCCGAGCCGGCACAGCGGCGCTGGTCGACGCCGTCCGGGGAGAGTAGCGGCGGCCCGCCGCTGCTCCCGCACTCGGTGACGTGTGGACAGTAGTTACGGAGAGTAGTAGTCGCTGCGGCCAGGTTTAGGTCGGCCGTGAGCGGCCACCTCCGAAGCATGACGACTGCCGATCGGACCGCGCCCGAGGTCGTTCTGTTCGACCGGGACGGCACCCTCGTCGTCGACGTGCCCTACTGCGACAACCCCTTCCTGGTCCGGCCGATGCCCTCCGCAGCGGCCGCTCTGGGCTTGCTGCGTGCGGCGGGCGTACCCGTCGGAGTGGTGACCAACCAATCCGGCATCGGTCGCGGCCTGATTTCCGCCGCCGCCGCGGAGGCGGTCAACCGCGAGGTCGATCGGCTGCTCGGCCCCTTCCCGGTGTTCCTCACCTGCCCGCACGTTCCCGACGACGGCTGCCCCTGCCGCAAGCCGCGTCCCGGCATGCTGCTGGAGGCCGCCGAGCGCCTCGGCGTGCGGCCCGAGCGGATGGCCTTCGTCGGTGACATCGGCTCCGACGTCGAGGCGGCCCAGGCGGCCGGCGCCACCCCGGTGCTGGTGCCCACCGCGGTGACGCGGCCCGAGGAGATCCGCCGAGCCCCGGTTGTCCGGCCCACCCTGCTCGCCGCGGTCGAGCACCTGCTCGGCGCCCGGCGCCCGGATGCCCCCGTCGGGGCGGTCTCGTGACCCGGGCACTGGTCGTCCGGCTGGACGGTGCGGGGGATGTCGTGCTGGCCGGACCCGCGGTCCGCGCCGTCGCCGCCCGCGCGGAGGTCACGCTGCTCTGCGGGCCGGCCGGGGCCGCCGCCGGGCGGCTGCTGCCCGGCGTGGCCGACGTGCTGACCTGGGCCTGCCCCTGGGTCCTCGGCGACCCGCCGCCGGTCGTCCGCGACGACGTCGAGGCGCTGGTGGCCACCGTCGCCGCCGGTCGGTTCGACGAGGCTGTGATCCTCACCTCGTTCCACCAGTCGCCGCTGCCGCTGGCACTGCTGCTGCGGCTGGCCGGGGTGCCCCGGATCAGCGGGGCGTCGGTCGACTACCCCGGCTCGCTGCTGGACGTGCGGTTGCGTCCGGGGGAGACGCTGGAGGAGGACCAGCCCGAGCCGGAGCGGATGCTGGCCATCGCCGGCGCGGCCGGCTTCCCGCTCCCGCCCGGCGACCCCGGCGCACTCGCCGTGCTGCCCCCACCGGACGTCTCCGCCCTGGTCGGGGCGGGTCCGTACGTGGTCGTCCACCCCGGTGCCGCGGTCGCCGCCCGGCGCTGGCCGGCCCCGCTGGCCGCCCGGGCCGTGGAGCTGCTGGCCGCGGCCGGACGCCGGGTGCTGGTGACCGGCGGACCCGACGAGCGCGCGCTGACCGCGGAGGTCGCCGGCCACACCGGCACCGATCTGGGCGGGCGCACCGACCTCGCCGAGCTGACCGGTGTGCTGGCCGGCGCGTCCGCCGTCGTGGTCGGGAACACCGCCGCTGCACATCTGGCCGCCGCAGTGGGTACTCCCGTGGTGTCGCTGTTCGCGCCGGTCGTCCCGGCGGTGCGGTGGCAGCCCTATCGGGTGCCGCACGCCCTGCTCGGCGACCAGACAGCCGCCTGCGCGGGTTCGCGGGCCCGCGAGTGCCCGGTGTCCGGGCACCCCTGCCTGGCCGGCGTCCGCCCGGCCGAGGTGGTCGCCGCCCTGAACCGGCTCACCGGTCCCGACGCCCAGGAGGTCCCTGCGTGAAGATCCTGATCTGGCACGTGCACGGGTCCTGGACCACCGCGTTCGTCCAGGGCCGGCACGAGTACCTACTGCCCGTGCTACCCGAGCGCGGGCCGTGGGGCGGCGGGCGCCCGGCCGCCTGGGACTGGCCGGCGTCGGCCCGCGAGGTCTCTCCGCCCGAGTTGGCCGCGAGCGACGTCGACCTGGTGGTGCTGCAGCGGCCCGAGGAGTTCGACCTGGCCGCGCGGTGGCTGCGCCGGGTGCCCGGCCGCGACGTCGCGGCGATCTACCTGGAGCACAACGCCCCGCGCGGGCACGCCGCCACCACCCGGCACCCGGTGGCCGACCGGGACGACCTGCTGCTGGTGCACGTCACCCACTTCAACGCGGTGATGTGGGACGCGGGCAGCACGCCGACCGCGGTCGTCGAGCACGGCGTGGTCGACCCCGGCGCGCAGTGGACCGGCGAGCTGGCCGCCGCGGCGACCTGCATCAACGAGCCGATCCGGCGCGGCCGGATCACCGGGACCGACCTGCTGCCCGGGCTGGCCGCCGCGGCCCCGATCGACGTGTTCGGCATCGGCACCGACGGCCTGGCCGACCACCTGCGCGACGACCTCGGCGCCGACCCGGCGGTCGCCGCCCGCGTCCGGACCGTGGGCGACCTGCCCCAGCACCGGATGCACGCCGAGCTGGCCCGCCGCCGCGCCTACCTGCACACCGCCCGGTGGACCTCGCTGGGCCTGTCGCTGATCGAGGCGATGATGCTCGGGATGCCGGTGGTGGTGCTGGACTCCACCGAGGCCGCCGAAGCCGTCCCGCCCGGCGCCGGCGTGCGCTCCACCGACCCCGCCCGGCTGGCTGCCGGCCTGCGCGAGCTGGTCGCCGACCCCGCGGCCGCGGCCGAGGCCGGGCAGCGCGCCCGGCGGGCCGCCCTGGACCGCTACGGCGTCGGCCGGTTCCTGGCGGATTGGGACGACCTGCTCGCCCGGGTCGCCGCCACCCCGGTCCGCCCCACCGATCCCGTTCCCGCCGCGCCGTCCGGCCACCCCGCCGCGGCCGGACCCGCCCCCGTCACGAGGAGCTGAGCAGTGCACATCGCCATGGTGTCCGAGCACGCGAGCCCGCTGGCCGCGCCCGGTGGCCCCGACTCGGGTGGGCAGAACGTCCACGTCCGCGAGCTGAGCCTGGCGCTGGCCGCGGCCGGCCACCAGGTCACGGTGCTGACCCGCCGGGACTCCCCGGATCCACCCGAGGTCGTCGAGATGGCCGAGGGGGTGCAGGTCCGCCACGTCACCGCGGGGCCGGCCGCCCGGGTGCCCAAGGACCGGCTGGTCACCCACGTGCCCAAGCTGGCCGGCGAGCTGGAGCGGATCTGGCGGGCCGACCCGCCGGACCTCGTGCACGCGCACTTCTGGATGTCCGGGCTGGCCGCGCTGGCCGCGGTGCGCGGGTTGGACGTGCCGCTGGTGCAGACCTTCCACGCGCTGGGCCACGTCAAGCGCCGCCACCAGGGCGCCGAGGACACCAGCCCGACCGGGCGGCTGTCCGCCGAGCAGGTCATCGGCAGGCGCGCCGACAAGATCGTCGCCACCTGCGAGGACGAGCTGTTCGAGCTGGTCCGGATGGGCGCGCCGCGGCGCAACGTGGCGATCGTGCCGTGCGGGGTGGACGTGGACACCTTCAGCCCGGACGGGCCGACGCTGACCCGCACCGAGCGGCCCCGGCTGGTGACCATCGGCCGGCTGGTGCCGCGCAAGGGCGTCGACGACGTGATCGCCGCGCTGGCCCGGGTGCCCGAGGCCGAGCTGCTGGTCGCCGGCGGCCCGCCACCCGGCGACGACCTCGCCGAGGACCCCGACCTCAAGCGGCTGCACCGGGCCGCGGCCCGGGCCGGGGTGGCCGACCGGGTGCGGTTCCTCGGCGCGGTCGCCCGCGAGGACGTCCCGGCGCTGCTGCGCTCGGCCGACGCCGTGGTCTGCGCACCCTGGTACGAGCCGTTCGGGATGGTGCCGCTGGAGGCGATGGCCTGCGGCACCGCCGTGGTCGCCACCGCCGTGGGCGGGATGCAGGACACCGTGGTCGACCGGGTCACCGGCGTGCACGTCCCGCCCCGCCAGCCGGTCCGGCTCGGCCACGAGCTGCGCGGCCTGCTGGCCGACCGGGCGATGCCGGTGGCCTACGGCATCGCCGGGCGCGACCGGGTGCTCTCCCGCTACACCTGGTCGCGGGTCGCCGCGGCGACCGAGGCGGTCTACCGCGAGGTGCTCGACGCCCGTTCGGCCGCCGGCTCGCGGGCGGGCGCGGACCAAGCGACGGGGAGGGCCTGATGACCGCCTCGACGACGCCCCCGGCGCACGCCGCCCCGAGCCTGATGAGCGAGCGAGTGGAGGAACTGCTCGGCCAGCACGTCGACCGGCTGGCCGCGGCGCTGCCCGCGCTGCGCGCCGCGTCCGGTTCGCTGGTCCGCTGGGGCGCCGAGCTGGCCACCCGGCTGACCGGCGGCGGGCGGCTGCTCGCCGCCGGCAACGGGGGCAGCGCCGCCGAGGTCCAGCACCTGACCGCGGAGCTGGTCGGCCGGTTCGAGGACGACCGCATCCCGCTGCCCGCGCTGGCCCTGCACGGCGACACCTCGGCGCTGACCGCGATCGGCAACGACTACGGCTACGCCGAGGTCTACGCCCGGCAGGTGCGCGCGCACGCCCGCCCCGCCGACGTCCTGCTGCTCCTGTCGACCAGCGGGCGCAGCCGCAACCTGCTCGCCGCGGCCCGGGCCGCCCGCCAGTGCGGCACGCTGACCTGGGCGCTGACCGGTCCCGGGCCCAACCCGCTCGCCCGGCTGTGCGCCGACGCGGTGTGCGTGCCCGGCGACACCGCCACCGTCCAGGAGACCCACCTGGCCGCGATCCACATGCTCTGCCGGGCCATCGAGGCGGCGCTGCCGGTCGCCGACCCGGCCGGCGCCCCGCTGGCCGCCTCCTGACCCGAGCGGCCCACCCCGGGTGCGACGCCGCGCCGCACTCCCGCGCGCACCCGTGCGAACACTCTGCGACCTCCCGGAGGACACCCATGACCTCGACCACCGAGCGGCCGGCCCCCGGGCCCGCCGCCGCCCCGACCCCCTCCTCGCCGATCGGCACGGTGCTGGTCACCGGGGCCGCGTCCGGCCTGGGCCGCGCGGTCGCCGACGCCGTCGTCGCCGCCGGTGGCACCCCGCTGCTGGTCGACCGGGTCGACCCCACCGACGACCCGGCGCTGTCCGACGCGCTGCGCGCGGTCGTCGACCTGGCCGACGGCCGCGCCGCCGAGGCCGCGGTCACCGACCTGATCGCCCGGGCCGGGCGGCTGGACGCGGTGGTCACCGCGGCCGGCACCGACGCCTGCGGCCGGATGGAGGACGTGGCCGCCGACGACTGGGAGCGGGTCGTGCAGGTCAACCTGCTCGGCACCGCCGCGGTCGTCCGGGCCGCGCTGCCCGCGCTGCGGGAGAGCCGCGGCAAGATCGTCACCGTCGCCTCCACGCTCGGGCTGCGCGCACTGCCCGACGCCTCGGCCTACTGCGCGAGCAAGTTCGGCGTGGTCGGGATGACCCGGGCGCTGGCCGCCGAGCTGGCCGGCCAGGTCGGGGTGACGCTGCTGGTGCCCGGCGGCATGGACACCGCGTTCTTCGACGGCCGCACCGAGCAGTACAAGCCCGGCCCGGATGCGGTGCTCAACGACCCCCGCCAGGTCGCCTCCAGCGTGCTCTACGCACTGGGCCGGCCGGCCGGCTGCGAGGTCCGGGAGCTGATCGTCACGCCCTCGGTGGAGCCGTCCTGGCCCTGAGCGGCCCGGCCCCCTCTCCCCGACCCCCAACCCGATCTTCGACCAGGAGGACCCCGTGGTGGACCGGCAGCACCCTGGTGACCCGACCGCCCGCCCCGGCGGGTCCGCTCCGACCGTGCTCGACCCGCCGCAGCCCGCCGCGCCGGCGCTGCCCGGCGCCATCGCCCGCCGTGCGCCGCGCGTGCTGGTGATCGGCGACGCCCTGCTGGACGGCTGGGCGGCCGGTCCGGTGCACCGCACCGGGCGCGATGGCCCGGTGCCGGTGGTCGAGCTGAGCAGCGGGCGCACCGCGCCCGGTGGCGCGGCCAACACCGCGACCGCGCTGGCCGCGCTCGGCGCCCGGGTGGAGCTGGTCGCCACGTTCGGCGACGACCACGACGGCCGCGACCTGCGCCGCGCCCTGGACGGCGCCGGGGTGCGCACCGGACGCTGCGTCCTCGACCCCGGCCGGCCCACCGCGGCCAAGCGCCGCGTGCTGTCGGTGGAACCGTCCGAGCAGTTGCTCGCCCGCTTCGACGTCAGCCCGCCGCCGATGGGCCCGGCCGCCGCCCGGACCGTGGCCGACCAGGTGACCAGCGCGCTGGCCGAGCCGTGGGACGCGGTGCTGGTGGCCGACTACGGGCTGGGCACGCTGACCGCGCCGGTGCGCCGCCGCGTCCAGCGGGCCCGCGACCGGATCCCGCTGCTGGTCGTGGACGCCCACGACCTCGCCCCGTGGGCGGCGCTGTGCCCGGACGCGGTCACCCCCAGCGCCGAGGAGGCCGCCCGGCTGCTCGGCGAGCCCGTCCCGGACGGCGACCGCACGGGCTGGGCGGTCGACCGGCACCGCCGGCTCGGCGAGGCGACCGGCGGCGCGGACGTCCTGCTCACCCTGGACGTCGACGGGGTGGTCCTGCTGCCCACCGCCGGCCCACCGCGGCACGCCCCGGCGGCCGCCCCCGCCCCGGCCGCGCACGCCTGCGGGGCCGGTGACGTCTTCGCCGCGGCCTGGACCGCGGCCCGGGCGGCGGGCGTCGACGTCGAGCGGGCGACGGCGCTCGCCCAGGCCGCTGCGGACGTGGCGGTCACCCGGACCGGCACGGTGGTCTGCGGCACCGGCGCGCTGACCGCCCGGCTGGCCGAGGTCGACCGCGGCCGGGTGCTCAGCCACGGCGAGCTGCTGGCCGTGCTCGCCGAGCGCCGCGCCGCCGGGCACCGGGTGGTGTTCACCAACGGCTGCTTCGACGTCCTGCACCGCGGGCACGTGGCCTACCTGCGCCAGGCCAGGCGGCTCGGCGACGTGCTGGTGGTCGCGCTGAACAGCGACGCCAGCGTGTCCCGGCTCAAGGGCCCGACCCGGCCGGTGAACCCGCTGGTCGACCGGGCCGGGGTGATCGGGGAGCTGGCCTCGGTCGACCTGGTCACCTCGTTCGACACCGACACCCCCGAGCAGCTGCTGGAGCTGGTCCGGCCCGACGTCTACGCCAAGGGCGGCGACTACACCGCCGAGATGCTCCCGGAGAC
>JASLAP010000488.1 GCA_030147065.1 Pseudonocardia sp. | reverse complement strand
GATCGAGCAGGTTGGCGAGGGCGATCTGGGTCGCGCCGGGATGCCGCTCGATCGCCCGCAACAGCCGCCATTGCGGTCCGGTGACTCCCGCCGGACCCTGGGCCGCCGCCTCGAAGCGCTTGCGGAACAGGCGACCGACGTCGGTGGCGAGGAAGGCGATATTGGGCGGCATCGCAGGCACATACTAACCATGCTTAATACTGTCAATCAAGGGCAGCATTGCCAAGGCCCGGCACGAAGCGCAGTCAGGGCGCCGTGCGTGTTCTGCCAGAACTGGTCGCGCCGGCCGCTGCCCGAGGACTGGCTGGTCTACGCGGCCCTGGACGTCGAGGTCCTGGTGGAGCTGCGCGACGTGCTGGCCGGGATGCTGGCCGAGCAGGGCAAGCTGGGCTGGGCCGAGGAGGAGTTCGAGGCGGTCCGCACGGCCGGGCCGCCGGCGCCGCGGGCCGAGCCCTGGCGGCGCACCTCGGGCATCCACAAGATCCGCAAGGCGCGGCCGCTGGCCGCGGTCCGGGCGCTGTGGGAGGCCCGCGACCGGCTGGCCGCCGAGCGGGACATCGCCCCGGGCCGGGTGCTGCCCGACGCCGCGATCATCGACGCCGCCACCGCCGCCCCGGACTCGGCGCAGGCGCTGGCCGCGATGCCGGTGTTCCGCGGGCGCTCGCAGCGCCGGCTCACCGGCTACTGGTTCGCCGCGCTGCGCCAGGCCGCGGCGCTCGACCCGGCCGAGCTGCCCGCCGCCGCGGCGGTCACCGACGGTCCCCCGCCGGTGGCCCGCTGGGCCGACCGCAATCCCGACGCCGCCGCCCGGCTGACCGCGTCCCGCGCCGTGATCGCCGAGGTCTCCGCGGAGTGGTCGGTGCCGGTGGAGAACCTGCTGCAGCCCGACCTGCTGCGCCGGCTGTGCTGGTCGCCGCCGGCCGACGGCGACGTCGCGGCCGCGCTGCGCGCCGGTGGCGCCCGCAACTGGCAGGTCGAGCTGCTCGCGCCGCGGCTGGCGGCCGCGCTTCAGGCCCGCAGCTGATCGCGGGACCGGCCGGTGGCCGGTTCCGCGGCGGCCGCCGGGAGGTGCACCCGCACGGCGAGGCCACCGCCGTCCAGCGGTTCGGCCCGCACCACCCCGCCGTGCGCCCGGGCGACCGCGCGGACGATGGACAGCCCCAGCCCGGAGCCGGGCACCGCGCCGGTGCGGGCCACCTCGCCGCGGCGGAACGGCTCGAACAGCTCGGCCACCCGGTCGGCCGGGATCACCGGCCCGCTGGAGGCGACCGCCAGCTCGGCGCACCCCTCGTGGACGCCGGTGGTCACCCGGACCCAGCCGCCGCCGACGTTGTGCCGGACCGCGTTCTCCAGCAGGTTGCCGGCCACCCGCTCCAGGAGCACCGGGTCGCCGGTGCAGACCGCGCTCTCCGGGTGCACCTGCACCCGCAGCCCGCGCAGGGCCGCCTCCGGGCGGACCGCGGCGAGCGCCGGGACCACCACCTCGGCCAGGTCGACCGGCACCGTGGTGGCCAGCTCGGCGGCCTCGGTGCGGGCAAGCAGCAGCAGCCCGGCGATCAGGTCGTCGGCCCGGCGGGTGGCGTCGTGCACCACCATGGCCATCCGGCGCAGCTCCTCGACGTCGGCGGTCGGGTCGGCCAGCGTCACGTCCACCTCGGTGCGCAGCACCGACAGCGGCGTGCGCAGCTCGTGGCTGGCGTTGGCGACGAACCGGCGCTGGGCGTCGAAGGCCGCCTGGAGCCGGTCCAGCATGGCGTCGAAACCGGCAGCCAGCTCGGCCACCTCGCCGCGGGCGTCGCGCAGGTTGGTCCGGGTGTCCAGCGACTCCACGGTCAGCCGGCGGGCGGTGGCCGTCACCGCGTGCAGGGGGCCCAGCACCCGCCCGACCAGCATCCAGGACACCAGCGCGCCGGCCAGCACGACCAGCGGGAAAGCGATCAGGCCGGCGCCGAGCACCTGCCGGCGGGCGGCCGCGGCGACCGCGTCGCTGGCCAGCTCGGCCGGCACCGTGACCTCGCCGACCCGGACCATCGTGCCGGCCGGCAGGGCGGGGACCGCCGCGGCCACCCCGCCGACCAGCAGCCAGCCCAGCCACAGCAGCAGGGCGGCGACCACCGCGACCACCCCGGTGGCGACGAGGGTGAGGCGCGGCCGCAGCCCCACCCCCCTGCCCCGCCCGCCCGGACCGGCCACGGCGCGGCCCGTCAGCCCGCCGCCGGTACCCGGTAGCCGGCGCCGACCACGGTCTCGATGACGCCGGGGTCGCCGAGCTTCTTGCGCAGGGTCATCACGGTCACCCGCACGGTCGTGGTGAACGGGTCGGCGTTCTCGTCCCACACCCGTTCCAGCAGCTCCTCGCTGCTGACCACGGCTCCGCCCGCGCCGAGCAGCACCTCGAGCACGCCGAACTCCTTGCGGGTCAGCTCGACCGGGCGCTCGGCCCGGTGCACGGTGCGCCGCGCGGGGTCCAGCGCCACGTCGCCCGCGGTGAGCATGGGCGGCACCGCGGGGGTGGCGCGCCGGCCCAGCGCCCGGCAGCGGGCGACCAGCTCGGGGAAGTCGAACGGCTTGGCCAGGTAGTCGTCCGCACCGCGGGACAGGCCGTCGACCTTGTCCTGCAGGGTGCCGCTCGCGGTGAGCATCAGCACCCGGGTGGTGGCCCCGGAGGCGACGATCTCCGCGCACAGCCGGTCGCCGGACATCCCCGGCAGGTCGCGGTCCAGCACCACCACGTCGTAGCGGGTGACCACCGACTTCTCGTGCCCGTTGTCGCCGTCGTAGGCGACGTCGACGGCCATGCCCTCGCGGCGCAGCCCGCGGGCGATGGCGTCGGCCAGCGCCTGCTCGTCCTCGACCACCAGCACCCGCATCAGCGCGCCTGCTCCCCGGGCGAGGCGGCCCCGTCGCGGTCGATCCCGGTGGGGTCGGCGTCGGCCGGGCCGGTCAGCGCGGACGCCCACTCGGTGACCCGCCGGGCCACGTCCTGAGCGGTCAACCCGGCCGCGGCCAGCACGTCGGCCCGGCTGCCGTGGTCGAGGAACGCCTGGGGCAGCGCCAGGTCGCGCAGCGGGACGTCGCACTCGGCGGCGCGCAGCACGTCGGAGACCGCGGAGCCGAAGCCGCCGTGGCGGCCGCTGTCGGTGACCGTGACCACCAGCCGGTGCGCGGCGGCCAGGTCGACGAGCACCGCGGGCACCGGCAGCAGCCAGCGCGGGTCGACCACGGTGACCGACACGCCCTGCTTCTCCAGCCGCTCGGCCGCGGCCACGCCGAGCAGGCCGAAGGCGCCCGCGCAGACCATCAGCACGTCCGGGACGCGCTGCTCGCCGCCGGGCTCGCCGGTCACCGGCTCGCGGAGCACGTCGACCCCACCGGTGCGCCGCACGGCCGGCACCGACTCGATCACCGCGCCCTTGGGGAAGCGCAGGGCGGTCGGCCCGTCGTCGACGGCCACGGCCTCGGCCAGCTCCTCGCGCAGGGTGGCGGCGTCGCGCGGGGCGGCCACCCGGATCCCGGGGACGATGCCCAGCAGGGACAGGTCCCACATGCCGTTGTGCGAGGGGCCGTCGTTGCCGGTGACCCCGGCCCGGTCCAGCACCAGGGTGACCCCGCGGCGGTGCAGCGCGACGTCCATCAGCAGCTGGTCGAAGGCCCGGTTGAGGAACGTCGAGTAGATCGCCACCACCGGGTGCAGCCCGCCGTCGGCCATGCCGGCCGCGGAGGTCAGCGCGTGCTGCTCGGCGATGCCGACGTCGAAGCAGCGGTCCGGGAACGCCGCGGCGAACGGGGCCAGCCCGGTCGGGCCCAGCATCGCCGCGGTGATCGCCACCACGTCCGACCGGCGGGCCCCGATCGCCACCATCTCCTCGGCGAACACGCTGGTCCAGCCGATCGAGGGCGGGCCGGTGGGCAGCCCGGTGTGCGGGTCGAAGGCGGCCGGGCTGTGCATCTGCTCGGCCTCGTCGTTCTCGGCCGGCGGGTAGCCGTTGCCCTTGCGGGTGACCGCGTGCACGATCACCGGCCCGCCGAAGTGCCGGGCCCGGCGCAGCGCGGACTCCATGGCCGCCAGGTCGTGGCCGTCGACCGGGCCGAAGTACTTCAGGCCCAGGTCGGAGAACAGCTCCTGGGGGCTCAGCGCGTCCTTCACCCCGGCCTTGACCGCGTGCAGGCCGGCGTAGAGCGGACCGCCGACCACCGGGGTGCGGGCCAGGGCCTGCTTGCCGGCCTCCAGCACCCGCTCGTAGCCGGGCTGCAGGCGCAGCGAGGCCAGCCGGTCGGCCAGCCCGCCGATGGTCGGGGCGTAGGACCGGCCGTTGTCGTTGACCACGACGACCACGTTGCGGTCCTTGCCCGCGGCGATGTTGTTCAGCGCCTCCCAGGCCATCCCGCCGGTCAGCGCGCCGTCGCCGATCACCGCGACCACGTGCCGCTGCTGGCCGGTCAGCGCGTAGGCCTTGGCCAGGCCGTCGGCCCAGGACAGCGAGGTGGAGGCGTGGCTGTTCTCGACGTGGTCGTGCTCGCTCTCGGCGCGGCTGGGGTAGCCCGACAGCCCGCCGGTCTGCTTGAGGCGCTCCCAGCCCTCGACCCGGCCGGTGAGCATCTTGTGCACGTAGGCCTGGTGACCGGTGTCCCAGATCACCGTGTCGCGCGGCGAGTCGAACACCCGGTGCAGGGCGATGGTCAGCTCGACGACACCCAGGTTGGGGCCGAGGTGCCCGCCGGTCCGCGACACCGACGACACCAGCTCCCGGCGGATCTCCGCGGCCAGCGCGGTGAGCTGCTCGGGCCCCAGCCGGGTGAGGTCGGCCGGACCGCGGACGGATCTCAACTCGGTCACCGGGCCAGCTTACGGAAACCGCGCGGCGGGGCTCGTCACAGCAGGGGTCGGCGGGGGGTGGGCACCTCGGCCCGGGCGGCGATGCGCACCAGGTTGCGGCCCTCGCGCTTGGCCGCGTACAGCGAGCTGTCGGCGGCCCGCATCACCTGATCGAGGTCGGAGCCGTCGACCGGCACGGCGGCGCCGCCGATGGAGACGCTCAGCCCGGTGATGACCGACACGCCGGACCCGCCGCCGGGCAGCAGGACCTCCAGCGGCACCTCCAGCGCCTCGACCCGGCTGCGCAGCCGCTCGGCCACCAGGGCCAGTTCGGCGCGCCCGCCGGGGCCGGCCGGCAGCTCGGGCAGCAGCACCACGAACTCCTCGCCGCCGAACCGGCCCACCAGGTCGTTCTGCCGGACCCCGGCCCGCAGCTCGGCGGCCACCGCGGCGAGCACCCCGTCGCCGGCCAGGTGGCCGTGGGCGTCGTTGACCGCCTTGAAGTGGTCGAGGTCGAGGATGAGCACCGCGGCGGTGCCACGGGTGCGCCGGGTCCGGCGGATCACCTTCTCGGCGCGGGTCTGCCAGGCCGCCGGGGTGAGCAACCCGGTCTTGGCGTCGGTGCTGGCCACCTCCTCCAGCTGGCGCACCAGCACCGCCCGGTGCAGCACCAGGATCGGCGGCAGCGCCAGCACGACCAGGCCCGGCGCGGTGTCCAGGGCGATCGCGGCCAGCGCGCCCATGCAGATGGTGGCCAGCTCGACGGCGTTGTCGTCCCAGCGGCCGACCAGGTCGCGCACCGCGGACCGGTCGCCGGTCAGCCCGATGACCGCGGCCACCAGCAGGGTGTTGACCACCACGTAGGCCACGACGGCGGCCACGACGGTCGCCACCCCGGCCAGGTCGTGGGTGTGCGCGGCGAGCCCGCCCGGCCCGACCACGGCGTGCGCCGCGCCGGCGGCGAGCACGACGGTCGCGGTGGTGTAGAGGTGCCGGTGCAGCGGGACGCCGGCCGGGCGCCACACCCGCTGCCACAGGTGCAGGTAGACCCCGACGACCACGACGGCCGCCGGCAGCGGGGGCAGCAGCACGGCGGCGGCGAAGGTCCACACCGAGCTGAGGTCGAAGTAGGAGGTCTCGGCGGCCCGCCGGCGGATGCGTTCGATCCCGGTGGCCAGCTCGGTGTGCACCACGCTCAGCAGGATCAGCAGGGCGGCCATGGCGACGTGCTCGACGGCGGTGCCGCCGGCGCCCAGGACGACCAGCGCGACCGCCACCGCCTCCACGCTGAGCACCACCGCGATCGCCCCGACCGGCAGGCGCCACAGCGCCCAGCCACCGATGCCGGGAGCGCGGGAGAGCTCGACCACGACCACAGAGCTCCTTCCCACTGCCGGGCGCCCGCGAGGGCCGGAGGCGCTACCGACCGGCACGGCGTCACCACGTGCCGTGGTCAAGGCTAGTGAGGCGGACGCGGCGTGTCAGGAGGAATCCGATCGCACATCGGAGTGGACATCTGCACGTGCATCGTCACGTTCGGTGAGCGGTGGTGCGGGTCCGGACCGGGCCGACGGTGATCAGCGGGCGGCGGCCGGGGGTTCGACGGACCGGGGACCGCCGGCCGGCGCCACCGGATGGGTCGGCCGGGTCGCCGGTGCCTGGGCGGGCACGTCCACCCCGATGCGGACGCGGTTGCGGCCCGCGCGCTTGGCCGCGTAGAGCGCCGCGTCGGCCACCTGCAGCAGGGACTGCAGGTCGCCGGTGGAGGCCGAGGCGTCGGCGCCACCGATCGAGACGGTCAGCCCGCTGATGGTCAACGGGCCGTCCGGGGTGGCCGTCACCACGCTGAGCCCCTCGATCCGGTGCCGGATGCGCTCGGCGACCGCGGCCAGCTCACCGCCCGCGGAGCGGTCCGGCCCGGCCAGCAGCACCACGAACTCCTCGCCGCCGAACCGCCCGACCAGGTCGCGCTCGCGGACCTCACCGCGCAGCTCCTCCGCCACCGCGGCGAGCACCTGGTCCCCCGCCACGTGCCCGTGCGCGTCGTTGACGGCCTTGAAGTGGTCCAGGTCCAGGACCAGCACCCCGCGCGGGCCGTCCGAGAACCGCGCCCGGCGCAGTTCCCGCTCGGCCCGGGTGTGCCAGGCCGCGGCGTTGAGCAGGCCGGTCTTGGAATCGGTGTTGGCCGCCTCCTCCAAATGGCGCACCAGCACCGACCGGTGCAGCACCAGCAGCGGGGGCAACACGAACAGCACCAGCAGCGGACTGATGGACAACGCCATCGCGGTCAGCCCGCCGAGCGACAGCGTGGCTATCTCCAGTGCATTGTCGCCCCAGTCCCCGAAAAGACGGGTGAGG
>JASLAP010000638.1 GCA_030147065.1 Pseudonocardia sp. | reverse complement strand
GGCGTGCACGGCTACCTGCGCAAGGGCGCCGACACCGCGGAGATCAGCCGGGCGGTGCACGCGCTGCTGCGCGGGGAGAGCGTGTTCGACTCCCGGCACGGCTCCCCGGTCGCCGACGTGCTGCGCGACGACGACCGCCCGCCGGTGCGCGGGCTGGGCAGCGCGATGCTGACCGAGCGGGAGAACCAGGTGCTGCGGCTGCTCGCGGTGGGCATGTCCAACCGGGAGATCGGCCGCCGGCTGGTGATCAGCGAGGCGACGGTCAAGTTCCACGTCCGCAACCTGCGCGACAAGCTCGACGTGCGCCGCCGCACCGAGATCGTCTACACCGCGACCCGCCAGGGCATCGTCTGACGCCTCGACCGTCCCGCTAGGTTCAGCAAAGCCACGTTCCAGCCCGCAGAGGGCAGGAACGTGGCTTTCCTGAACTGGGGGGCATCGCGTGGTGGAACTGCTGCCGACGGTGCTGGCGAGCGGGTGGGCCAGCGGGATCAACGCCTACCTGTGCGTGGCGATGCTCGGGCTGCTCGGCCGCTTCGGCGGGGTCGAGGCCGTCCCCGAGGCGCTGACCAGGACCGATGTCCTCGTCGTCGCCGGGGTGCTGTACCTGGTGGAGTTCGTGGCGGACAAGGTCCCGTACCTGGACTCGATCTGGGACGCGATCTCCACCGCGATCCGCCCGACTGCCGGCGCGGTGCTGGGGCTGTTGCTCGCCGGCGACGCGTCCAGCCTCGAACAGGCCGTGCTGGCGGCCAGCGGCGGCGGCGCGGCGCTGATCAGCCACCTGGTCAAGGGCGGTCTGCGGCTGACGGTGAACACCTCGCCGGAACCGTTCACCAACATCGGCGCCAGCCTCGGTGAGGACGTCGCGGTGGCCGGGGTGGCGACGCTGGCCGTGCTCAACCCGGTGGCCGCGCTGGCGGTGGCCGGCGTCCTGCTGGTGCTCGGGATCCTGCTGCTGGCCTTCCTCTGGACCCGCGTCCGCCGCGGCCACCGCCGCCTCCAGGACTGGCGCGCCCGCCGCCGCGCCCCCGCCTGACCCCCATCCCATGTCAGGAAAGCCACTTTCAGGACAGAATCCGTCCTGAAAGTGGCTTTCCTGACACGCGGGGTGCTCAGCCGAAGAAGACCTCGGCCTCGGCGTAGAGGGCCGGGTCGACGACCTTGAGCTCCTTGGTGGCCTCGGACAGCGGGACCATCTGGATGTCGGTGCCGCGCAGGGCGGTCATCATGCCCCACTGCCCGTCGTGCACGGCGTCCACCGCGTGCAGGCCGAAGCGGGTGGCCAGCCAGCGGTCGCGGGCGGTGGGCGTGCCCCCGCGCTGGACGTGCCCGAGGACCGTGGTGCGGGCCTCCTTGCCGGTCCGCTTCTCGATCTCCTTGGCCAGGAAGTCGCCGATGCCGCCCAGCCGGACGTGCCCGAACGCGTCGGTCTCGCCGCTGGCCAGCACCTCGCTGCCCTCCTTGGGCATGGCGCCCTCGGAGACCACGATGATCGGCGCGTAGTCCATCCGGAACCGCGACTCGACCCACCGGCAGACCTGGTCGATGTCGAACCGGACCTCGGGGATCAGGATGGCGTTGGCGCCGCCGGCCATCCCGGCGTGCAGCGCGATCCAGCCGGCGTGCCGGCCCATCACCTCGACGATCAGCGCCCGGTGGTGCGACTCGGCGGTGGTGTGCAGCCGGTCGATGGCCTCGGTGGCGATGTTCACCGCGGTGTCGAAGCCGAAGGTGTAGTCGGTGCCGTTGAGGTCGTTGTCGATGGTCTTCGGCACCCCGATGACCTTGACGCCCATCTCGTGCAGCTTGGTGGCCACCCCGAGGGTGTCCTCGCCGCCGATGGCGATCAGCGCGTCCACCCCGAGTTGCTGGAGGTTGGACTTGATCTTCTCGACGCCGTCCGGCTCCTTGAACGGGTTGGTCCGCGACGAGCCCAGGATGGTGCCGCCGCGCGGGAGCAGCCCGCGCACCGCGGGGATGTCCAGCGGCTTGGTCAGGGCCTCCAGCGGACCGCGCCAGCCGTCCCGGAAGCCGAGGAAGGTGTAGTCGTACGCGGGAACGCCCTTGCGGACGATCGCGCGGATGACCGCGTTCAGTCCGGGGCAGTCGCCGCCCCCGGTGAGCACGCCGACGCGCATGGTTTCTCCATCGATGCAGAAGCTCTACGAGCAGTCCACGCTATCGCCGCCACCCGAGCGCGGCGACGCCGCACCCGGTCGGCTTCCTCCAGCTGGTCCGACGGCCGCACCACGCCGTCGCACGATCCGGGGGAAACCGGGGACGGGGGGCGTGGTCGTAGGGTCGTGGTGATCGGGTCCGGCCGACGGAGGGGGCGAGCGTGCTGCGCCACGTGACGGTGATCCGCTACGTCACCCCGCTGCGCGAGGGCGGCTCGCTGCCCGGCCTGATGGAGGCCGACGACCTGGGCACCTACGTGGTGAAGTTCCGCGGCGCCGGGCAGGGGCGGGCGGTGCTGGTCGCCGAGGTGGTGGCCGGGGAGCTGGCCCGCGGCCTGGGGCTGCCGGTGCCCGAGCTGGTGACCGTGCAGCTGGACCCCGCACTCGGCGCCACCGAGCCCGACCAGGAGGTGCAGGAGCTGCTGCGCGCCAGCCCCGGGCTCAACCTGGGCCTGGACTTCCTGCCCGGCGCGCTGGACCTGGACCCGGTCGCGTTCGCCGTCGACCGGGGGTTCGCCGGGCGGGTTCTCTGGTTCGATGCCCTGGTCGGCAACGTCGACCGGTCCTGGCGCAACGCGAACCTGCTGTTCTGGCACGGCAGCCCGTACCTGATCGACCACGGCGCGACGCTCACCTTCCACCACGCCTGGGCCGGCGCCGAGGGCTGGGTGCGCCGGCCCTACGACGCGTCCAACCACGTCCTGCTGGGCTGCGACCCAGACCTGGACGACGCCGACGCCGCGCTGGCGCCGCTGGTCACCGAGGCCCTGCTGACCGGCGTCGTGGCCGCGGTGCCGGACGCCTGGCTGGTCGAGGAGCCCGGGTTCGACGACCCCGACGAGGTGCGCGCGGCCTACGTCCGGCAGCTGCTGGCGCGGGTCGACGCCCGCGACGGCTGGCTGCCCGGGGTCGCCGCGGCCGTCGCCGCCGGGGCGGACCGGACGGTCCCGGCGACGAACCCGCCGGCGTGGCTGGCCCAGCGGCTGGGGCGGCGGGCGTGAGCCGGCACGCGTTCGAGTACGCGCTGCTGCGGGTGGTGCCGCGGATCGAGCGCGGCGAGGCGATCAACGCCGGGGTGCTGCTGTACTGCCGCGGGCTGGACTACCTCGGGGCCGAGGTCCGGCTGGACCCGGCCCGGCTGACCGCACTCGACCCGGACGCCGACGTCGGGGCCATCGGTTGCGCGCTCGACTCGGTGGCCGCCCAGTGCGGGACCGGCCCGGCACAGGCCGCCCGGCTGGCCGGCCCGGCCGGCGAGGAGGACCGCGGCCGCCGGTTCCGCCGGCTCACCGCGCCGCGCAGCACCGTGGTCCAGGCCGGCCCGGTGCACACCGGCCTCACCACCGACCCGGCTGCCGACCTCGTCCGCCTGCTCGCCGTCCTCGTCCTCCCCCTCCAGTCGAGAACGACGTCGCAGGATCGACAAGGGCCGAGTTGATCCCACAACGTCGTTCTCGACGGGGTCAGGGCGTGACGACGTGGTCGACGAGGCCGTAGGCGCGGGCCTCCTCGGCGGTGAACCAGCGGTCCCGGTCGGAGTCGGCGGTGATCGTCTCGAAGGTCTGGCCGGTGTGCTGCGCGATCAGCTCGGCGATCTCCCGCTTCATCGCCGCGTACACCCCGGCCCGGATGGCGACGTCGCTGGCGTTGCCGCCCATCCCGGCCGAGGGCTGGTGCATCAGGATCCGGGCGTGCGGCAGCGCGTGCCGCTTGCCGGGGGTCCCGGCCGAGAGCAGGAACTGGCCCATCGACGCGGTGAACCCGACCGCCCAGGTGGCCACGTCCGGGGTGATCAGCCGCATCGTGTCGTAGATCGCCATGCCAGCGGTCACCGAGCCGCCCGGCGAGTTGATGTAGAGCGCGATGTCGCGCTCCGGGTCCTCGGCGGCGAGCAGCAGGAGCTGGGCGCAGATCCGGTTGGCGAGCGCGTCGTCGACCTCGCGGCCGAGGAACACGATCCGCTCGCCGAGCAGGCGCTCCTCGACCGGGTCGGCGCCGGCCGTGACGGCGGCGGTCAGGACCGCTCCGGCGGCCGGGGCGAGCGGCTGCGGCGCCGGGAGCGGCGGGCGGCGCCGCTCGGGCGGCGTCGGATCCGGGGCCGGGGGGCGACCGCCGCCGCGCGCGGTGCCGATGGGGTGCACTGACGCGGCCGGGTGGATGGTGCTGAGCTGGAGGGACACGGGGGCCTCCTTCGTCGGTGGACCGGTGCGTCGACGTTAGGGCCGGACCGGCCGCCGGGAGCCGGTTGTTCGCTGTCGGCCGTTCGGTTCGCCCACGGCGATCAGCCGGGTGCAGCCGGGTTTCGCCGGGCCGGGCGGGGGAACAGGGGGCCGTGAGCAGCGAGTCGGTGGACGCCGAGCACGCCCGCCCCGAGGGAGCCCCGGACGACGCGGTGCGCGCCGCGGGCACCCTGTCGGAGGCGCTGGAGTACCTGGAACGGGCCCGCGGGCACCTCTACTCGTTCCACCAGCTGATGGGGCGCGCGGACCTGCTGCTCGACGACGTGGTCGAGGCGCTGCGCGCCACCGACCGCGACGACCTGGCCGAGCGGGTCGACGGCGAGCTGCTCGGGATGAACGTGCTCGACGGGCGGTGGACCTTCCAGGTCGTCGAGGAGTTCGACGACGGCTACTACGCCCGGTTCCGCGAGCTGGAGCGCACCGTCCGCGACGAGCTCGTGGCCGGGCGCCGGCACGTGCTGGAGGCCGAGATGAAGCAGCGGCGCCGCTCGGCGGGGACCTCCGGGCACGAGGCCACGCCGCCGTCGCGCGACTGACGTCGGCCGCGCCCGCTCAGCCGCAGTGCCGGGCCGAGGGCGCGCCGCCCGGCGCGGACCGCTCGAACGACACGTGCACGTGGTCGTAGTGGTTGGCGGTGTCGTCGCCGCGGTCGGACATCGGCTCCCAGCCGCCGCCGTGGTTGACCCGCTGCCGCCAGATCACGTAGTCCACCCCCAGCTCGTCCTGGTTGGCCAGCACGCACGCGGCGACGGCGTCGCCCTGGGCGCGGCCGGTCATCAGGTCCAGCGCGTGCCCGCTGGGGTGGTCGGAGGTGCCGTTGCGGGACGCGACGCCGATCAGGGTGGGCTCGTCGTACAGGCAGGACAGGAACCGGGCGCCGTCGCGCACCCACGGCTTGACCGCGCCCAGCCCGCCCAGGTCGGCGTCGCAGGTGGCGGCGGCCTCGCGGGCGGCCTCCTCGGCGATCCGCTGCTCCTCGGCGGCCCGTGCCGCTTCGGCCAGTCCGGCCGCCTTGACCAGGTCCGACACCTGCAGCTGGACGGTCTCGGGTTCGGCGTCGGCGGTGACCGGGGCGAGCGTGGCCAGCAGCCGGCGCTCCGGGGAGTCGGTCTCCACCTCGCCCACCGGGCGCAGCACCACGGTCTCGGTGGCCCGGTCGGCCGCGTCGGCGGCGTCCGGCGGCGCCGGCAGCAGCGACCCGACCGGGATGGCGGGCAGCGCGACGGCGAGCGCGCCGGCCGCGGCCGAGGCCATCCCGTTGCGGGCGACCGCGCGGTGGCGGCCCGGGGGTGCCGGCCGGACCGGGGCCGGGGGCGGCCAGGCGGTGGCGACGGCGGAGGTCGAGCGGGCGGGGCGCGGGGCGACCTCCGGCCGGGTCAGCAGACCCGTGCCGGAGGGCGTACGTCGTCCACCGGGGGAGCGGTGCGCAGACACGGCCAGCCTTCCGGAATCAGTGACCCGGGCGGACGGCCGGTGGGGAGGCCGGCGTGCGTGCCCGCGGGGGAACCGGGTCGCTCGGTGATCCGGAGCAGACGCTAGCGGACGGCTGCCGATGTCGTGACGTTCGGTGGGTCGAGCGTCACAGTGGGTGCGACGAACGGCCTCAGCAGCTGCCGAGGTCGCCGCTGCCGCGGCCGGAGTCGAACGAGATGTGCACGTGGTCGAAGTGGTTGGCGGTGGCGCCTCCGCGGTCCTCCATCGGGTCCCACCCGCTGCCGTGGTTGATCGCCTGCTCCCAGATCACGTACTTGATGCCGAGCGCGTCCTGGTTGTCCAGGGCGCACTGGGCCAGCCGGTCGCCGGTCGAGCGGTCGACCATGAAGTCCACGGCCAGCCCGCCCGGGTGGTCGGAGGTGCCGGCCCGGCCGGCCACGCCGTGCATCGCCGGCTCGCCGTACTGGCAGCCGAGGAACTCCGCGGCGTCGCGCACGTGCGACTTGACCGCGCCGAGGCCGCCGGTGTCCATGTCGCAGCCCGGCGACCCGGACGCGCCGGAGTCGCCCGACCCGTCGTACCCGCCGGACTCGTCGGACTCCTCGTCGTCGGGGTCCGGGGTCCGGGCCGCGGCGGCGGCCTGCTCCTCGGCGGCCCGCTGCTGGGCCGCCGCCTGCTCGGCGGCCACCCGGGCGATCTCCTGCTCGTAGAGGCCGGCCGCCTTGACCAGTGCTGCGCCGTCGGTCGCGCCGACCATCGGCGCCGGGGCGACCGGCTCGATGCTCGGCAGCATGAGCGCGTCGGCGGGGGCCGGCTCGGCCGCGGCCACCGGCAGCGCAGTGTACGCGGCCAGGGCCGGGGCGTCGACGGAGTCACCCGCCTGCGCCACGGTGGGGACCGCGGCGCCGACGAGGGTCAGCGCGCCGCCGGTGACGGCGACAGCGGTGGCACCCCGCCGCAGCGGGGCCGAGACGGACCGGTGCGCGCCGCCACCCCCGTCCGTTGCGCGGGTGCTGACCGCGAACGGCTGGGGCTGGTGCGGGCGCCGGCCCCGGGGGGAGCGATGCCGAGCCACGGACCTGCCTTCCGGATCGACGGCCCGGCTGGACGTCCGGTTCTCGGGGGAACCGGCTGGGTGGGGAGTCCCGTGTCCTGTTCGTGACCGTGCCGTCATTGATCCGGTGCTGAAGTTAGGCAACCGGCGGCGGTCGCGGAGCCCTTGTCGACGACTCTGGGTCGAAAGTGCGGTGCCGAGCGACGAGCGGCCCGGCGGCTACTCCTTATGGCGGACACGGCGATGCACTGTTCGGTCCCGCTGCCGCTCGTCGCAGCACGGTCGACGCCCGCGTTGGACGATCTCGCATCCCCGCGCGACGCCCGACGATTCTCCGTC
Source organism: Pseudonocardia sp. (assembly GCA_030147065.1). Classification (GTDB taxonomy): domain Bacteria; phylum Actinomycetota; class Actinomycetes; order Mycobacteriales; family Pseudonocardiaceae; genus Pseudonocardia. Next base: position 10,996 of record JASLAP010000638.1, on the reverse strand, counting down.
CCGCCCGTGGTCACCAGGCTGGAGGCACTACGGGAGGAGTCCGGGATGGACGTGCTGGGAGTGGCCACCGCGGTGGGATCGGGCCTGGTGGCGGGGGTGTTCTTCGTGTTCTCGGTGGCGGTGATGCCGGCGTTCGCCCGGTTGCCACCGGGCCACGGGGTCGCGGTCATGCAGACGGTCAACGTGACGATCGTGCGGGCGCCGTTCCTGGTCGTGTTCGTCGGGACGGCGGTGGCCTGCGTCGTGCAGGTGGTCCTGGCGCCCGGCGACCTGGTCGGGGTGCTGGGCGCGGTGCTCTACGTCGTCGGGTCGTTCGGCGTGACCATGGTGTTCAACGTGCCGCTGAACAATCGGCTCGACCGGGTCGACGCCGGGGGCGACGACCCGTTCTGGGCCCGCTACGCCAGCCGCTGGACGGCCTGGAACCACGTCCGGACGCTGGCGTCGACCGCCGCCGCCGTCGCGCTGACCGTGGCCGCCTGATCGTTCAGTGGTGGCCGTGCGGGCGTTGCGGGCGCAGCGCGACGGTGCGGCCGTTGAGCGGCTGGGTCTCCCGGGCGTCGCCCTCGGGGAACAGCGAGCGGAACCCGTCCAGCGTGGCCGAGGCCACCCGCCCGCGCCGGGCCAGCACGTTCCAGGCGACCGGCTCGGTGAACGGGCTGGTGGTCAGCGACCCGGTGTAGCGGAAGGTGGTCAGATCGCGGGGCAGGGCGCCGGCCAGGTCGACGCCGGACACCTCGATCTCGTCGCCGCACTCCCCGGGCAGGTCGGTGAGCACCCGGTCGGCCGCGGTGCCGCCGTGTCCGCCGCCGTGCAGCAGGAGGCCGACAACGAGCGTCTCGCCGTCCGGGCCGGCGTGCACGAAGTGCTGCTCGAGCGGCGGCCGCCGCCCGTCGAGGGTGTGCTCGGCGGGGGTGTGGAAGTGGAACTGGCGCAGCGCGTAGCGCCGCCCGCCCAGCACGACGGCCGCGGCACCCTCGGGTACCTCGGCCTCGATCGTCTCCTCCCGGCCGCGGGTGTCGCAGCCGGCCGGGTCGTCGAGGTCGCGGCTGACGTAGCGCACCCGCAGGTCGACCTCGCGGGGGTACTCGATCTGCAGCGCGGGCAGGTCCGGGCGTCGGACCGCGGTCGCGCGGCGCAGGTCGATCGGGCTCTGCTGCGGCAGGGTCGCGCCCGCCGCCGCCGGGGCGACCAGGAGCGTGGCCGCGGCCATGGGCAGGCCGAGCAGGACACTGCGACGGGTGACGGGCACGGCGGACTCCCCCTGGTCGGACCGGTGCTCGGGCGGACGCTACGCCGCTCGGGACGGCCCGCGTTCCGCCGTCCGGGCGGTGATCGTCGCCGGCTCGTCACGGTCGGTCACGTCGAACGTGCCGACCGGGCGAGCCAGGTCCATCACTGCGGTCCGTAGTGGTCGTCTCCGGGGTGGACGGGGTGCAACCCCGCACCGGGCGGGCGGCACCGAGGCCGAACGGGTCGAGGTCGCGCGGGTCCGGGACCGGCGCCCAGCGGCCGTCCACGACGGCGTAGTCCCAGCGCGGGCCGGGCCCGACCAGCTCGCGCAGCGCCTCGACCAGCCGGTCGACGTCCTCGGCCGTGCTGCCCAGCCCCAGGCTCGCCCGCACCGCCCCGGTCGGCCCGGCGACCCGGTCCACGAGCGGGTGCGCGCAGAACTTCCCGTCCCGCACGGCGATCCCGTGCTCGGCCGACAGGTATGCCGCCACCAGCCCGGGCGCGACCCCGTCGACGACGAACGAGACGACCGCGACCCGGTCCGGGGCGTCCGGCCAGATCCGCAGCGGCCGCACCGCGGGCAGGCCGGCCAGCCCCGCGGTGAGGCGGTCGAGCAGGGCGCGCTCGTGGGCGGGGGCGGCGGTGTCGAGCACGCCGTCGAGCACCCGGCAGGCCTGGGCGAGCGCGGCCACGCCGAGGACGTTGGGGGTGCCGGCCTCGTGCCGGTGCGGGGCGGGCGCCCAGGTCGTCGGCGTCGTCCCGGTGGCGTCGGAGCCGCCGACCGCGGTGACCGCGCCGCCGCCGGCCAGGTACGGCGGGGCGGCGTCCAGCCAGTCGCGCGGCCCGACGAGCGCCCCGGCGCCGTAGGGCGCGTAGAGCTTGTGGCCGGACAGCACCAGGTAGTCCACCCCGGTCGCGGCCAGGTCGACCCGGCGGTGCGGGGCGAGCTGGGCGGCGTCCACGACGACCCGGGCGCCGGCCGCGTGGGCCAGCTCGGCGATCCGGCGCAGCGGCAGCACCTCCCCGGTCACGTTGGACGCCCCGGTCACCGCGACCAGCGCGAACGGCCCCGCGGCCGACCCCGCGGCCAGCGCGTCCGCCAGCCGGTCGAGGGTCTGCCCGACGGTGGCCGCGGCCGGCAGCACCCGCCCGGAGCGCCAGGCCAGCAGCGTCGCGTGGTGCTCCAGGTCCAGCCGCAGGACCGGACCCGGGACGCACGCGGCCAGCAGGTTCAGCGCGTCGGTGGTGTTGCGGGCGAACACGGTGACGTCGCCGCCGCGGGCCCCGACGAACGCCGCCACGGCGTCCCGGGCCCGCTCGACGACCGCGGTGCACACCTGCGAGGCGTACCCGGCGCCGCGGTGCACGCTGGCGTGGTGGGGCAGCAGGTCGGCGACGTGGTCGGCCACCGCGCGCAGCGCCGGCGCGCTCGCCGCGAGGTCCAGGTTCGCCGCCCGCACCCACCCCCCGGTGACCAGCGGGACCCGCAGGTCGGCACCGACCAGGGGCGGCAGCCCGGGCTCGGCGGCGGGGGCGGGTCGGGCGGGCAGCACAGCGGTCATGACGGTCCTCCGGACCCTCCTGGGACCCGGGTCGTCGTCGGGTCCGCGCTTGCCACCGGCGACGGGCACGGCGGCCTGGTCGTCACCCGGAGCACCCCACCGCGGAGGAGGGTTGCCGGCCAGCGAGCCGGGGCTTGGCGCTGGCGCTCTTGACCTGAGGCGACGATACAACGGCCCCGGGTGCCCCCGCGAAGGGCCCGCAGACCCCTCGGGTGGAGGTCGCGGTGCCCACCCGGGGCGCTGCCGAGACGCTTCGCGGCCGGCCGCGGGGGCGAGACCGGTGCGCGGTGCCCTCAGCGGCTCAGCAGGTCGGCCATGACGTCCTCGTCGGTGGTCGTCACCGCCGCGGCGCCCAGCGGGACGAGCAGCTCGACCGCCTCCCCGTCCCAGCGCGGCCGCACCCCCGGGTGGAGCCGCCGGGCCAGCGCGAGCATCGCCGCGTTGTCCGGCAGGACGCTGCCGCGCAGCTCGGTGTAGCCGATCTCCTCGGCCAGCGCCGACACCGCCGCGAGCAGCCGCCGGCCCAGGCCGCGCCGCTGCCAGGCGTCGACCACGGCGAGGGCCAGGTCGGCACGGCCGTGCCCGGGTCCGATCACCCGGGCCACCCCCACCGGCGCCGGGCGACCGTCGGCGTCCGACGCGAGCGCGACCACGGCGGCGTGGCGGTGACCGTCCACGGCGACCAGCGCCGCCCGGACCCTCGCGGGCAGCCGCGGTACGGGGGCGTGGAAGCGCATCAGGCGGCTGCGCGGCGACAGCCCGGCGAACACGGCGTCGGCCACGTGCCCGGCCTCCCACGGCTCGACCGGCCGGACGGCGACCTCCGGGGCGGGTTCGCCGGGGGAGTAGGTCGCGGCCGGGGGTGGCCCGACCGTCGGGGCGCTCACGCGGACCACCGGCCCGGGGCGGCGGGAACCGGCGCCGCCACGAAGGCGACGACCTCCTCGACCACCGCGGGGTCCCGCAGCAGCCGTCGGTGGCCGAGGCCCTCGGTGGCCAGCAGCCGGGCGCCCGGCCAGGCCCGCGCGGTCTCCTGGCCGTCGCGGAAGCCGACCTCGCGATCGCCGTGGTCGTGCACCACGAGCGTGGGCGGGACGGTCGTGCTGAGCGCGGTCGCCGGCAGGTCGAACGCCTCCCACGGCAGCCCGGCGGTGCGCACCGCGCGGCGCTCCAGCCCGGCGCGCACCCGCGGGCCGAGCTCCAGCCGCGCGACGAACCCGGCGAACGCCCGGCGCGGGTCGCCCATCGGCGCGAGCAGCACCAGCCGTCCGGGCCGCAGGCCACCCCGCACGGCGTGGCCCACCGCGGCAGCCCCGAACGAGTGGGCGACCACGGCGTGCGGACGACCGTTCCGCTCGCCCGGCAGCCGCCCGTGCTGGGCCGCCGCGGCGCGCAGGGCCGCGGCGAACTCCGGCACCGTGCTCCGCCGTCCGCCCAGCTCCCCGGGCCCGGACCGTCCGTGGCCCGGCGCGTCCAGCGCCACCACCCGGTGCCCGGCCGCCACCAGCGGCGCCACGAACGCCCCGAGCTGCTCGGACCGCCCGCCCCAGCCGTGCAGCAGGAGCACCAGCGGCCCCGCGCCCCACGCGGTCGCCCGCAACCGGCGGCCGTCCAGCTCGACGCCCACCTCCTCGCCCGGCGGGGGCACCGGCAGTCGGTCGAGCGGTAGCGGCGGCGGCGCGGTGAACCACAGCCGGGCCGCCCAGCGCTCCCCGACTCCGGGCGCCGCGCGCTCCAGCAAGCGAAAAGCACGAACGATCGTCTTCGGTGCGGTGGACGGGGCCATCCCGGCCTCCTTCGGCACAGGGCCGCCTACGGGCGGGCGGCGGTGATCAGGGCATCCAGCGATCGCCGGGCGCGCTGTGCGGCTTCGGCGTCGTTCAGCAGTCGCAGACTCAGGTGGCAGGCGAGGAACACGCCCTCCAGGTCCTGCGCGAACTGGCGGGTGTCGAGCCCGGGCCGGAGATGGCCCTCGGTGATCCCCCCGGAGGCGATCATCGCGATGGTGTCCAGCCAGTCGCGCTGATCGCGCACCAGTCGCTCGCGCACCGGCCCGGGCTGGTCGTCGAGCTCGAACGCCGACGCGACGAGGAGGCAGCCGCCGGCTCCGGAGGCCCAGCTCAGCCAGTTCTCCAGCAGGGCGCGCAGGCGGGGCTCCCCGCGCGGCTGTTTGAGCGCGGGCCGCACCACCTCGTCGGTGAACCGCTCGGTGGTGTGCTCGAGCACCTGCAGCTGCAGCGACTCCTTGGAGCCGAAGTGGGCGAACAGGCCGCTCTTGGAGAGCGCGGTCTGGGCGGCCAGCGACCCGATCGTCAGCCCGCCGAGCCCGACCCGGCTGGCCAGCCGCTCGGCCTCCTCGATGATGACCTCGCGCGTCGCGTCGCCCCGCCTCATGGCCACTGTTTAGCACGATCGTTCGTTTCGGGGCAAGGCCGGGTCGTCGCCGCGGCGCCCACTCGTCGCTCCTGCTCACTACTGTCTCACTACTGTTCACCCGTGCGCAGGTCGGCCGCGGCATGGGGCAGTGCGGCGTTCTTCCTCGCCGCCCCGGGGACGGTCGTGGGCGTGATCCCGTGGGCGATGACCGGGTGGCAGCCGGGGGAGCCGTGGCCGGGGTGGCTTCGGGTGGTCGGCGCGGTGCTGGTCGGGGCCGGTCTCGTGCCGCTCGTGCACGCGTTCGGGCAGTTCGTCCGGGCCGGGGGCACGCCGGCGCCGGTCGCGCCCACCGAGCGGCTCGTCGTCGGCGGGTTCAACCGGTACGTCCGCAACCCGATGTACGTCGGCGTGGTCACCATGATCGTCGGGCAGGGGTTGCTGCTCGGCCGGGTGTCCGTGCTGGGGTACGCGCTGGTGGTGTGGGCGGCCACGGCCGCGTTCGTCCGCTGGTACGAGGAGCCGACCCTGGCCCGGGCGTTCGGCGCCGAGTACGCCGCCTACCGCGCCGCGGTGCCGGCCTGGCGGCCCCGGCTGCGGCCGTGGTCGGCTGGCTGAGCCCGGTCGGACGCAGCGCGCATCACGACCCGGCATCGTCGGGCACCCTTCCCGTTGAGCCTCGACATGATCACGCGGGAGAGTGGCGTCGACACGGACCGGCACCGAGGGTCGCTCCAGCGGAGGAGGCAGGCACACACCGTGATGGACGAAGCCGCCGGACGACCCCGCCCACCCCTCGTGCCGGGCGTCGACAGCACCGTCGCGCACGCCGCCCGGATCTGGGACCACTGGCTGGGCGGCACCGCCAACTTCGCGGTCGACCGGGCGGCCGGCGACGCCTGGCTGGCCGTCGACCCGGGCATGGCCGCGGTGGCCCGCGAGTCCCGGGCCTTCCTCCGGCGCACCGTGCGCTTCCTGGCCGCGGAGGCCGGCGTCCGGCAGTTCCTCGACATCGGCAGCGGGCTGCCGACCGCGCAGAGCACCCACCAGGTCGCGCAGGCCGTCGCGCCCGAGTCCGTGGTCGTCTACGTCGACCACGACCCGCTCGTCCAGGCCCACGCCGAGGTCCTGCTCGCCGGCACCCGCGCCACGCACTTCCTCGGCGCCGACGTGCAGGACCCGTCCGGGCTGGCCAAGCGGGTCGTCGAGATCCTCGACCCCGGCCGGCCGGCCGCGGTGCTGCTGCTCGGGGTGCTCGGCCACATCGAGGACCTGGACGAGGCCCGCGACCTCGTCCGCTACGTCGTCGACCGGACCTGCCCGGGCAGCTACCTGGTGGTCGCCGACGCCGGCCGCGTGCACTCCCCGGCGGCGATGGCGCAGGCGCAGCGCGTCTACCGGGAGACGGGGGCGTCGCCGTACACCTTCCGGGAGCCCGACGAGATCGAGAGCTTCTTCGAGGGGCTGGACTGGGTGGAACCCGGGCTCGTCCCGATCACCCGCTGGCGCCCCGACGGCCCGACCCCGCCGCGCCCGATCGAGGCCTACGGCGGCGTCGGCCGCCGCCGCTGACGGTCAGGCCACCGCGGGCGTCTCCGCGCGGCGCTTGCGGGCGCCCAGGACCGCCACCAGCACAGTGGTCGCCGCGAGCAGCGAGACCAGCAGCAGCACCGGCACGCCCAGCAGCGCCAGGACGGCCAGCGGGGCCAGCGCGGCCAGCGGCCACGGCCACATGGCCCCGATCCGCTGACGCACCCCGGCCAGCACGATCCCCGCCCCGACCAGGCACAGCGCCACCCCGCCGATCGCCACCCAGCCGGCGGGCGAGGGCAGCGCCTCGTCCGGGTGCAGCACCAGCTCCTCCAGCCCCACCCCGGTCGCGGCGATGCCCAGCGCCAGCGGCAGGTGGCCGTAGATGTACAGGTCGAACCGCTCGTCGACCTCCTCCTCGGCGGTCTCGTCGCCGTCGTCGTCCTGCAGCCCCTCCTGCCCGCTCACCGAGGCCGCGTCGAAGTAGGTCCACCACAGCGACGCCGCGATGACGAACGCGACGGCGGCCACCGTCACCGTCGGCGCCACCCACTTGGCGTCGTGCACGCCGGTGACGATGCCGGCGACGATCTCGCCCAGGACCAGGATCACGAACAGCCCGAACCGCTCGGGCAGGTGCTCCATGTGCAGCGGTGCGGTGTCCCCGCGCCAGGTCGCGACGAACGGCGCGGCCGCGTCGACGGCCACCGCCACCCCCCACAGCACGTACCGGGCGGGTGCGGGGACCAGCAGCGACACCGCCCACAGCGTCGCCGACACCGACGTGCTGGCCAGGTAGACGACGATGGTGGCGCGTTCGTCGCGGACGTGCCACCAGGCCCGCACGTACAGCCCGACCAGCACCAGCCGGCCGAGCAGGAAGCAGGCCGCGAACGGAACGGCGGTCTCGCCGATGCCGCCGGTGGCCGCGGCCGCGCAGCCGGCGATCGCCCCGGTCTCGATCAGCAGCGCGATCCGGAACAGCACGTCGTCGGTGTCGAAGCGGTTGGCGTAGAGCGTGGTGCCCACCCAGGAGAACCACATGACGGTGAACAGCCCGGCGAAGACCGCCGCACCGGACCAGGTCAGGTTCTTCAGGAACGCGGCCGCCAGCTCCGCGACGACCAGCACGTAGGCCAGGTCGTAGAACAGCTCCAGCCGGGTGGCGCTGCGTTCCTCGCCGGTGGCCAGCCGGGGCGGTCGGAGCCAGTCGGCGGAGCGTCCGCCCGGGTCTGTGGTCACCCCCCTCGATACCCGTGAACGGGGCCGGCAAGCCCTGTCGATCACCCGGAGTGAGCCGTCGGGCGCCAGCGGGTGCCGGGTGGGCGGGGACGGACGAGACTGCGGGCATGCCGGAGATGAGTGCGGACGCCGTGGTGGTGGGCGGCGGGCACCACGGCCTGGTCGCCGCGTCGGTGCTCGCCGACGCCGGGTGGGACGTGGTGCTGCTGGAGTCGCAGGACGTCGTCGGGGGCGCGGTCCGGTCCGCCGAGCTGCACCCCGGGTTCACCGCCGACCTGTTCAGCGCCTTCTACCCGCTGGGCGCGGCCTCGCCGGTGCTGCGCGCGCTGGAGCTGGACCGGCACGGGCTGCAGTGGGCGCACGCGCCCGGCGTGCTGGCCCACCCGCCGCGCCCGGACGGCTCCCCGGCCGCGGTCCTGTACCGCGACCGCGAGCGCACCGCCGCCGGGCTCGACGAGCACCACCCCGGCGACGGCGAGTCCTGGCTGCGGCTGTGCGCCCAGTGGGACGACCTCGGCGACCTCGTCCTCGACGCGCTGTTCACGGCGTTCCCGCCGGTCCGCGGCGCGGCCCGGCTGCTGCGCAGGCTGGGCACCGCGGAGGCGCTGCGGCTGGCCCGGTTCCTGGCCCTGCCGGCCAGCCGGATGGCCGAGGAGCTGTTCGACGGCGAGCCGGGCCGGCTGCTGCTGGCCGGCAACGCCGTGCACGCCGACGCCCCGCCGGACGCCTCGGTCAGCGGGGTGTTCGGCTGGCTGCTGGTGATGCTGGGCCAGCAGTACGGCTTCCCGGCCCCGGTCGGCGGGGCCGGCGAGCTGGCCGCGGCGCTGGAGCGCCGGGCCCGCGCGGCCGGCGCCGAGATCCGCACCGGCCAGCACGTCGAGCGGATCGACGTCGCCGGCGGCCGCGCGGTCGCCGTGCACACCGCGGCCGGGTTGACCGTCCGGGTCCGCCGGGCCGTCATCGCCGACGTCTCCGCCCCCGCGCTGTACCAGCGGCTGCTGCCGGCGTCGGCGCTGCCCGCTCGGCTGCACGACGACCTGCGGCACTTCGAGTGGGACACCCCGGTCGTCAAGGTCAACTGGGCGCTGGACGGGCCGATCCCGTGGCGCGCGGGCAACGTCGCCGGGGCCGGCACCGTGCACGTCGGCGCGGACGGGCGCGGCCTGACCCGGTGGTCGGCCGACATCGAGTCGCACACCCTGCCCGAGTCGCCGTTCATGCTGCTCGGCCAGATGACCACGACCGACCCCACCCGGTCACCGGAGGGCACCGAGAGCGTCTGGGCCTACACCCACCTGCCCCGCGGGATGAGCGACGACGAGTCCGCCGACGAGCTGGCCACCCGGATCGACAAGGTCGTCGAGGAGCACGCGCCCGGGTTCGGCGCGAAGGTCCTGCACCGCCACGTCCAGCTGCCCAGCGACCTCACTGCGGCCGACCCGAACCTGGAGCACGGCGCGGTCAACGGCGGCACCGCCCAGCTGTTCCAGCAGCTGGTGTTCCGGCCGGTGCCCGGGCTCGGCCGGCCGGAGACCGTGGTCGACGGGCTGTACCTGGCCAGCGCGTCGGCGCACCCCGGCGGCGGGGTGCACGGGGTGTGCGGGCTGCTCGCCGCCCGCGCCGCGCTCGGGGAGAACCGCAGGCTGCTCGGGCCGGTGCGCCGCCGGATCACCTCCGCGGCGCTGGACCTGGTCTACCGCGACCCGCCCTCGGCCAGGTAGGCGAGCCGGCGCAGGGTCTCCACGTTGCGCGGGCCCATCAGCACGGTGCGCACCGGGCCGGGCAGCAGCGTCGCCGGCCCGGACGCGGGTTCCTCGCTCATCGTGATCAGGCAGCCGCCGTCGTCGAGCGGCTCGAGCTCCAGCCGGATGCTCACCTCGCCCATCGGCCACCCGCGCCCGCGCAGGGTCAGCTCCCGGTCCGGCACCGAGACCACGACCTCGGTGTTGTCGTTGATCAGCATCGGCCAGGCGCCCAGCGAGTGGTGCAGCTTCGCCCCCACGGCAGGCCAGGCCGTGTCCACATCGCGCATCCGGGACGCGCCCACCACCCACGACGGGTACAGCCAACCGTCCGCGAGGACCCGCCAGACGGCGTCGACGTCCGCGCTCGTCTCGCGCCGCACAGTCACCACGCGGCGCAGAGTAGGGCTCCGCCGTCCGGTCGGCTGGACGGAGCGCGCGTCGACCCCGTGCCCGCGGGTATCCCGGCCCCGTGCGGATGTCGGACAGCGTGATCGTGGTGACCGGGGCGTCCAGCGGGATCGGCCGGGCGACGGCCCGGCTGCTCGCCGAACAGGGGGCCCGGCTGGTGCTGGTCGCCCGGGACGCCGACGCGCTGGCCGACGTCGCGGCCGAGTGCTCGTCGGGCGGGTGGCCCCCGCTGGTGTGCCCGGCCGACGTGACCGACGCCGAGGCCGTCGAGGCGGCCGGGCGGGCTGCGGTCGAGCGGTTCGGCCGGATCGACGGGTGGGTGAACTCGGCGTCGGTGATGACCTTCGGCGCGTTCCTGGACATCCCGCTCGACGACGTCCGCCGGGTGCTCGACGTCGACGTCATGGGCTACGTGCACGGCTGCCGCACCGCGCTGCGGCAGATGGTGGAGCAGGGCAACGGCGTGGTCGTGAACGTGTCGTCGATCCTCGGGGTGATCGCGCTGCCCTACGGGGCGAGCTACTCGATGGCCAAGTTCGCGATCCGCGGGCTGAGCGTCAGCCTGCGCCAGGAGCTGCGGCTGGCCGGGATCCGCGGGGTGGACGTGTGCACCGTGCTGCCCTCGGCCGTGGACACCCCGATCTGGCGGGACGCGGGCAACCACAGCGGTCGTCGGCCGCGGGCGCTGCCGCCGGTCGTCCCGCCGGAGCGGGTGGCCCGGGTGATCGTCCGGCGGTTGCGCAGCCCGCGCCGGGAGACCGTCGTCGGCGGGCTGGTCGGGCACGCGCTGGTGTGGCAGCACGCGGTCTGGCCGGGTTCGGCCGAGCGCGCGCTCGCCTTCGGCATCGACAAGCTGGGCCTGACGCAGACCGGTGGCGAGCCGGCGACCTCGGGGAACCTCTA
>JASLAP010000619.1 GCA_030147065.1 Pseudonocardia sp. | reverse complement strand
CGCCAGTGCGGGGCCAGCGTCGCCAGGTACTCGTCGATCGCGGCGAACAGCAGCTCGGCCTCGGCGTCGGCCACCCGGGTGATCAGCGGCGGCTCCTCGACGATCCGCCGCCGGGCGTCGACCTGCTCGGTGAACCGCGGCAGCGCCCGGTCGCTGGTGCGCCGCCGGGCCCGCCGGGCCGCTTTCTGAACGGCCTGCTGCAGGCCGCCCGCGTCGGTGTTCTCGGCCAGCCGGTCGACGTCGAGCCGCTGGTAGGACCGCGACATCAGCGGCTGTTCGGCGAGGTAGCGGACCTCGTCGCGGTAGGCGGAGACGCAGGAGGCGACCGCGGCCTCGCAGCCGTCCTCGGACGCGCCGTTCTGCCGGCCGGCCACCCAGATGCTGGCCACCAGCCGGCGCAGGTCCCACTCCCAGCCGCCGGGGTGGGCCTCGTCGAAGTCGTTGAGGTCGATCACCAGGTCCCGCTCGGGGGAGGCGTAGAAGCCGAAGTTGCCCAGGTGGGCGTCGCCGCAGACGACCGGGGTGATGCCGGTGGCCGGCAGGTGCGCGACGTCCTCGGCCATCACCACCGCCGAGCCGCGCAGGAATCCGTAGGGCGAGGCGACCATCCGGCCCACCCGGATCGGCACCAGCCGCCCGACCCGGCCCTCGTGGCTGTCCATGACCTGCTGCACCGGGTCGGGCCGGTCGGCCGGCGGGCGCCACTCCCCCAGCGACGACCGCGGCACCCGCTTGCGCAGGCCCTTGCCGATGGCGTACCGCTCGGAGCGGTCCACCGGGCGGCGGCGCAGCGAGGAGTACGCCGCGCCGTCGGCGTCGGCGAGCACCGTGTGGCCGCGCAGGGCCTGGTCGTCCACGCCCGGATGGTACGTCCGATCACTGCCCGCGCCGGGCCGGAGAACGATCCCCACCGGTTGTCCTTCTCCGCCGAACCCGTCCGTTCATAGGGTGAACCGGCCCGCACCGCGGCCGGTCCGACCCGAGGAGCCCCCGATGCCCACCTACGCAGCGATCATCTACTCCCGCGACCTCGACTGGACCGCCCCCGAGCAGGGTTCGACCATGGTCGAGTACAACGAGTTCGGCGAGGCCGCCGCCACGATCATCCGCGGCGGTGCCGCGCTCTACCCCACCGACACCGCGACGACCGTGCGGGTGCAGGGCGGCAAGGGCGGCGACATCGTCACCACCGACGGTCCCTACACCGAGACCAAGGAGGTGCTCACCGGCTTCTACCTGCTGGAGTGCACCGACCTGGACGAGGCGGTCAAGGTCGCGGCGACGATCCCCGGGGCGTGGGACGGTGCGGTCGAGGTCCGCCCGATCATCCAGTTCGGCGGGTGACCGACCCGGCCGCGGCGCGCGCCGCCCTCGTCCGCCTGGTGCGCGACGAGGGCCGGCGCGTGCTGGCCACCCTGGTCCGGGTGACCGGGGACCTGCAGCTGGCCGAGGACGCCGTGCAGGACGCCACCGAGCGGGCGCTGGCCCGCTGGCCGCGCGACGGCGTGCCCGCCGAGCCGCGCGCCTGGCTGACCCTCACCGCCCGCCGCCGCGCGCTCGACGTCCTGCGCCGGGAGGCGGCACGCAGCGGGAAGGAGGCCGACGCCGTGGCGCTGACCGGGCCACCCGACGACGAGCCGCCCCCCGACGTCCGCGACGACCTGCTCCGGCTGATCTTCACCTGCTGCCACCCGGCCCTGGACGGCGCCACCCAGGTGGCGCTGGCGCTGCGCACCCTGTGCGGGCTGTCCACCGCCGAGGTCGGTGCCGCGCTGCTGGTGTCCGAGGCGACCATGGCCAAGCGGCTGACCCGGGCCCGGCAGAAGATCGCCCGGGCCCGGATCCCGTACCGGGTGCCGGCCGACCACGAGCTGCCCGCGCGCCTGCGCGGCGTGCTGGCCACGGTGTACCTGCTGTTCAACGAGGGCTACTCGGCCTCGGCCGGGGACGGCCCGCTGCGCCCGGCGCTGGTGGAGGAGGCGGTCCGGCTGACCCGGCTGCTGGCCGAGCTGATGCCGGGCGAGCCCTCGGTGCTCGGCCTGCTGGCCCTGGAGCTGTTGCAGGACTCCCGCCGCGACGCCCGCTGCGGCCCGGACGGGCGCCCGGTGCTGCTGGCCGACCAGGACCGGGCGCGCTGGGACGCCGACCGGATCGCCGAGGGCGTGGTGCTGGTCGGCGAGGGCCTGCGCCGGTCGCCGGGCCGGCCCGACCCGTACGTGGTGCAGGCCGCCGTCGCCGCCTGCCACGCGCTCGCGCCGAGCTGGCCGCAGACCGACTGGGCGGCCGTGCGGTCCTGGTACGACGTGCTGCTGACCGTGCAGGACACCCCGGTGGTCCGGCTGAACCGGGCCGTGGCCACCGCCGAGCTGCACGGCGCCGGTGCCGGGCTGGCCGAGCTGGACGCCGTCACCGGCCTGGACGACTACCCGCCCGCGCACGCGGCCCGGGCCGAGCTGCTGGACCGGCTCGGCCGCACCGCCGAGGCCGCCGACGCCTGCGCCGCCGCGCTGGCCCTGCCGCAGAACGAGGCCCAGCGCGCCCACCTCCGCGACCGGCTGTCCCAGCTCACCGGGGGTCGTGCGCGGAAAGCCGGGCTATAGCACTCCTTTCCGCGCACGACCCCGGAGGTGGCCGACGGCGTGCACGAGGGCGGCGGCGGACCATCGCCCTGGCGATCACGATGCCGGCCCCGCCGGCCAGGCCGCCGACGAACCGCAGGACCAGCAGCAGCTCGATCGACGGGGCCAGCGCGCACAGCGCGGCGGTGACGACGAACAGCGCCACCCCGGTCAGCAGCGGGCGGCGCCGGCCGACCCGGTCGGTGAACGGCCCGACCAGCAGCTGGCCCAGCGCCAACCCCACCAGGCACACCGACAGCGACAGCTGCGCGGCCGACTCGGTGCTGCCCAGGTGCGCGGCCAGCGCCGGCAGTGCCGGCAGGTACAGGTCCAGCGACAACGGGCCGAAGGCCGTCAGGCCGCCCAGGGCCAGCACCCGCCCCGGGCGGGACCCGGGTGGTGGTCGCGGTGCTCACCGGTACTTCCTACGGCGGCACCGGCCGCCGCGCCGCACCTGGTGGGTGGGCTCACACACCCCGCGGCGTCAGGCGGACAGGGCCACCAGGGCGAGCAGGAAGGCCAGCACGGTGACGGCGAACAGCGCGGCGACGACGGCGTCGGCGGCCGGCCGGGTGATCAGGCACGGGCCCGGCGCGGCGCCGCGGCGCTGCGGGCGACCCGCGTGGTAGACGGTCATGCCCGGTCCTCGCCCGGCCGCGCCGCGCGGTTACGCCGATCCGCCCCGGATACCCACTCCTGATGAGGGCCGCCGGAGCGGGCCTCGGGAGGATGGTGCGATGACCGAGATCGTGCTGGTCCGCGGGGACATCACCGAGGCCGCGGTGGACGCCGTGGTGAACGCGGCCAACTCGTCGTTGCTCGGCGGCGGCGGGGTCGACGGGGCCATCCACCGCCGCGGCGGCCCGGAGATCCTGGCCGCCTGCCGCGAGCTGCGCGCCGACCGCTACCCCGGCGGGCTGCCGGCCGGGCAGGCGGTGGCGACCACGGCCGGCCGGCTGCCGGCCCGGTGGGTGATCCACACCGTGGGCCCGGTGCACTCCGCCCGGGAGGACCGCTCGACCGTGCTGGCCTCCTGCTACCGGGAGTCGCTGCGGGTCGCCGACGAGCTGGGCGCGGCGAGCGTGGCCTTCCCGGCGATCTCGGCCGGGGCCTACGGCTGGCCGCTCGACGACGCCGCCCGGATCGCGCTGAGCACCGTCGGCGCCACCCCGACCGGCGTCGGCGAGGTGCGGTTCGTGCTGTTCGACGACCGGGCGCTGACCACGTTCCGGCGCGCCGCGGGAACCCGGCCGTAGGGCGCCGAAACCGGGCCGGAAGCGATTCGTAAGCGCCGCCCGGCAGGGTTGCACCCAGACCAGGACGACACCCCGCACGGACGGAGCCCGACATGCGCAAGCTGATCAACTCGACCTACATCACCCTCGACGGCGTCATCGATGACCCGATGTGGACCATGCCGTACTTCGACGAGGAGGCGGCCGCCTTCGCCGGGTCCCAGACCGACGCCGCGGATGCGATGCTGATGGGCCGCGCGACCTACGACGGCATGTTCCCGGCCTGGTCGTCCCGCGACGAGAGCGACCCGAGCACCGGCGCGGCGTACTTCAACAACGTCAGGAAGTACGTCGCCTCGACCACCCTGGAGAACCCGGAGTGGAACAACACCGAGGTCCTCAAGGGCGACCTGGTGGAGGCGGTCACCGCGCTGAAGCAGCAGGACGGCGGCGACATCATCCAGTACGGCTACGGCTCGGTGACCGTGCAGCTGGTCAAGGCCGGCCTGGTGGACGAGGTGCGGTTCTGGATCCACCCGGTGCTGGAGGGCACGGCGAGCCTGACCTCCCCGCTGACCGACGCCAAGGCGTCGTTCGAGCTGATCGACACCCGGGTGCACAAGAGCGGCGTGATCATCGCCTCGTACCGGCCCGCGCGATAGCCGCCCGCGGCTCCAGCGCCCCGCCCGCCCGGTGCGCGGCCCCGAAGGCGTCCTCGCCCAGGGCCGCGCGCAGGCGGGCGGTGGTGCGGTCGACCTCGTCGCGCTCGGCGGTGTCGGCGGCGATCCCGGTCGCCTGACGGGCCGCGGCCGCCGATCCCAGCAGCAGGGCCGCGGTCGCCGGGTCCGGCTCCACGGTCGCCACGGCCACCAGCGCGCCCAGCTCGTCGCGGGGGGCGGGGATCGCCGCGGCCGCCTCGAACGACCGCCGGTGCAGGTCCAGCGCGGCCGCCGGGTCGCCGCCCTGCTGGGCGGCGTACCCCAGCTCGAGCAGCACCATCGGCAGGTAGATCGCCGGCTGCTCCTCCCCGGCGGCCATCTCCACCAGGTGCTCGAGGTGGGTGGTGGCGAGGTCGAGCTTGCCGTCGCGGCGCGCGGCGAAGCCCAGGCTGAGCTCGGCGAACACCAGCGCGGCGGGCGAGCTCTGCTCGGCCGCGATCCGGTGGGCGCGCTCGGCCAACTCGCGGGCCTGGGCGTAGTCGCCGGTCTGCACGGCGATCCAGGCCAGCCAGGACAGCTCCGCGCCCACCTCCGGCCACAGCGCCAGCTCCTCGGCCCAGCGCAGGCCCTCGTCGTGCAGGGCCGCGGCGCGGTCGTACTCGCCGCGGATCTCGGCCAGCCCGCCGATCCAGGTGGTGGCCTGCAGCCGGCCCCAGCGGTCGCCGAGCGCGGCGAACAGCTCGGCGCTGCGGCGCCCGCAGCGCTCCAGGGTGTCCAGGTCGCCGGCCGCGTGGGCCAGCATCGCCCGGGTGCTGAGCACCGCGGCCTCGGTCCAGCGGTCGGCGCCGGTCGCGGCCGCGTCCAGCAGCTCCCGGGCCCGCGCCAGCTCGCTGCGCTCGATCAGCCCGGTCGCGACGAACCAGGCGACCCGGCCGGTCAGCCCGGGCGGGACGGCCGCCTCGGCGGGGGTCGCGCCCTGCAGCAGCGCGAACCCCGCCCGCCAGCCCGGGTGCCCCCCGTCGGCGAGCGCCCGGCGCGCCTCGCTGAACCGGCCGCGCAGGAACCAGTACCAGGTCAGCGCGTCGGCCAGGCGCGGGCCGCCGCCGTGCTCCAGCGCCGCGCGCAGGTCGGCCGACTCGGCGTCCAGCCGGGCCAGCCACCGGGCCTGGTCGGGTCCGCGCAGGGCGGGGTCGGCCCGCTCGGCGAGCTCGGTGTAGTACGCCGCGTGCCGTTTCCGCGCTCCCGCCGGGTCGTCGAGCCGGTCGAGGCAGAACGCGGCGACGGACTCGAGCAGCCGGTAGCGGGGTTCGGCCCCGCTGCGGTCGACCACCAGCAGCGACCGGTCGACCAGGCGGGTCAGCGCGTCGGGGTCGGCGTCGGCGACCGCCGCGGCCGCGTCCGCGGTGCAGCCGCCGCGGAACACCGCCAGCCGGGACAGCACCGCCCGGTCGGCGGCGTCGAGCAGGTCCCAGCTCCAGCCGATCACCGCGGCCAGCGTGCGCTGCCGCTCCGGGACGTCGCGCTGCTGGGTGGTCAGCACCGTGAACCGGTCGTCGAGCCGGTCCAGCACGCCGGCCACGCCGAGCGCCCGGACGCGGGTCGCGGCCAGCTCCAGGGCCAGGGGCAGGCCGTCGAGGCGGCGGCACAGCTGCGCGACGGCCGGGGCGGTGCGCTCGTCGAGCTCGAAGGTGCGCTCGCGGGCGGCCGCCCGGGCGACGAACAGCCGCGCGGCCGCCGACCGCTGCACCGCGTCGAGGTCCGCCCCGTCCGCCGGCAGCGCCAGCGGGGGCACCTCCCAGACCAGCTCGCCCGCCAGCTCCAGCGGTTCGCGGCCGGTCGCCAGCACCGCGACCCCGGGTGCGTCCCGCAGCAGCCGGGCGACGAGGGCGGCGGCCGCGTCGACCACGTGCTCGCAGTTGTCCAGCACGAGCACGACCCGCCGCCCGCGCAGCGCGGCGAGCACCCGGTCCTCGGCGGGCAGGCTCGTCCCGGCGACCTCGCGGACGTCCAGGGCGGCGAGCACCCGCTCGGCCACGCCGGCATCGCCTGCGGGCAGCGCGGCCAGCTCGACCAGCAGCGCCTCGTCGCACCCGCGGGCGACCTCCACGGCCAGCCGGGTCTTGCCCACCCCGCCCGGGCCGACCAGGGTGATCAGCCGCCGGTCCGCGAGGAGCCCGCGCAACTCGGTCACGGCCTCCGCGCGGCCGACCAGCTCGTCGAGCGGGGCCGGGAGGCCGGCGGGGACCGGCACCGGCGCGGCCGCAGCGGGCCGGGCCGGCGCGGCCAGCCCGGCGTCCTGGGCGAGGATCCGCCCGTGCAGGGCCACCAGCTCCGGGCCGGGGTCCAGGCCGAGCTCCTCGGCGAGGCGATCGCGCAGCTCGGCGTAGGTCCGCAGGGCCTCGGACTGGCGGCCGGCCGCGTAGAGGGCGCGCATGTGCAGCGCCCGCAGGCCCTCGCGCAGCGGGTGCTCGGCGATCAGCCCGGCCAGCTCGGCGGCGACCAGGGCCGGCTCGCCGCGGGCCAGCCGGGCCGCGGCCAGCCGCTCGTGCACGGCCAGGCGCTGCTCGGTCAGCCGGTCGATCTCCGCGCGGGCGGACCCGGAGTCGACCAGGTCGGCGTAGGGCTCGCCGCGCCACAGCCGCAGCGCGTCGGCCAGCCGGTCGGCGTCGTCGCAGCCGGCCAGCTCGGCGAACCGGTCGGCGTCCACCGCGGTGGTCCGCAGCAGGTAGCCGGGCGGGCGGGACTCGACCAGCTCGCGGGCGCCCGGCTCGGCGTCGTTGAGCGCCTTGCGCAGCTGGGAGACCCGGACCTGGAGGGCGCCGGTCGCGTCGGCCGGCGGGTCGTCGCCCCAGACCTCGTCGATCAGGCGGGCGGCCGAGACGACCCGGTTGCGGTGGGCCAGCAGGACCGCCAGCAACGCCCGGGCCTTCGCGCCGGGTACGACCACCGGCTCGCCGGCGTCCGTGGTGACGGCGAGCGGCCCGAGCACGCCGAACTGCACGCCCCGCACCCTACTGCGCGCCCCCGACCGCCCTGGTGATCTCTCCCGCGCCCCGGCCCTCGGATGCCTGGAAAGCCACTTTGCCGGCGCCGGATGCCCGGAAGGTGGCTTTCCAGGCATGCGGCGCCGGCAACGTGGGGCGCGGGGGTAGGGCGGGATCAGCCGAGGTGGCCGTCGGCGACCTTCGCGGTGCCGGTGGGCACGGCCGTGTCGAGCACCAGGCGGGCGATCCGGTCGCGGTGCGCGGCCGGGCCGCCCAGCAGCGCGGCGTCGGTGACCGCGCGCTTGAGGTACAGGTGCGCCGGGTGCTCCCAGGTGAAGCCGATGCCGCCGAGCATCTGCACGGCGTCCTGGACGACCCGCTGGTAGTTCTCCGAGCAGACGGCCTGGGCCACGCTGACCGCGAGGTCCGGGTCGTCCGAGCCGTCCTGCAGCGCCCAGGCGGCGTGGTAGGCCGTGGACCGGGCGTGCTCGACGAGCACCAGCATGTCCGCGCAGCGGTGCTTGACCGCCTGGAACGACCCGATCTTGCGGCCGAACTGCAGCCGGGTGTTCGCGTAGGCCACGGTGGTGTCGAGCATCCGCTGCGCCCCGCCGACCTGCTCGGCGGCCAGCAGCGCCCCGCCGACCCGCAGCGCGTGCGCGACCGCCCGCTCGGCGGCCTCGCCGGTGGCGAGCAGCCGGGCGGGGGTGGCGTCGAAGGCGACCGCGGACTGCCGGCGGGTGCGGTCCAGCGTCGACAGCGGGGTGCGGTCGCCGCCCTCGGTGGCGTAGAGGCCGAACCCGTCGGGGCCGGTGGCCGCGACCAGCAGCACGTCCGCGCCGCCGTCGACGACCTGGGCCAGCCGCCCGGTGAGCGCGTCGCCGGTCGCGGTGACCTCCGGGGCCACCCCGGGCTCGGGCGCCACCAGGGCGGCGGTGCGGCTGCCGTCGACCAGCGCCGCCAGCAGCTCGTCGACCTCCCCGCCGGATCCCAGCGCGACGAGCGCCGGGATCGCCAGCCCGACGGTGCCCAGCACCGGCCCGGGCAGCAGCGCCGCGCCGAACTCCTCGGCCACCACGGCCTGGTCGACCAGGGTGCCCCCGGCCCCGCCGCGGTCCTCGGGCACGGCCAGCCCGAGCACGCCCAGCTCGCCGCCCAGCCGGGCCCACAGGTCGGCGTCGTAGCCGCTCGCGGACTCCATCACCCGGCGCACGGCGGCCTCGTCGGACCGGTCGGCCAGCACGTCGCGGACGGCCTCGCGCAGGTCGCCGTGCTCGGAGCTGAACACGAACTCCAGCGCCGGCGGGTCCTGCACCGCGGTGCCGCCCGCAGCGCCGCCAGCAGTGCCCTCGGCGACTCCCATCGCACCCACGGGCTCAGCCACGGGGGATCTCCTTCCACGGCTTGCCGCTGTCGGCGCGCAGGTCGCCGGGCAACCCGAGCACCCGCTCGCCGATCACGTTGCGCAGCACCTCGGAGGTGCCGCCCTCGATGGTGTTGGCCCGGGCGCGCAGGAACCGCTGCTGCACCGGGCCCCGGTAGTCCTCGCCGCGCTCGATGTCGCGCATCGTGTAGTCGCCGTAGAGGGTGGCCTCCGGGCCGAGCAGCTCCAGGCAGAACTCGTAGACGTGCTGGTTGAGCTCGGCCGAGACGACCTTGGCGATCGAGCCCTCCGGGCCGGGCGAGCCGGTGCTGGCCGCCCGCCGGGCCCGCTGGTCGGTCAGCCGCTGGGCCTCCGCGCGGGTCCACAGCGCGGCCAGCTTGTCGCGCAGCACCGGGGTGTGCCGGTCCGGGCGGCTCGCCCACAGGTCGACGGCGTCGGCGATCGCGCCGGCCCCGCGCACCGAGGAACTGCCCCCGATCGAGGACCGCTCGTTCATCAGCGTGGTCATCGCGACCCGCCAGCCGTTGCCGACCGCGCCCAGCCGGTGGGTGTCCGGGATGCGGGCGTCGGACAGGTAGACCTCGTTGAACTCGGCCTGCCCGGTCATCTGCCGCAGCGGCCGGGTCTCCACGCCGGGGGCGTGCATGTCCAGCACGAAGTAGGTCAGCCCCTTGTGCTTGGGGGCGTCGGGGTCGGTGCGGGCCAGCAGCAGCGCGTAGCGGGCGCGGTGCGCCAGGCTGGTCCACACCTTCTGGCCGTTGAGCACCCACTCGTCCCCGTCGAGGACCGCGGAGGTGGCCAGGCCGGCCAGGTCGGAGCCGGCGCCCGGCTCGCTGAACAGCTGGCACCAGATGTGCTCGGTGGTGGCCAGCGGGCGCAGCAGCTCCGCGGCCAGCTCGCGCGATCCGTGCTCGAGCACGGTCGCGGCGGCCATCCCGTGGCCGATCGGGTTCAGGTAGAACGGGTTGACCCCGCCCGCGCCCTGCAGGATCTCGTCCGCGACGGCCTGCAGGCCGCGGGACACCCCGAGACCGCCCAGGCCCTCGGGGAAGTGCACCCAGGACAGCCCGGCGTCGTAGCACGCGCCGAGGAAGTCCCGCAGGGGCACCGAACGTGGATCGTGGGTCTCCACGACCTGTCGCGCGGCCTTCTCGACCCGTGCGCTGTCGTCCATGACACCTCCGTGACGGTCAGGACGGACCGTAACCGACGGCCGGGCCGCAGGTCACTGGTCGGCGTGCACGAGATGGGGCCCGGCCGGGGTGACGGTCTTCACCCCCGCCCGGCCCGGACCGCGACCAGCACGTCGGCCTCCCGGGCGGCGAACCCCGGCGAGGTGACCAGGCCGAGCTCGCGCGGGCGGGGCAGGTCCACCACGACCTCGGCCAGCACCCGGGTCGGGCGCGGGGCCAGCACCAGCACCCGGTCGGCCAGGAACACCGCCTCCCGGATGTCGTGGGTGATCAGCAGCACCGTCCAGCCGTACCCGCCGCGCACGCCGTCCAGCCAGACCTGCATGTCGGCGCGGGTCAGCGAGTCCAGCGCGCCGAAGGGCTCGTCGAGCAGCAGCACCGCCCGGTCCTGCACCACGGTGCGCAGCAGCGCCGCGCGCTGGCGCATCCCGCCGGACAGCTCGGCCGGGCGGGCCCGCTCGAACCCGGCCAGCCCGAACGGACCGAACAGCGCCCCGGCCCGTTCCCGGGCCGCCCGGCGCGGCACCCCGGCCACCTCCAGGCCCAGCGCGGTGTTGTCCAGCACCGTGCGCCACGGGAACAGCAGGTCCTGCTGGGGCATGTAGGCGAACGGCTCCACCCGCCCGGTCGCCTCGACCCCGTCCACCACGACCCGGCCGGCGTCCGGCGCCTCCAGCCCGGCGATCACGTTGAACAGCGTGGACTTGCCGCAGCCGCTCGGCCCGACCAGCGCCACGAACTCCCCCGGCGCGACGTCCAGGTCCACGCCGTCGAGCACCGGCAGCGGGCCCGGGTAGGCCTTGCGCAGCCCGTCGACGACCAGCTTCCCCTCGGCCCGCACGACCTCAGCCACGGCGCCGCCACGGGACGACGAACCGCTCCACCAGGAACGTCAGCAGGTAGAGCGCGACCGAGATCAGCGCGGTGACCACCACCGCGGCCAGCACCAGGTCGGTGCGGAAAGAGTTCTTCTGCAGGTTCATGAAGATGCCCAGCCCGGCCGTCGCCCCGACGTACTCGGCGAAGATCGCGCCGGTGACCGCGTAGGTGATGCCGATGCGCAGCGCGGTGAAGAACGACGGCAGCGCCCCGGGCAGCCGCACGTAGCGGAACTGCGCCCAGGGCGAGGCGCCCATGCTGCGCAGCAGGTTGGTGGCCTGCCGGTCGGTGGCCGCGAAGCCCTCGATCAGCCCGACCGCGATCGGGAAGAAGGTGACCAGCGCGATCACCAGCACCTTGGGCAGCAGCCCGAAGCCGAACCAGATGATCAGCAGCGGGGCCAGCGCGATGATCGGCAGCGTCTGCGAGGCGACCAGCAGCGGGGTCAGCGCCCGGCGCAGCCACGGCGAGAAGTCCACGGCCACCGCCAGCGTCCAGCCCACGGCCAGCGACACCGCGAACCCGATCGCGGTCACCTGCAGGGTGGGCACGGTGTTGGCCCAGATCGCCTCCCGGTACGCCCAGCCCTCGGTGACCACCCGCAGCGGCGAGGGCAGCACCTGCGGGCGCACGGCGGCGGCCGTGACGTACCACTGCCAGGCCGCCAGCCCGGCCGCGACCAGCAGCAGCGGCGGCAGCGCGCCGCGCAGCCCGCGGACGGCCCGCGCCGGAGCGGTCACGGCCGGGCCAGGTAGTCGTTGGTGAACCAGGTGGCGAAGTCCGGCCGGGTGGTCAGCGGGGCCCCGTCCGGGCCGGCGAGCACCCCGGAGTCGGCGACGAAACCGGAGTAGCCCGCCCACTTCTCCAGGGTCTGCGGCCCGACCCGGCCGGACTCGTCGCGCAGGTACTGCTCGCTGAGCAGCCGCTGGCTGCGGGTCACCAGCTCGGCCTCGGGGAAGGCGCCGGGGTTGGCCGCGATCAGCAGCTCGGCGGCGCGGTCAGGCTCGTCGGCGGCCAGCTGGTAGCCGCGCTGGGCGGCCCGGACGAACGCGGCGGCCAGGTCCGGGTTGTCGGCCAGCCACGGCGAGTTGCCGATCAGCAGGACGTTGTAGGCGTCCGGGAACCCGTAGTCGGTGTAGGCGAAGGTGCGCAGCGGCTGGCCGCGCAGCTCGGCCTCGATCCCCTCCCAGGCCACGAACGGCTCGGTGAAGTCGACCTCGCCGGCGTAGAGCGCCTCGTAGGCCGCGGTGCCCAGGACCACGGTGGAGAACTCCCCGGTCCCGCCGGCCTGCCGGATGACCTCGCGCATCTTCGGCTCCTCGCTGGGGGCGCCGAAGCCGCCGTAGACCTTCCCGTCCAGGTCGGCCGGGGAGGTGATGTCGGTGCGGTCGGCGCGCACCGCGATCGCCGACGCCCAGTGCTGCAGCACCGCCATCACCGAGGTGATGTCGGCGCCGGCCGCCTTGGCGAAGGTGAAGGTGTCCTGGAAGCTGACGCCGAACTCGGCCGCCCCGGACGACACCAGGGTCTCCGCCGCGGTGGTGGTGTAGGGCAGGAACTGCACGTCCAGGCCGGCCTCGGCGAACCAGCCGAGCTGCTGGGCGACGTAGAGCCCGGTGTGGTTGGTGTTCGGCGTCCAGTCCAGGGCCAGCCGGACGGTGATCGTGGCCGGGCCGTCCCCGGCCGGGCCGGCGCAGCCGGTGGCCAGGACGATCGCGGAGACCAGGACGAGGAGCAGGCGGTGCGCACGCGCACGGATCACGACGGTCCTCCCTACGCCGGTGCTAGCCGGGTCAGGTTCGAACGGTCGACGGCCGGTCCTGCCGCCCTCTCAGCCTCGGATCGTGGGCTCCCGCGGGTCGTGGTGAGCCTACGCGGCGAGGCGCCCCCGCCGCGCGGCCGGCAGGTCGGGCACGTACGTGGCGGCGGATTTCTCACCGTCGGCGCCGAGCAGCCGGACGGATCGCCGGGCGGGCCGCGGTAGTTCACCCGTCAACGGTCGGCGCGGTGATCGACGCGGTCGGCGACGGACCGGTGCCGAACCGTTGCCCCTCCGTTACCCACCTTCCTAGCGTCTGCACGTCAGAGCGGCGCCGCCCGGTGCCGCGCCCCGAGGACCCGGCCGCGCCACCGCCCCGCTCCCCCGACACCACGCACGGCGGCGACGCACCCCCCGGGTCGACGATCGACCAGGAGAGACCCCCGATGCGCTCCTCGAACTCCCGGTTGGGCCCGACCCGCCGCACGCTCTACGCGGCGATCGGGGTCACCACCCTCGCCGCCGTCGCGCTGATCGCCACCACCTCGTTGATGAACAGCGCCACCGACGCGGTCACCACGGCCTCCACCTCGGTCGCGCTGCAGTCCGCGGCCGGCGGGAACCTCGAGGACCTGCTGCTCGACGACATCGACGTGCCCGCCGCCCCGGCGACCTGCTCGGCCGCCCAGCTCGGCGACCGGGAGACCCAGCTGGCGCTGCTGGAGGACGAGCAGGAGGCCGAGGCCCGGGTGCTGGCCACGATCACCGACGGCAGCCTGGGCGACAAGCTCGGCGCCATCCGCGACCGCGCCGACATCATCCTGGGCCGGATCCAGCAGATCGACGACCGCTGCCCGGTCGACCGCGGCCAGGCCCCCGCCGAGGACGCGCCCGACGACACGGCCGACGACGCGGCGCAGGACGGCGCGGCGGCCGCACCCGACGACGCCGAGGAGCCGGCCGAGGAGCCGGCCGAGGAGCCGGCTGCCCCGGCCCCGGCCCCGGCCGACGACGCGATGGAGCCCGCCGCCGAGGACGGCGCCGACCGGGTGCCGGCCGCGCTGGACATCACCTGCGACGAGCCCGACCTGAGCGGGGTCGACGACGCCGCCGCCGCGCGCGCGGAGGAGGAGCTGGCCCGCAACGAGGCCCAGCTGGACGGCCGGCTGGCCGCGGACTTCCCGCGGTTCTCCGCCCGCGTCGGCCGCGAGGACGACCCGACCCGGGCCGCCGCCGAGTTCACCCAGCTGGCCGAGAACCTGGCCGGCACGCTGGAGGCGCGGCGCACCGCGATCCTGGAGCGGGCCGGCCTGGCCGACGCCGCCGCGGTCGCGGCGACGTGCGAGGTCGTCGCGCTGAGCGACTGACGGATCCGACCAGCCCACCCGAAGACCCCCGCCGGCCCGTCCAGCCCCCCGAGGCGGGCCGGCGGGGCCCGTCCCGGGGCCGGCGCGGGACTCAGACCGCACCGAGGACGGGCTCGAAGGCCAGTTCGGCGGCGCCGACCAGCTTGGCGTCGCGGCCCAGCGGGCTGATCTCGATCCGGGTCCCGCCGACCGCCCGGCTGACCATGCTGCGCTCGTGCACCACCCGGCGCACCCGCTCGACCAGCGGCGGCGGCAGCACCGCGAACAGGTCGCCGAGCACCACCAGCTCCGGGGCCATCATGTTCACCACCGTGATCAGCCCGATGGCCAGCCACTCGGCCAGCTCGTCGAGCGGGCCGGGCAGCGGCGCGGTGGCCAGCGAGCGCAGCTCGGCGACCACCACCCCCCGCGGGGTGTCCTCGGGCAGGCCCAGCGCCCGGCACATGGCCGCCTCGCCGACCTCGGTCTCCCAGCAACCGCGCGATCCGCAGTAGCAGCTGCGCCCGTCCGGGCGCACCACCAGGTGCCCCAGCTCGCCGACGTAGCCGCGGGTGCCGCGCAGCGGGCGACCCTCCGAGATCACCCCGCCGCCGACGCCCTTGTCGGCGGAGATGTAGACCAGGTCGGTGGCGTCGTGCGCGGTGCCCCGGACGTGCTCGGCGAGCGCGCCCAGCTCGGCGTCGTTGGCCACCTGGACCGGCAGCTTGAGCACCGCGGTGAGCCGGGCGCCCAGGGCGATGTCGCGCCAGCCGAGGTTGGGCGCCTCGTGCACCCAGCCGTCGGCGCGGCGGACCACCCCGGGCACCGACACCCCGGCACCGAGGGCGGTGACCGCCAGCTCCTCGCCCAGCAGCTGCGCCGACTCGGCGATGTGGGTGATCACCTCACCCGGGGTGCGGGTGCGGCTGTGCAGGTTCCAGCTGTGCCGGCCCAGCACCTGCCCGCCGATCCCGACCATGGACATGGCCACCTGCTCGACGCGGACGTCGATGGCCAGCACCACCGCGGCCTCGGCCTCGGGGATGACCATCAGCGACGGCCGGCCGGCGCCGTTGCGCCGGGCCGGGACCGCCTCGGTGACCACGCCGGCCTCGGCCAGCCCGTCCACCACCGCCTTGATCGTGCTGCGGTTGAGCCCCAGCTCCGCGGCCAGCGTGGCC
>JASLAP010000586.1 GCA_030147065.1 Pseudonocardia sp. | reverse complement strand
GTCTTCCGCAAGCAGTACGCGGAGACCGAGGAGGAGGCCGACCGCTGGTACGACGACCCGGACAACAACCGCCGCCCGCCCGAGCTGCTGCCCCGTGACGAGGTCGCGCGGGCGATCAACAGCGAGGTCAAGGCCGGTCGCGGTACGCCCGCCGGCGGCGTCTACCTGGACATCGCGAGCCGCCTGCCGGCCGCCGAGGTCCAGCGCCGCCTGCCGTCGATGTACCACCAGTTCAAGGAGCTGGCCGACGTCGACATCACCAAGGAGCCGATGGAGGTCGGCCCGACCTGCCACTACGTGATGGGCGGGGTCGAGGTCGACCCGGACACCGCGATGTCGATCGTGCCCGGGCTGTTCGCCGCCGGTGAGGTGGCCGGTGGCATGCACGGCTCCAACCGGCTCGGCGGCAACTCGCTGTCGGACCTGCTGGTGTTCGGGCGGCGTTCCGGCGCGGGCGCGGCGGCCTACGTCGACGCCCTGGACGGGGCGCGCCCGGCGGTCCAGGAGGCCGACGTCGAGGAGGCCGTCAAGCGCGCGCTGCTGCCGTTCTCCAGTGCCACCGAGGGCGGGGAGAACCCGTTCGTGGTGCAGCTGGAGCTGCAGAAGACGATGAACGACCTGGTCGGCATCATCCGCAAGGCCGACGAGATGGACCAGGCGCTCAAGGCGCTGCAGGACATCGCAGTGCGCACCCGCACCGTCAGCGTCGAGGGCCACCGGGTGTTCAACCCGGGCTGGCACCTGGCCCTTGACCTGCGCAACATGCTGCTGGTCTCGCTGTGCGTGGCCAAGGCGGCGCTGGAGCGCCAGGAGAGCCGTGGTGGGCACACCCGCGACGACTACCCGGCGATGGACTCCGACTGGCGGCACGTGCTGCTGGTGCTGTCCGCGCTGGGCGAGGACAACGTCGAGCTGGTCCGCAAGGAGCAGATCGCGATGCGCCCCGAACTGTTCGACCTGTTCGAGCTGGATGAGCTGAAGAAGTACTACACGGGCGAGGAGCTCGGCGGGCACCGCGCGGACCAGGGGATGGACCGCGACACGGGCACCGCCGACTCCGCCGGGCAGGGAGCGAAGGCATGAGCCACGACCAGCATTTCCGCGTCTGGCGGGGCGACTCGGACAAGGGCGAGCTCGTCGACTACCCGGTGCTGGTGAACGAGGGCGAGGTCGTCCTCGACATCATCCACCGGCTGCAGCAGACCGAGGCCCAGGACCTGGCCGTGCGGTGGAACTGCAAGGCCGGCAAGTGCGGCTCGTGCAGCGTGGAGATCAACGGCAGGCCGCGGCTGGCCTGCATGACCCGGATGTCGACCTTCACCGAGGACGAGGTCATCACGGTCACCCCGCTGCGCACCTTCCCGGTGATCCGGGACCTGGTGACCGACGTGTCGTTCAACTACACCAAGGCCCGGGAGATCCCCAGCTTCGCCCCGCCGGAGGGGGTGGAGCCCGGGGAGTACCGGATGGCCCAGGTCGACGTGGAGCGGAGCCAGGAGTTCCGCAAGTGCATCGAGTGCTACCTGTGCCAGAACACCTGCCACGTGGTGCGCGACCACGAGGAGAACAAGGAGAACTTCGCCGGTCCGCGCTACCTGATGCGGATCGCGGAGCTGGACATGCACCCGCTGGACGCGGCCGACCGCAAGGAAGCCGCCCAGGAGGAGCACGGGCTGGGCATGTGCAACATCACCAAGTGCTGCACCGAGGTCTGCCCCGAGCACATCAAGATCACCGACAACGCGCTGATCCCGCTCAAGGAGCGGGTGGTCGACCGCAAGTACGACCCGCTGGTCTGGCTGGGCAACAAGATCGGTATCCGGCGCAAGGGCTGACCCGCCCGGACGCGCACCGGCCCCCGTCGCGAGCACCGCGGCGGGGGCCGGTCCGTGCGCGGGCTCAGCGCCCCAGCGACCGCCGGATCTCCTCCAGCTTGGCCCGGGCCTTGTCGGCGCGCTCGGCCTCCTCCTGCTCGACCGTGCGCCCGGCCGCGCTCTCCCCGGCCAGCTCCGCGGCGCCGACGCTGGTGGCGTACCGGCCCTCGATCTTGCCCCGGACGTAGTCCAGGCTCGGCACGCCGTGCTCGTCGTAGTCGGGCGGGGGCAGCGGCGGGGGCGGCGCGGACGGCACCTCCGGAGCATCCGGCTCGACGATGTCGGCCTCGATCGGCTCCGGGGCGCCGGCTCCGCCCGGGGGCGGGTCCGGCGGCTGGGTGCGGTCGGTCATCTGGACGCCTCCCGTGGTCGTGCGCGGACCGCGTGGCCGTCGCGCAGGACCACTTTGCCATGCTGGGCGGGTGCGGACCGTCGAGGTCGTCGTGGTCTACGACGTGGCCTGCCCGAACTGCTCGGCGATCGCCCGGGAGCTGCCGGACCTGGTCCGGGTACCGGTGCGGGTGCGGTCCTGCCGCGACGCCGCGCTGGCCACCACCTACCCGACGCTGCCGATGCCCGTCCGGTCCTGCGCCGCGCCGGCGGTGGGCACGGTCCGCGGGGACGGCTCGATCCGCTGGTGGACCGGGCTGACCGGAGCCGTCGGCGTGCTGCCGGTGGTGCGTCCGGGAGGGGCGCGGGAGGCGGCCGGGCTGCTGTGGTCGGCACTGCGGACCCGCCGCGACCGCGGGCACCGACGGGGGCCGCGCCCCGGGCGCGCGGACACCGCGGCGGAGGAGCCCTCCGACCGGGATCCGCACTAGCGTGCACGCTGTGACTGCCGCGACGACCACCGCTCCCTACGGCTCCTGGCCCACCCCGATCACCTCCGAGCTCGTCGTCGCCGCCGCGGTGCGGCTGGGCGAGCTGCGCGTCGACGGCGCCGACCCGGTCTGGTCGGAGGGCCGGCCCGCCGACGAGGGGCGCGTCCAGCTGGTCCGCCGCGCGGCCGACGGCAGCACGACCGACCTGCTGCCGGCCGGGATGAGCGCGCGCACCGCGGTGCACGAGTACGGCGGGGCGGCGTGGTGGGTGCACGACGGCGTCGTCTGGTTCGCCGAGTGGACCGATCAGCGGCTGTACCGGCTGGCGCCGGGCGGGAGCCCGCAGCCGCTCACCCCGGAACCGGCCCGCCCGCGCGGCGACCGCTTCGCCGACGGCGAGCTCGCCCCGGACGGGCGGACGATGGTCTGCGTCCGGGAGCGGCACCACGGCCCGGCCGCGACCGAGGTCGTGAACGAGGTCGTCCGGCTCGACGCGCACGCCCCGTCCGAGCCCGAGGTGCTGGTCACCGGCCCGGACTTCGTCGCCTCGCCGCGGCTGAGCCCGGACGGCGAGGTGCTGGCCTGGGTGCAGTGGGACCACCCGTCGATGCCGTGGGACTCCACCGCGCTGGTGGTGCGCGAGCTGGCCACCGGCGAGGACACCGTGGTGGCCGGCGGACCGGGGGAGTCGGTCTCCGAGCCGCGCTGGCACCCGGACGGGTCGCTGTGGTTCGTCAGC
Organism: Pseudonocardia sp.; assembly: GCA_030147065.1. Taxonomy (GTDB): domain Bacteria; phylum Actinomycetota; class Actinomycetes; order Mycobacteriales; family Pseudonocardiaceae; genus Pseudonocardia. The sequence continues at coordinate 4,374 of JASLAP010000586.1, read as the reverse complement.
GACCGCTCCGGCTGGTGGAACCTCTACCGCTGGGTGCCCGGCACGGACATCCAGCCGGTGGTGAGCACCGCCGCCGAGATCGGCGGGCCGGACTGGTTGCTGGGCCCGGCCCGCTACGACTTCCTGCCCGAGGGCGCGGTCGCCTTCGCCCGGCGCAGCGCCGGCTACGACCGGCTGGCGGTGCGGACCGCTGACGGCACGATCACCGACCTGGACGTCGGCTTCTCCTCGGTGGCCGCCCTGCGCGCACTGCCTGACGGTGCGCTGGTGGTGGTGGCGGGCAGCCCGACCGCGGAGACCGGGGTGTTCCGCATCGACCTGCCGGAAGCCGCGGCCGACGGCGGCTCGACCGGTCCGCGGCTGACCACGTTGCGCGCCCCGCGGGACCTCGGGGTGGACCCGGGGTACCTGTCGGTGCCCGAACCGATCAGCTTCGCCTCGGCGGACGCCGACGGCGCCGCGCGCACCGCGCACGCGCTGTTCTACCCGCCGGCCAACCCCGACCGGACCGGCCCGCCCGGCGAGCTGCCCCCGCTGCTGGTGATGATCCACGGCGGGCCCACCTCGGCGGCGTCGCCGGTGCTCAACGCCGGCGTGCAGTACTGGACCAGCCGCGGCTTCGCGGTCGTCGACGTGGACTACGGCGGGTCCACCGGCTACGGCCGGTCCTACCGGGAGGAACTGCTCGGCCAGTGGGGCGTGATCGACGTGGCCGACTGCCTGGCCGCCGCGGCGTGGCTGGCCGCCCGGGGCCGGGTGGACCCGGCCAGGCTGTGCATCCGCGGGGGCTCGGCCGGCGGCTACACCACGCTGGCCGCGCTGGCCCGGGAGGACACCCCGTTCGCCGCCGGGGCCAGCCACTTCGGGGTGGCCGACCTGGAGGCGTTGGCCGCCGACACGCACAAGTTCGAGAGCCGCTACCTCGACCGGCTGGTCGGGCCCTACCCGCAGGCCCGCGACGTGTACCGGGCCCGCTCGCCGATCCACCACGTCGACCTGCTGCGCCGCCCGCTGCTGGTGCTGCAGGGCAGCGAGGACGAGATCGTGCCACCGGCGCAGAGCGAGCTGATCGTGGCGGCGCTGCGCGAGCGCGGGGTCCCGGTCGGCTACCTGCTGTTCGAGGGCGAGCAGCACGGCTTCCGCCGGGCGGAGAACATCCGCCGCGCGCTCGACGCCGAGCTGAGCTTCTACGGCCAGGTGCTCGGCTTCGAGCTGCCGGCCGGGGAGGGCATCGAACCGGTGCGGCTGGAGAACCGCTGACCGGCGGGGGTCAGCCGCCGACCGCGGCCGGTTCGGTCTCCGTCTCGGCCGGGGCGGAGGTCGCGCTCGACCGGGACAGCCGCCGCTCGGTGTACTCGGCGAGCTTGCCCAGCGCGTAGTTGATCAGGATGAAGATGATCGCGACGAGCAGGTAGACCTGGATCGGGTTGCGCAGCTCCTGGATCATCAGGTTCGCGGTCCGGACGAACTCCTGGTAGGTGATGATGAAGCCGAGCGAGGTGTCCTTCACGATCACCACCAGCTGGCTGATCAGCGCCGGCAGCATCACCCGGAACGCCTGCGGCAGCAGGATCGAGCCGAGCACCTGGCCGCGGGTCAGGCCCAGCGAGTAGCCGGCCTCGGACTGGCCGCGCGGCAGCGACTGGATGCCCGCCCGGATGATCTCGGCGATGATCACGCAGTTGTACGCGGTCAGCCCGATCACCAGGTACCACAGCAGCGGCAGCGAGATCCCGACCTCGGGCAGCACCCGGGCCGCGAAGAAGATCGCGATGACCACCGGGGTGCCGCGCAGCAGCTCGACCAGCCCGACGATCAGCCACCGGTACCACGGCGCCGCGGTGACCCGGGCGACCGCCAGCGCGGTGCCGATGGTCAGCGCGAAGACCAGCGTCAGTCCGGCCGCGGTCAGCGTGGCGACCAGCGCGTTGCCCAGCAGCGTCCACACCGCGACGAAGTCGGCGTCGACCGGGTTGAACAGCGGCGACCACCGCTCGCCGGCGAACTGGCCGTTCTGCCCCAGCCGCACGAGCACCAGGACGATCACCCCGGCGACGATCACGCCGGCGACGACGCTGGAGATCAGGGTGCGCCGGCGGGCGGCCGGTCCGGGCGCGTCGAACAGGACCGTGGTCATCGCGCGATCGCCACCTTCCGCTCGAGGACGCCGAGCAACAGCCCGGCCGGGATGGTGAGGACGAGGTAGCCCAGCAGCACGCCGGTGAGGACACCGACCGCCGCGTAGCCCTGGGCCGAGCCGAGCTGGATGCCGACGGAGAACAGGTCGCCGCCGACGCCGAACGCGCCGACGATCGCCGAGTTCTTGATCATTGCGATGATCACGCTGCCCAGCGGCGGGACCACCGTGCGCAGGGCCTGCGGCAGCACGATCAGCGACAGCGACTGGGAGAAGGTCAGCCCGACCGCCCGGGCCGCCTCGGCCTGGCCGGCCGACACCGAGCCGATGCCCGAGCGGACCGCCTCGCAGACGAACGCCGAGGTGTAGGCGGTGAGCCCGGCGACGCCGAACCAGAAGTACTGGCCGTTGATCCCGATCTCGGGCAGGCCGAACGCGAACGCGAACAGCACGACGGCCAGCGGGGTGTTGCGGAAGACCGTCACCCAGGCCGCGCCGACAGCGCGCAGCGGCGGCACCGGTGAGACCCGGAACCCGGCCAGGATCGTGCCGATGATCAGGGCGCCGATCGCGGAGAAGATGCAGATCTGCACCGTCCCCCAGAAGCCCTGCACGTAGAGCGGGAACTGCTCGACTATGACGCCCACGGCGGTCCTTTCGGCACGGTGCAGCACCGGGGCCGGTCACCTCGCGGGACCGGCCCCGGTGTCACATGACGGACGTCAGCTGCAGGCGTCGGCCGGCGGCAGGGTCGGTGCCTCCGGGGCGACCGTGCCCGCGGTGGCCTCCCAGGCAGCCTGGTAGGACCCGTCGGCGACGGCCTCCTGCAGGGTCTCGTTGATGAACTCGCAGAAGGCGACGTCGCCCTTCTTGATGCCGATGCCGTAGGGCTCCTCGGTGAACGGCTGGCCCACCAGCTTGAACGCGCCCTGGCTCTGGTCGATCAGGCCCAGCAGGATGACGTTGTCGGTGGTGACGGCGTCGACCTGGCCGGTGCGCAGCGCGTCGGCGCACTTGGAGTACACGTCGAACAGGGTGATGTTGGCCTCGTCGACGTACTCCTTGATCGTCTCCGAAGGGGTGGAGCCGGCCACCGAGCAGACCCGGGCGTTGGCGCCGCGCAGGGCGTCCGGACCGGTGATGGTGGTGTTGTCGGCGGCGACCATCAGGTCCTGGCCAGCCACGTAGTACGGCCCGGCGAAGCTGATCCGCTCCTTGCGCCGGTCGTTGATCGTGTAGGTGGCCACCACCATGTCGACGCGGTCCTGCTCGAGGACCTCCTCGCGGATGGCCGACGGGGCCTCCGAGAAGGTGATCTTGTCCGGCTCGATGCCGAGCTTCCCGGCGATGATCTTGGCGATCTCGACGTCGAAGCCCTCCGGCTGGTCGGACAGCCCGGTCGCGCCGAACAGCGGCTGGTCGAACTTGGTGCCCACGCGGATCGTGTCGGCCTCGGCGAGCGCGGCCATGGTGGTACCGGCCTCGAAGGTGACGTCCTCGGCCACCGAGGGCTCGGGGGCGTCCGAGCCGAGCTGGGACTCCCCGCCACCGCCGCAGGCGGTCGCGGCGAGTGCCAGGGCCGCCGCGACCGCGGCGAGCCTGAAGGTGTGGGTCAGACGCATGATCGTGCTGGTCCTTCCGTGGAGCGGATGGGGGTTCCGGCGGTGTCGCGTCAGTGCGTGAGGATCTTGCCGAGGAAGTCCTTGGCGCGGTCTGACGTGGGGTTCGAGAAGAAGGCCTCGGGGGCGGCGTCCTCGACGATCTCGCCGTCGGACATGAACACCACCCGGTGCGCGGCCCGCCGGGCGAAGCCCATCTCGTGGGTGACCACGAGCATGGTCATGCCCTCCTTGGCCAGGGCGGTCATCACGTCGAGGACCTCGTTGACCATCTCCGGGTCGAGGGCGGAGGTGGGCTCGTCGAACAGCATCACCTTCGGCTTCATCGCCAGGGCGCGGGCGATGGCGGCCCGCTGCTGCTGGCCGCCGGACAGCTGGGCCGGGTACTTGTCGCGCTGGTTGGCGATCCCGACCCGCTCCAGCAGCTCCATCCCCCGCTTCTCGGCCTCGCCCTTGTTCATCTTGCGCACCTTGAGCGGGGCCAGGGTGACGTTGTCGAGGATCGTCTTGTGCGCGAAGAGATTGAAGCTCTGGAAGACCATTCCCACGTCGCTGCGGAGCCTGGCCAGGGCCTTGCCCTCGGCCGGCAATGGCGCTCCGTCGAAGACGATCTGCCCG
>JASLAP010000547.1 GCA_030147065.1 Pseudonocardia sp. | reverse complement strand
GCCCAACCCGCGCCCGATGTTCCCCAACCCGCCGGGCCTGCTGCGGATCGAGCCGCACTCCCCCGGCCTGCGGGACCGGATCTGGTGGGGCGCCGGCACCCGGGCGACCGCGGAGTGGACCGCCGAGCAGGGGCTGAACCTGATGAGCTCGACCCTGCTCTCCGAGGACACCGGCGTGCCGTTCCACCAGCTGCAGGCCGAGCAGATCCAGCGGTACCGGGACGCCTGGCAGGCCGCCGGGCACGAGCGCGAACCGCGCGTCTCGGTCAGCCGCAGCATCTTCCCGATCGTCAATGACCTCGACAAGCAGCTGTTCTGGCAGCAGCGCGGCAGCACCGACCAGGTCGGCTTCCTCGACGGCGGCAACGCCCGGTTCGGCAAGACCTACGCCGGCGAGCCCGACAAGTTGATCGCCGAGCTGGCCGAGGACGAGGCGATCGCGGCCGCGGACACGCTGCTGCTCACCGTGCCGAACCAGCTGGGCGTGGACTACAACGCCCACGTCGTCGAGAGCGTGCTCACCCACCTCGCCCCGGAGCTGGGCTGGCGCTGACCGGGCCCGGCCCGGGCCCGAGCAGGGCGTCGGCATGGCCCCGGCGAGCCAGGCCTCGTAGCGGTCGAGGGTCCACCCGCGCCGGCGGACGAAGCGGTCGGCCAGCTCGGGCGCGGTCAGCGCCCAGAGCATGTCGGCCGCTTCGTCCTCGGTCAGCCCCGGCCGCAGCCCGAACCGGCCGGCGACGTGCCGGGCCGTCCCGGCGGTGCCCCGGCCGCGCTCGCGCTCGACCGCGTCCACGAAAGTCCGCAGGTCCGGGTCGCGGCCGGTCCCCTCCACGAGCAGCACGTGATCAGCGGGCCGACCCGTTCCAGGACCCTCGCACCCGAACCGGGCGTAGGCGGCCAGGCACGACCGGGCGTCCGGGGCCACCGCGATCCGGCGCCCGCGACCGCCGACCCGCAAACGATCATGGAAAGGGTGGCCGCGGCGTTCCACGCCGGCGGCTGCCGAGCCGCTCCCGCTCCTCGCGCAGCCCGCTCACCGTCCAAACTATTCCTTGACACGAATATTTTTTGTGGCGAATACTACTGCCGTGGACGCCCTCCTCGCCGCCCTGGCCGACCCGGCCCGCCGGCGGCTCGTGCACCTGCTGGCCGAACGGCCGCGCCCGGTCGGCGTCCTCGCCCAGCTCGCCGGGGCCCGGCAGCCGCAGACGACCAAGCACCTGCAGACCCTCGAGCGCGCGGGCGTCGTCACCTCCGAGCGCTCCGGCCAGCGCCGCGTCTACGCGCTGCGGCCCGCCGCCCTGCGCGACCTGGCCGCCGAGCTCGTCCGGATCGCCGACGCCGCGGAGCAGGCCGGCAGCCCGCACGAGACCCACGAGCGCTACGGGCGCGCCCTGCGCGCGGAGCGGCTCGCCGCGCAGGAGCCGGGATGGGCCGACGGGCGCTCGTTCCGGTTCCTCCGGTCGCTGGCGGGCCGCCCCGAGCGGGCCTGGCGCCACCTGACCGACCCCGCCCTGCTCGCCGACTGGTGGAAGCCCGACGACCTGCGCGTCTCCGAGCTCGTCTTCGAGGCCCGGCCGGGCGGGCGGATCGTGCAGGAGTACCGCGACGTCGAGGACGCCGACGGCTCCGACGTCGTCGTCGGGCGGGCCGAGGGGGTCGTCGACGAGGTGCGGCCCTTCGAGCGCCTCACCTACCGGCTCTCCCCGCTGCTCCCCGACGGCGGCCCCGCCTTCACCGCGCACGTCGAGCTGGACCTGCGGCCCACCGCCACCGGCACGGACCTCGACGTCCACTACCGCGTGGCCGACAGCGCGGTCGACTCCGCGGAGCCCGTCGCCGGCATCGAGATCGGCTTCGGGCAGAGCCTGGACAGGCTCGCGGCGGTCCTCGCCGCGGACCCCGACAGCACCGACAACACCGACACGAGGAGCGCGACATGACCGAGCAGACCGGCGGCCGCCGGGTCGTCACCAACATGAGCCTGTCCCTCGACGGCCGCTACGCCCGGGCCGACGACCCCGTGGACATGGGCTGGGTGATCCCGTACGCCGTCACCGACGTCGCCCGCGACCACCTGACCGGCCTCTGGGAATCGGCGACGACCGCCCTGCTCGGGCGGGTCAACGCCGAGGGGTTCCTCGGCTTCTGGCCCACCGTCATCGGGGCCGAGGGCACCGACCCGCGCGACGAGGGCTTCGCGAAGTGGCTCGTGGACACCGACAAGGTCGTCCTCTCCTCGACCCGCACCGAGGCCCCGTGGGAGCGGACGAGGATCGTCGACGGGCCGACCACCGACGTGGTCGCCGACCTCAGGGCGGCGGACGGCGGCGACATCCTGGTGCTCTCCAGCGCGAGCGTCATCAAGGCGCTGCTGGCCGCCGACCAGGTCGACCGGCTGGCGCTGATGGTCTTCCCGCTGTTCCTCGGCGGCGGACCGCGGCTGTTCGACGACGGGCTGCCCGCGGGGAAGTGGGCGCTGGCGAGCCAGGCCGCGGGCGAGCACGGCGAGCTGGCGCTGGTCTACGACCGCATCCGCTGACCTGGTCTCATCGTCGGCTGGACGCGCGCAGTGACCTCCGCCCGCTGATGGAACGCGACCGGGTCGCGGGAGCAGCCGGGGACGGCGCTGCGCATCGAGACCGAGGTGGCGACCTGGTCGTGGGAGCGCGGCGGCGCGGGGTGGGTACGCGTCCCGTCGACGTCCGGCGGCGACGTCCTGCGCATCGACTCCGCCACGCTGTGGCGGCTGTGCGTGCGGATGGTCGAGCCCGACCAGGCCCGCGACCGGTCGGTGATCGACGGGGCGGCAGCGGACGCCGTCCTGCAGATCGTCTCGATCAACCGCTGACGCGCTCCGCGGCACGGGACGGACGTGGCCACCGGTGAGCCACCCGGTGCGCCACGTCCGTCTCAGGCGGTCTCAGCCGGCGGGTGTCCCGTAGGCCGCGGCGATGTCCTCGGAGCCGGCCCAGCGGCTGTAGGTGGGCTGCTGCGGCCACCCCGCCGGCGAGTCCTGCCACTCCTCCTGGCGTCCGTAGGGCAGCAGGTCGATCAGCCCGAACGTGTAGCCGAGCTGCTCGGTGCCCCGGCCCTCGGTGTGCCAGGTGCGGTAGACGGTGTCGCCGTCGCGGAGGAACACGTTGACCGCGAAGCCGCCGCCGGGCGGGGCCCCGACGTCGGCGCCGAACGGGCTGTTGGCCGTCGAGTACCAGGTCATGGTGTTCCCGACGCGCCGCTTGTAGGTCAGCGCCTCGTCGATCGGACCCTGGGTGACGACGACGAACCGGGCGTCGAAGTCGTCGAGGAACTGCAGCCGGGTGAACTGGGAGGTGAACCCGGTGCAGCCCGGGCACTGCCACTGCTCCCCCGGGAACCACATGTGGTTGTAGACGATCAGCTGCGACGCCCCGCCGAACACCTCGGGCAGCCGGACCGGGCCGTCCTCGCCCTCCAGGACGTACTCGGGCATCTCGACCATGGGCAGGCGGCGGCGCTGCGCGGCGATCGCGTCGAGCTCCCGGGTGGCGGCCTTCTCCCGGACGCGCAACGCGTCGAGTTCACGTCGCCAGGTGTCGGCGTCGACGACTGCGGGTCGTGCGGCGGTGGTGGTCATGGGCTCCCTCGCTGATCGGGTCGTGCTCATGTCGGGCGGTCCCGAGTCGGACCCGGGGCGCGGCCCGGACTCATCGGTGCCGCCGACATCGGACGGCGGGATCGACGTCGTCGGATGGACCCCACCGGCCGCGCCCGCCAACCGGCCACCGACGCGACCGCGGTCGCCGACCTCACCGACTACTGGTCCCGGCCCCGCTCCGCTCGCAGGGTGGCGGCCCAGCTCGCACCGTCCGTTCCCGTCACCGGCTCGCGGCCCCGGTGGCGAACTCGGCCCCCAGGCCGTGGATCAACGCCCGCAGGCCGCGCTCGAAGGTCTCCTCGGGGGCGTCGGCGTACCGCTCGGCCTCGGGGGCGTCGAGGCGGCTGCGCAGCCGCGGGAAGTCCAGGGCGATCTCACGGGCGCGGTCCATGGCCTCGCGCAGGAGTTCCTCCGGGTCGTGGCCGTCATGAGCGATGCGCTTGGCCAGCGAGGTGGCCGCCGAGGTGGCCAGGACGTTGCCGAGCACGAAGGTGAACACCGCGCCGGCGGCCCGGTCGGCCTGGTCGGCGCTGAACCCGGCGGCCTCGTAGAGGGCGAGGGTGCGGTCGTCGAAGCGCGCCTTGCCGACGCCGTAGAACAGGTACGAGCCGAACGCCTGCACGAGCCACGGGTGCCGGCCGAACATGGCGTGCAGCTCGGTGGCCAACCGCTCGGCGCCGGTGCGCCAGTCGACGCCGTCGGATTCGGGCAGCTCGATCTCGTGCCACACGCTGTCCCCGGCCAGCCGCACGAGGTTGTCCTTGCTCTGCACGTGCCAGTACACGGCGGTCGGCGCGGCTACGGGTCCACCGCGATGGCCCACGCCGAGGCCAACCTCCGGGGCCAGGGCGTGGCCCCCACCGTCCTGACCGACAACGGGATGCGGTTCGACGCCGGCGGCCACGAGACCGCGGCCCCCGTGGGCATCGCGGCGGTGCTGGTCGCCCTGGCCGGTCTCAACCTGGCCGGCATCGGCTGGGTCGGGACGCTGAACTGGGTCGTCCTGTCGCTGGTCCTGATCGGCAACGGCGTCATCCTCTACAGCCAGCTGACCGCGGCCCGGTCGGTCACGGCCGCGTTCGCCCGGAAGGGCGACCCGTCACTGGCCCGCATCGACGTCCCGGCCCTGCTCGCGGCGGCCGAGGCCGGGTTCCCGGGGTGGACCTGGACGCTGCAGGCGGTCCGCCACGTGGTCGTCTTCGGGGCGGCGATCCTCGGCCTGGCCGCGTCGGCGCTCGCCTGACCGCTGCGGCGGTGCCCGCCCCGACCGGCGTGACCGGTCGGGGCGGGTTCGTCGGGAGGTGGGCCGAGCCGAGAGGAGCACTGTGGTGATCCACCAGCCGGGTCGGCTGCGCCGACGCCCACCTCGGCAGCGGTACCGCTGCCGCCCGCAGCGCGCGGGCCTGGAGACTGCGTGCATGGGACTGCGGTTCACCACCCGCCGATCGGACTCCCCGTGGGTTGATGTCGTGTGGACCTGCGTCAGCGACCGGGTCGGCGAGATGACCTCGGTGGCGACGGCGCGGTGCGGGCTGGTCTTCTGGGAGTGCGGGGGGCAGCCGTACGCGGCGGCCAGCGGCCCCGAGGGCGTCGCCGGCACCGCTCCGGTCCCGGAGGGGGCGACCTTCGTGGGCATCGAGTTCGCGATCGGCACCTCGTTGCGGGACCTGCCGAGCTCCTCGCTCGCCGACGGCGGGGTGGAGCTGCCCGACACGACGCGCAGGTACTTCCGGCTCGCCGGGTCGCGCTTCGAGACACCGGGCCCGGACGACGCCGAAGCCCTGGTCGAGCGGCTCGTCCGGGACGGCGTGGTCGCTCGCGACCCGGTCGTGGGCGAGGTGGTGCGGGGCGGTCGGCCCGAGGTGTCGGACCGCACCCTCGAGCGGAGGTTCCGAGCGGCGACGGGCCTCACCCGGGGTGCCGTGCGCCAGATCGAGCGGGCGCGCGAGGCGGCGCAGCTGGTGGCCGCCGGGAAGGAGGCCACCGATGTCGTCGCCGCGCTGGACTACTTCGACCAGCCGCACCTGGCGCGAGCGCTCCGCCGCTACGTCGGGCGGACCGCCACGCAGTTGCGCGAGGCCACCGGCGGCGCCCTCGCGCTCGACCTCCCTCAGCCGACCACGTCGTAGAGCATCTTCACGATGCCGTTCGGGTAGCTCTGCGACTCGCGCAGCCGCAGCATCTGCTTGTCCCGGTCGGCGTCGCTGAACAGGCTCTTGCCGGCACCGAGCAGCACCGGGAAGACCAGCAGGTGGTAGCGATCGACCAGGCCCTCGTCGGACAGCCTGCGGGCCAGCTCGGCGCTGCCGTGGATGAAGATCGCCCCGCCGTCGCCCTCCTTGAGCTTCGCCACGTCGGCCGCAGAGCGCAGGATGGTGGTCGGGCCCCAGCCCTCGACGAGCGCGTCCTCGGAGAGGGTCGACGAGACCACGTACTTCGGCAGGTCCTTGTAGGCCGTGTGGTCCTCCGAGTCGGGCCAGGTCTGCGCGAAGGCCTCGTAGCTGCGCCGACCGAACATCAGCGCCGAGGTCTCGGCGAGCTCGTCGCCCTTGAGCTCGAACGCCTCCGGCAGGAACTCGACGCCCTTGAACACCCACCCACCGCTGCGGTGCTCCTCCCCCGGTCCGCCCCCGGGGGAGTCCACGACGCCGTCCAGCGACGTGAAAGCGGTGTAGACGAGCTCGCGCATGGTGCAGTTCTCCTTAGCGATCCGACGGCGTGCGGCCGTCGACGTCCTCGTGCCCGCGCACGCTATGCGGTGGGCGCCGGCAGGGTCTTGGACAGAACCGACACCGGGTGCGCGCGTCGTCCGGGACCTGGTCCTGACCTGGCGCTCCACCCGTCTCGACGAGTGCTTCCGGGGCGGGACGTCCGGTTCTACCATCAGCCGACGGTGCCGGTGCGCCGTCCGGCCGGCCACGACGACGTGCTCGGGAGATCGCTCGACCGCACGGGAGGAGCGCGGGCATGGCCGTCGTCCTGGAGGCCGCCGACCATCCGGTGGAGGACCGGGTCGACCTGATCCACGAGGTGATCGCCAGCAGCGGCGTGCGCCGCCGGTTGCAGCTGAAGGCTCCGCCGGAATCGGTCGACCTCACGGTCGAGGCCTGGACGGTGGGCTCCACGCAGGTCCTGCGCACCACGGGCACGTCGTTGACGCTGACCCGGACGACCCGCGACGTGCGGGCGGACGCGCCCGAGCTCATCGCGATCGCCCTGGCGGGCAGCGGGTGCACGTACTCCGCCTGCGGTGCCGAGCAGGTACTGGGCGGCAACGGTGTGACCCTCGTGGACTTCAGCACGCCGTACGCGTTCTCCCACGCCGGTCCGCGGATGCACGCGTTCACCACCCACATCTCGCACGTCGACCTCGGCCTGGGCGTCGACGTCGTGCGGGCCGCCATCCCCCGGCTGGCCTCCAGCCGCCTCCTGCCCCTGCTCCAGGCGCACCTGCTGCAGATGTCGGCGGTGATGGACGAGGTCACGGCGAGTCCGGCCGTGGCGGCGGACCTGGGTGCGGCGGTGACCGACCTGACCCGGGCCGTGATCGTCTCCGCGGCCGGGGACCGGCGGGAGCGGGACGTCCTGCACGAGACGTTGCGCGCCCGGATCGTCGGCTACATCCGGGCGCACCTCGGCGAGCGTGACCTCACCCCGGCGCGGATCGCCGCCGCGCACCACATCTCGCTGCGCACCCTCTACAACGTGTGGGGCGACCGGGGCGAGACCCTGGCGGACTGGATCGTGCGGGAGCGCCTGGAACGCGTGCACCGGGAGCTGGCGCTCATGGCGCCGAAGTCGACGATCTTCGCCGTCGCGCGGCGGTGGGGCTTCGTCGATCAGGGCCACTTCACCCGGCGGTTCCGGGCGGCCTACGGTGTCACGCCGCGGGAGTCGGTGCGCCGGTCCCGGTCCGCCGCCGCCGAGGGGTGACGTCGAGGGCCACCACGCGTCCGCCCGACGGCGCGGGCCGTGGGCCGCCGCCACTCCCCGATCCTGATCGGGAGGTGGCAGCCGCCCACGGGTCAGCCGCAGGTCGGTCTCAGACGGTCATGGGCTCGGCCGGCACGGCGGGTGGGTCGACGACGGGCGGCGGGGTCGTGGCGTGGCGCACGGCCCAGGCGAGCACGAAGTCGGCGATCTCCTCCCAGCCCGGCGCGGCGGGCAGCAGGTGGGGCTTGCTGCCGAACTCGACCACCTCGGTGATCGTGTTCGGGGCCTTGTAGTGCGCGGCGTTCGACCACTGCACCTTGGGCGGCATGATGTTGTCGCAGCTCCCGCCGACGAACAGCAGCGGCGCCCGGTCCTCGTTGTGGTAGTTCACCCACGTGCCCTGGTGGCCCGGGGTCAGGTTGGCCAGCGCGCCCTCGAACAGGATGCTGCCCGACACCGGGATGGCGTAGCGCTCGTAGAGGGCGCGGGCCTCGGCCTCGGGGAAGGTGTTGGTGAACGCGTAGTTCCAGTGCGCGAAGTCGTAGCGGACCGCCCGGTGCCGGTTGGCCGGGTTCTTCAGCACCGGGAAGGTGGCCTTCACCTGGGAGAGCGGGAGGACCGGGACGCCCTCGGTGGGCGCGGAGTTCAGGGCGACGCCGGCGGCGCCGAAGCCGTGGTCGAGCAGGATCTGGGTGAACGCCCCGCCCGCGGAGTGCCCGATGATGATCGGCGGGGACGCCAGCTCCCGCAGGACCGATTCGAGGTGCTCGATGATCCCGGGGATGGTGACGGCCGCGACGGGCGCGGGATCGGCGTTGAGGGATTCGACCTCGACCTCGAAGCCGGGGTAGGCCGGGGCGATGACCCGGTAGCCCTTGGCCTCGTAACGGGCGATCCACTGCTCCCAGGAGCGCGGCGTGACCCAGAAGCCGTGGACGAGGACGATGGTGTCGGGGGTCGGACGGGTGTGCGTCATGGCGGGGCCTCCCTGGTGGCGCCGGGCGGGGTCAGGCGGACTGGAGGAACTCGAGCAGGTCGTGCGAGAGCTGCTCCTTATGCGTGTCGGTGATGCCGTGCGGCGCACCGGTGTAGGTGAGCAGCCGGGCGCCGTCGACCAGCCGCGCCGACGCCTGCCCGCCGACGGCGAACGGGACGACCTGGTCGTCGTCGCCGTGGATGACCAGGGTCGGGACGTCGACCTTCGCGAGGTCGCCGCGGAAGTCGGTCTCGGAGAACGCCCTGATGCACTCCAGGGCGTTGCGGTGGCCCGACTGCATGCCCTGCAGCCAGAAGGCCTCCCGGACGCCTCGTGAGACGTCCGTGCCCGGTCGGTTGTGGCCGAAGAACGGCCCGTCGGCGAGGTCCTGGTAGGTCTGCGAGCGGTCGGCGAGCGACCCGGCCCGGATGCCGTCGAACACCTCGACCGGCACGCCGCCCGGGTTGTCCTCGCGCCGGACCATCAGCGGCGGGACCGCGGACACGAGCACCAGCTGCGCCACCCGCCCGGTGCCGTGGTTCCCGATGTAGCGGGTCACCTCGCCGCCGCCGGTGGAGAAGCCGACCAGCGTCACGTCGCGCAGGTCCAGCGCCTCGAGCAGCGCCGCGAGGTCGGCCGCGTAGGTGTCCATGTCATTGCCGTCCCAGGTCTGGGACGAGCGGCCGTGCCCCCGCCGGTCGTGGGCGATGGCGCGGAAGCCGTTCGCGGCGAGGAACAGCTGCTGCGCCTCCCAGCTGTCGGCGTTGAGCGGCCAGCCGTGGCTGAGGACGACCGGACGGCCGGTCCCCCAGTCCTTGTAGTGGACCTGTGCTCCGTCAGTGGCGGTGATGAAGGGCATGCCTCCCCTTCCGTGGGCCTGGCTGATCGCGTCGCGGACCAGCGGGCCCAACATCGCACCGAGCGGCGGCGTCGACTGTTCTCACAGCGCACAGCCCTTGGCTCAGCATGCAGAGCGGTCCGATCGCCATCAGCGCCGCGAGATCTACATCAGCGCCCGGGAAGGGCGGTGGTGTGGAAGTCGAGCCTGGTCGACTCCTACATCGCCGACGCTGGAACGCGCCGGCTGCGGCACGACGCGCGGGGCACCTCCACTTCCACGAGCACGGATGCAAGGACAGCGGGCTGCGACCTCGTCGACCTTCGCCCGATCACTGTCGCGAGATGCACCTCAGCGCCCTCGGAAGGGCAGTGGAGTGCATCTCGGAAGGGATCCTGGGCGGTTCGCCGAGATGCGCTGCTGCTGACCGCCGCCACCGGCCTGCTGCTCGTCACGAACTCGTCCTGGTGGTCGCGGCGCTGGTCCTGGCCGTGGGCAGCTGGGCCTCAGCGCCACGGCACTGCTGCTCCTGCCGGTGCTGGTCAGGAGTCGTCGACGTAGGACAGCTCGTCCGACCAGAACTCGCAACTCCCCATGGCGTGGATCGCTGCGAGCACCTGCGTCGCCACCGACGGGCTCTCACCCATCCGGACCAGGAACCGGACCAGCGAGCCAAACCGCTGGATCCTCCAGATCAACCTGGAAGAGGGTGACGAGGCGCTGTGGTTCGACGACGCCGAGATGAGGGTGCCGCCGTCCGGGGTCAGGCGTGCATGCGGCCGACCGCCGGCGTGGACCAGGTGCTCGAAGCGCTGGACCCGGCCGTCCAGCGGGCCGCCGCGGAAGCGCACGAGGGCACCCCCCGGGGGGCCTCCTCCACGATCCACGACATGAGACGAGCGTGGCACACCGCACGGCGAGCGCTGCTCGGCCGGAGTCGTAGACGGTCCTCGGTGGCTGCAGGCAACCGTCGAGGTGCCCGACCGCAGGCCTGGGTCAGCGGCTCAGACGTTGAAGCGGAACTCCACCCGGGCTCCGTCGCAGATCAAGGTGACGAGCCGGTGCCGCGGCCTCCGGAATCACGCTGCCGGAGACTCGGGACCGGCGCCGGCCCGGTCGAGCCGCGGCTCGCGCAACCCGTGCAGGAACAGCACCCCGACGGCCGGCAACACGGTGAGCGGCGCCAGCGCGACCTGCAGGGTGGTGGCGTCGGCCAGGGCGCCGAGCAGCGGGCTCGTCAGGCCGCCGACGCTGACCGCGAGCCCGAGCGTGACGCCGCTCGCGGTGCCGACCCGGCTCGGCAGGTAGTCCTGGCCGAGCGTCACGTGCAGCGAGAACGGTACGTACAGACCGGCCGAGGCCAGCGCGACGAAGGCGTAGACGGTGGGACCGGGCACGAGGACCAGGCCGGTGACCGCGAGCACGGTCAGCAGCGCCGACCAGCGCACGACCGTGAGGCGGCTGTACCGCTCGGCAAGCCGCCCGCCGGCCACCGTTCCCACCGCGCCGCCCAGGTAAAGCACGAACAGCGCGGCGGCGCCGGCGAGCTCGCCGACGCCGGTCCGCTCGCTCACGTACAGCGCGACGAAGGTGCTCAGCCCGACGAAGACGATCGACCGGCACACCACCGCGGCGGACAGTCGCAGGAATGACGGCCAGTCGTCGCGGCCGGGCCGGCGTCGCGCGGCCGGCGGCGGATCGCTCCCGATCATCCGCAGCGAGACGGCCGAGGCGCCGGCGCCGAGTACCGCCGGCAGGGCCAACCACGGGGTCCATCCCAGACCGCCGGTGGCCACGACCGCGGAGACCAACAGCGGGGCGGCGGCGAACCCGACGTTGCCGCCCAGGGAGAACCAGCCCATCGCGCTGTGCCGACCCCCGCTCGCCGCCCGGGCCACCCGCGCCGACTCCGGGTGGTAGGCCGCGACGCCGATCCCGGACACCGCGACAGCGACGAGCGTGATCGAGTAGGACTGCCACAGCCCGGCCAGCGCGACCCCTGCCCCGCTGACCAGCGTGCTCACCGGTAGCAGCCAGCGCACGGGCCGGCGGTCGGTCAGCGCCCCGAACAGCGGCTGGGCCACCGACGACAGCAGCGATGCAGCCAGCACGACGCCCGAAGCCGCCGCGTAGCCGTAGGCGCGCTCGGCGACGAAGTACGGCACCAGCGCGGCGACCGACCCTTGGTAGACGTCCACGCAGGCGTGCCCGACCGACAGCAGCGGGATCGGCGCAACGCGGGACACCCCGTTTCTCGACACCCGCTGATCGTCGGTGTCCGCGGCATCGGCCGACTTCCGATAACCTGCCCTGGTATGTCGGATATCCGCCACACGCCGCGGGCACCCACCCGCACCCGGACGCTGCAGGCCGGCCAGAGCATCGACCCGCACCGGCACGACGACCACCAGCTGGTCTACGCGGGCTCCGGGGTCGTGGCAGTCACCACGGACGCCGGCACCTGGTTCGCCCCGGGCACCCGGGCCATCTGGGTCCCGGCCGGTTGCGTCCACGCGCACCGCGCGCGCGGGGCGCTGGAGCTGCACCTCGTCGGTCTGCCGGTCGCCGAGGACCCGCTGGGGCTCGTCGGGCCCACGGTGCTGTCCGTAGGCCCGCTGCTCCGCGAGCTGATCATCGCCTTCGTCCGCGACGGCGACGGCGACCGCCCGGAGCTGCGCCGGCTGCGGACGGTGCTGTTCGACCAGGTCCGGGTGGCCCCGCAGCAGCAGGTGCAGCTCCCGGCGCCGGACGACCCGCGGCTGCGCGCGGTGTGCGACCTGCTGCGCGCCGACCCGGCCGACCCGCGGTCGCTGGCGGCACTGGGCCGCGAGGTCGGTGCCGCCGAGCGCACGCTCAGCCGGCTGTTCCGCCGGGAACTGGGGATGACCTTCCCGCAGTGGCGGACCCGGCTGCGGCTCTACACCGCGCTGCAGATGCTCGCCGACGACGTCCCGGTCACCCTGGTCGCCCATCGCTGCGGCTGGGCCTCCGCCAGCGCGTTCATCGACGTCTTCCGCCGGGCGTTCGGCCACACCCCAGGCAGCCACGTCCACCGCGGCTGAATCCCGCTCGCCCCGCTACCGGAGCCTCGGCGAGCACGGGGGCGGGTCCGCGCCGCCGGCCCGAACTCGATCCACCGCTTCGGCTCAGACGTTGAACCGGAACTCCACCGGGATCCGTAGCCGATCAACCGCGACGGACATGGACGCGGCTCGTCAGACCGGCGAACCAGGTGGTCGCGCTCCGGCACGGTGGATCTTCACCTCGAGGCCAGCAGCTCGGTCGTGATCGCCGCCCGCAGCGCAGAATGCTGCGGGCCCAAGAGGGTGGTCGGATCCCGCCACTTCTCGGTGGGGTACAGCCAGACCGGCCGGACGATGAGCTGAGCGTCCTCCCAGCCGTAGCGCGGCCAGACGTGCGCGTGCAGGTAGCGGTCGGCGTTGCCGAGGATCTCGATGTTCACGCGCCGGAACGCGGAGTCCGACGCACGACAGGCTCGCTCCACCGCCTCGCCGAGGTCGGCCATGCTGTGCAGGAAGTCCGATCGCTCGGAGCGGGAGAGCTCCGACAGGCGCTGGACGTCCGGTTGATCCGTCAGGAGGAGGCAGTAGCCCGGCAGCCACTGCGGATCCCCCATGACGGCGAACCCTCCGGGCATCCGGGCCAGGACGGTGGGATTCTCGCCCCGCAACGCCGATCCGATGCGGTCATCCCGCCAATCGGCCACCTCGAGGACCGTACTGGGAGCGGCAGCAGGAGCGACGGGGCGAGGACGCAGAACTCGTGGCCCTCCGGGTCGGCCAGGCACGTCCACGGGACGTCGGCGAACAGGGGGCCCAGATCACGAAGGCCCACCCGGCCGGCGTGACCGGGCCCTCCGTCGCCGCGGCCTGCTCGACCTCCGGCTTCCCGCGTCCGGTCCACCGGGCCAGCCGCGTCCGAGGACACCCGGGCACGCATCGAGGTGGAGCTGCGCCGACGGGCAGCCGACATCGAGGACATCGCCCGGTCCTACGACGACGACCAGCGGCACGCGATCACGTCGTTCCTCGGCGCCCTGGCGGCGCGGCACCGCG
>JASLAP010000540.1 GCA_030147065.1 Pseudonocardia sp. | reverse complement strand
GTCCCCGGTCCGACATGGGGCAGCCACTGCGCGAGCAGCGGTGGCCAGCCGAGGTAGATCTCGCCGCCGCCGCCGAAGAACGCCCTCCCGACGACCGCGGCGGCGACCACCAGCACGACACCGCAGGCCACCACGACCAGGTCCGCCCGCGTCCCGCGGGAGCCCCCGCCACTGACAGGGGGCGGGGCCGACGACTGCGCGCCGGGGAAGGGAGCAGGCATCCCGCCACGCTAGGGATCATCGCGGCGGCGCCGCCTTACCGAACCGTGACGTCGTCGACGGCGCTGCAGGTAAGGGTAGCCTCAGCCCATGACCAGGGTGATCACGTCGGCGGACGCGCTGCGGGAGCTGGTGGCCGAGCCGCACCCCGCCATCGCCGCCAAAGCGGTCCGGCGCATCGACGACACGTCCCGGCGGTTCCTGGAGGCGAGCCCGTTCTTCCTGCTCGCGACCACCGCGGCGGACGGCACCTGCGACGTCTCGCCCCGCGGCGACCCGCCGGGGCGCGGGCTGCTGGTCCTCGACGACCGGACCATCGCCGTCGCCGACCGCAAGGGCAACCGCCGGCTCGACAGCATGCTGAACATCCTGGACGACCCGCACGTCGGGATGCTGTTCCTGGTGCCGGGGATGGGCGAGACGCTGCGGCTCAACGGCACGGCGCGGATCGTCACCGAGGCTCCCTACCTGGAGCGGATGGCGGTGGCCGGGAAGGCCCCGGTCCTCGCGGTCGAGGTCCGGGTCGAGGAACTGTTCCTGCACTGCGCCAAGGCCTTCGCCCGGTCGTCGCTGTGGGACGCCTCGACCTGGCCGGGACGGGCGTCGCTGCCCACCGCGGGAGAGATCCTGCGCGGCCAGCACGGCCCCGTGGTGTCCGCGCCGGCCGTCGACGCCGAACTGCGCCTGGACGTGCAGCTCAACCAGTACTGAACCGGACCGGGGGTTGCGCTGAAGTGAGGACAGCCTCACCACAGCAGAACCTCTTGTGATCGACTGAGGTTAGCAGGGGTCGGGGTGCGCGAGACCCTCGCCGACGCGCCCGCGACCCCGGGCGCTCCGGTCCGGTCACGGGTGGCCCTCGTCGCGGTGCTCGGGGTCGCGATGACGCTGCTGCTCGCCGCCGTGCACCTGACCCAGGGCACGTCGGGCGCCGGCGTGACCGAGCTGTGGGCGCTGCTCACCGGGACGGGGTCCGACGGGACCGCCGCCGTGCTGGTCGCGTCGCGGGTGCCGCGGCTGCTCGCCGGCGTGGTGGTGGGCGCGGCGCTGGGCGCGGCCGGCGCCGCCCTGCAGTCGATCAGCCGCAACCCGCTCGCCGCGCCGGACACGCTGGGGGTCAACGCGGGCGCGCACTTCGCGATCGTGGCCGCGGCGGCGTTCGGTCTGGCGGTGCCCGTCGAGCTGTCGGCGGTGCTCGCTTTCGCCGGTGGTCTCGCCGCCGCCGCGCTGGTCTTCGGGCTGTCCGGCGGCGGCACCGGCGCCACCCGGCTCGTGCTGGCCGGATCCGCGGTCGCGCTGGCGCTGTTCGCGCTCACCAGCGTCCTGCTGCTGCTGTTCGCCCAGGAGACCACCGGCCTCTACGCCTGGGGCAGCGGCCAACTGGCCCAGATCGGGCTGGACCCGGTGGCCCGGATGGGGCCGCTGGTGCTGCTCGCCGTGGCCGGGCTGGTGGTGCTCGGCCGCCGGCTGGACGTCCTCGGGCTCGGTGACGACACCGCGGCGGTGCTGGGCATCCCGGTCCGCCGCACGCGCCTGCTGGTGACGGTGCTCGCGGTGCTGCTCGCCGCGGCGGCGGTGACGGTGGCCGGCCCGGTCGGCTTCGTGGGCCTGTGCGCGCCCGCCGTCGTCCGCCTCCTGGCACCGCTCGCCCCCGGACTGCACCGGCACCGGGTGCTGCTGCCGATGTCCGCGCTGGCCGGGATCGGGGTGGTGCTCGCGGCGGACGTGCTGGTCCGGCTCCTGCTCGGCGGCCAGGCCGGGGTCGAGGTACCCACCGGGGTGGTGACGACGATCTTCGGCGCGGTCGTCCTGGTGGCCGTGGCCGTCCGGTTCCGGGACTCCGGACCGGTGCGGCGGGTGACCGCCGTCCAGCCGGGACGGCTGCGCGGCCGCCGGGCCCACCTCGTCGTCACCGCGTCGGCGGTGGTGGCGACCGCGGGTGTGGCGACGGCCGGGCTGCTGCTCGGCGACGCCGTGCTGCTCGCCGGCGACGTCGTCAACTGGCTGGCCGGACGCGCCGGGCCGATCACCACGTTCGTGCTGGACGCCCGGGTGCCGCGGGTGGTCGCGGCGCTGTTCGGCGGCGCCGCGCTCGCGGTGGCCGGCACGGCGGTGCAGGCGGTGAGCCGCAACCCGCTCGCCGAGCCCTCGCTGCTCGGGGTGAGCGCCGGCGCCGGGGTGGCGGCGGTCGCGGTGATCACGCTGGTCCCGGCCGCCGGGGTCTGGGCGCTGGCCGGCAGCGCCGGGCTCGGCGCGCTGCTGGCCGCGGGGCTGGTGTTCGGGCTCGCCGCACGCGAGGGCCTGGCGTCGGACCGGCTCGTCCTGATCGGCATCGGGGTCTCCTACGGCGCCATGGCG
This sequence comes from Pseudonocardia sp., assembly GCA_030147065.1. Taxonomy (GTDB): domain Bacteria; phylum Actinomycetota; class Actinomycetes; order Mycobacteriales; family Pseudonocardiaceae; genus Pseudonocardia. The sequence continues at coordinate 15,537 of JASLAP010000540.1, read as the reverse complement.
CTGATCACCCTGATGATCGTGGCGACCGACCCGTTCAACGAGACCAAGGCCCTGACCTGGCTGGCCGGCTCCACCTACGGGCGGACCTTCCCGCAGGTCCTGCCGGTGGCCGTGGTGCTCGTGCTGGTCCTCGCCCTGTTCGTCGACCGCCGCCACCAGCTCGACCTGCTCGCGGTCGACGACGACACCCCCCAGGTGCTGGGCATCCGGCTCGTGCCGACGCGGCTGCTGCTGCTGGCCGCGGCGGCCCTGCTCACCGCGACCGCCGTCGCCGCGATCGGCGTTCTGGCGTTCGTCGGCCTGGTGGCGCCGCACGCGGCACGCGCCCTCGTGGGGGCTCGGCACGCGCGCGTGCTGCCGGTGGCCGCCCTGCTCGGTGCGCTGCTGGTGGGGCTCGCCGACGTCGTCGGCCGCACGGTGATCGCGCCGGACCAGCTACCGGCCGGGGCGCTGACCTCGCTGATCGGCACGCCGTACTTCGCCTGGCTGCTGTGGCGGTCCCGGCGCGCCGCGGGCTGACGAGGGCGCCGGATCCCGGGCGGCTGCACGGACCCGCGTGGACGGGGACCATGGAGGTGAGCCGGGATGATGGTGTCCCGGTCACCGACGGGAGTGGTGGACGTGGAGAGCACAGTTCTGACCGTGGCCGTCCTGGTGCTGGTGGTGGCCGCCGCGGTGTGGCTGATCCGCCAGCGCGCGGCGGAACGGGCCACCGAACTGGACGACGCCCGCTCCGAGGCGCGGCGGTGGGTCGAGCGCCTCGGCGGCCAGGTGCTCGCCCTGACCGGCACCGACGACGCCTCCAAGCAGGCCCTCGCCGACGCCGCGGAGCGGTTCAACGCCGCGGGCTCGCAGTTGGACCAGGCGCGCAGCACGGCCCAGGCCCGGCAGGTCACCGAGACCGCCTACGAGGGCCTGTACTACGTGCGGGCGGCCCGGACCGCGATGGGCCTCGACACCGGACCGGACCTGCCGCCGCTGCCCGGGCAGCGGCAGGCCGGTGCGGTCAGCGAGGACCGTGCCGTGGAGGTCGAGGGCCACGCCTACAGCGCCTCCCCAGCACCGTCCGAGCGGAACCGGCACTACTACCCCGGCGGCGTGGTGGCCGGGCGTCCGGTGCCCCAGGGCTGGTACTCCGAGCCGTGGTGGCGGCCGGCCCTGGCCGCCGGGGCCTGGGGCATCGGGTCGGCACTGCTGTTCAGCTCGATGTTCAGCGGCATGTCCGGAGTGGCCTACGCCGACGGGTTCGCCGACGGTGCCGCCTCCGGCGACGCGCAGGGCGACGGCGGCTGGGACGGCGGTGACCCGGGCGGGGACGGCGGCGGCGACTTCGGCGGGGACTTCGGTGGCGGGGACTTCGGTGGCGGGGACTTCGGCGGCGGCGACTTCAGCGGCTTCTGAGCCCGCCCGCCCCGCTGCCGGGGATCAGAGCGGGTACTGCTTGACCCAGTCGACCTCCATGGTCGACTCCTCGACGTCGTCCGGGTCGCCCTGCCCGGGGAACCAGTCGAGCTGGATGCACAGGTGCATCGACCGCGGCGGCAGCACGTCGGTGTCGGTGGTGCGGTACCACTCCACGCCGTTCAGGTAGGCCGCGATGTGGTCGGGGGTCCACTCGACCGCCCAGTTCTGCCACTGCGTGCCGTCGGCGAGGACCTCGCCCTGCACCGTCGAGTCGTCCTCGCCGTAGTGGATGAAGATCTCGGTCTTCTGCCGGTCCGGGTCGATCATCTCCATGAAGTCGACCTCACCACCGACCGGCCAGTCCTCCGCGTCCGGCCACAGCAGCAGCAACGCGTTGTAGGTCTCGTCGCTCGCCGGGGCCCGCACCCGGCCCTCCCACCGCCCGTACTGCTGACCGGGGAACCACGCCATCCCACCGGTCGTGCCCTCCGAGTCCCCGGTGATGGTCAGCACGCCGTCCTCGGTCGTGATCGCCTCCGGCGAGCGGATGCCGTTGCCGACGTGCCCGGGCCCGTCGTAGAGCTGCCACTCCGGTCCGAGCGACCCGTCGAACTCCTCCACCATCGACGGTTCGCCCCAGCCCAGGATCGTCGCCGCGCTCGTCTCGGCGCCCGCGCTGGGCCGCTCCGGCTCCACACCCGGACCAGGGCCGCCCGGCGCACCCTCGTCGGTCGGCCGGACGACCACGAACACCAGGGCCGCAGCGAGCGCCAGGGCCAGCAGCGCCGCGACCAGGACGACCAGCTGCCGGCGTGAGCGGCGAGGTGGCGGAGGCTCCTCGGTCGCCACAGATCCGGACAAACCTCCACTTTCAGGCGAGCCGCTCATAAGGGTGAGAATAGGACACGCCCGGTGAGGGGATCCCACGGGTGGGTGATGGCACTCGGCGGGGTCGGGACGGGAGCCCGGACCCGAAACGATGCCGCATCCCGTGCACGCTCGCTGTGAAGCGGGGCCTGCTGCCACCATGAGCAACAACCGACTCGAGGGAGCGACACATGATCGGGACCATCATCGGCTGGATCGTCTTCGGCCTCATCGCCGGCTTCATCGCCCGGGCGATCGTGCCGGGCAAGGACGACATCGGCATCCTGCGCACGATCCTGCTCGGCATCGCCGGCTCGGTCCTGGGCGGGGTCGTGTTCGGGCTGCTGACCGGCGGGCTGCGCGGCTTCGAGCCGTCCGGCTGGATCGGGTCGATCATCGGCGCGGTCATCGTGCTGGTGATCTACAACCGGGTGACCGGGCGGAAGAACCGGACCGGCCGGAGTTCCTGACCGCAGTGCCCCGACCGGCGTCCGGCGTGGTCTCGCCGGGCGCCGTTCGGGGTGGCGGCCGCGGAGCCCGTCCTCAGCCGGCGACGCCGTCCGGGAGGGCATCGCGCCCGCCGACCAGCCGGGCACGGCCGGCCAGTACACCGACGACACCCTGCACGGCGAGCAATCCGAGCAGCAGGAGCAGCGGCACCGTCCAGCCTGCGGTGAGGTCGTGCAGCAGGCCCACCGCGAACGGCCCGGCCGCGGCCAGCACGTAGCCCACGCTCTGCGCCATCCCGGACAGCTGCGCGGCCCGTCCGGCGTCCGGGGCCCGCAGGCCCACCAGGGTCAGCGCGACCCCCAGCGCCGCGCTCTGCGCGCCGCCGAGCAGCACCACCCAGACCACCTCGAACCCGGGGACCACCAGCAGCCCCAGCAGCCCGACCGCGGCGGTCGCGGTGGTGACCGCGACCGCGCCGCGCTGACCCGGGGTCCGCGCGGCCAGCACCGGCGCCACGGTCCCGCCGACGATGCCGGCCGCGGTGGCCAGCGCGAGCATCCACCCGGCGGTCGCCGGCTCGAACCCGCGGTCGACCAGCAGAGCCGGCAGCCACGCGGTCACCGCGAAGTAGCAGAGCGACTGCAGGCCCATGTACAGGGTGACCTGCCAGGCCAGGGCATCGCGCCACAGCCCGCTGGGTCGGCCCGCGGCGGCGCGCGGCGGCCGGGTGGACCGGCGCACGTACGGGATCCAGCACAGCAGCGCCGCCACCGCGAACAGCGCCCAGGTCGCGAGCGCGCCGCGCCAGTCCAGCCCGGTCACCCGGGCCAGCGGCAGCGTCACCCCGGCCGCCAGCGCGCCGCCGCCGGCGATCGCCATGGTGTAGAGGCCGGTCATCAGCCCGGTGCGGGCGGCGAAGTCGCGCTTGATGAGACCGGGCAGCAGCACGTTGCCGATGGCGATGGCCGCACCGAGCAGGACCGTCCCGGCGAACAGCGCGGCGAGCCCGCCCGCCGAGCGCACCGCGAAGCCGAGCAGCAACACGAGCAGCGCGGTCAGCAGCGCGCGCTCGATGCCCAGCCGCCGCGCCAGCCCGGGCGCCACCGGCGCGACCAGGCCGAAGCACAGCACCGGCAGCGCGGTGAGCACGCCCGCGGCGGTGGCCGACAGCCGCTCGCTCGCCTGGATCTCGGCCAGCAGCGGCGCGACGCCCACCACGGCCGGGCGCAGGTTCGCCGCCACCAGCACGATCGCCGCCGCGAACAACCACACCGACGCCCGCCGCAGCGGTGGGGCGGTGACGCTCACCGCGAGTACCGGACGGTCGCGGCGGCGAGGTGGCTCCGGGCGGCCCGGGCCGCGGCCGGGTCGCCGCGACGTCGGCGGCCCACCGGCCGAACCTAACTCCCCCGGTTCGGGGGGACCAGCGGAGGCCGGGCCGCGGGCGCGCTCAGCCCACCGAGCGGGCCACCTCGCGGGCCACGGCGACCGCGTCCTCCGGCGAGTACACCTCTTCCCGCGCCCAGAGCCCGACCGAGATCCCGCGCTCGGGTTCGAACAGCACCACCGCGACCGCCGGGACCTCCGAGACGCCGAACCAGCCCGCGTCGGTCGCGGAGAACCGCAGGACCCACAGATCCGGGTCGGCGGGATCGGGCTGCCGCCAGCCCGGGTCGAACGCCGTGACGAACCAGGCGGCGTCGGACAGCTTCGTGCCGAGTTCGTCGACGTAGCCGGCCGGGGTGGTGATGTGCGGGTCGTGCGGCGAGACGGCGATCTGGGCCCGGCAGCGCCGGTTGCCGCCCAGGTCGGTCGAGGGGTCGAAGGCGAAGAACGCGCTGTCGACGTGGACGGGGTGGCGGGAGGCGTAGGTCAGCGTGGGCCGGTCCTCGACGACGAACCCTTCCGGCAGCAGGACGCTGCCGAGCCCGGGCAGGCGCGGCAGCGGATGCCGCTCGGTCACCGGCCCCGGCGTGCGCGCACCCGAGCAGGCCGCGCCCAGCGCGCCGACGAGCACGGCGAGCACCACCCCGAGCACGGTCCGACGACCTGGCTTCACGTCCCCTCCCACCGCCCCGGCGGGGCACGGCGCCACGCTACGGGGCGGTGGGGCCGATCCCGATCACCGACGCGGGAACCCCGAGGGCCGGGAGCTGCTCCGCGACGGGCCGTGCGGTCGTGCCAGGCTGGCGTCGTGATCGACGTGCCGGCGGCGGTCGTGCGGAACGCCACCGCGGCCTGGGGTGACCGGGGCCGCCGGTGGCTGGTGGACCTGCCGGGGCTGGTCGAGGACGTGCGCCGGCGCTGGGGGCTGGAGCTCGGCGCGACCTACCCGTTGAGCTTCCACTGGGTCGTGCGCGTCCGCCGCGCGGACGGGACCTCGGCGGTGCTCAAGCTCGGCCCCCCCGGTTCGGACGACCTGCGGCGGGAGGCGACCGCGCTCGGCGCCTACTCCGGAGCCGGGGCGGTGCGGCTGCTCGCCCAGGACCCGGGCCGCGGCGCGCTGCTGCTCGAACGGGCCGAGCCCGGAGCGATGGTCCGCGACCTGGTCCCGCGGCGTGATGCGGAGGCAACCGCGGTGACGGCCGGTGTGCTGCGCCGGTTGCACGCGGCGGCCGTCGTCGACGGCCTACCCGACGTCACCCTGCTCGGCCGGGACTTCGCCCGCCACCTCGCCGACGACCGCGGCGGCGGCCCGCTGCCGCGCGTCCTGGTCGAACGGGCCGCCGAACTGCTCACCGATCTCTCCGCGAGCGCGGAGCGGCGGGTGGTGCTGCACGGCGACCTGCACCACGACAACGTCCTGCGCCACGGCGAGGGCTGGGTGGCGATCGACCCGCACGGGATGGTCGGCGACCCCGGCTTCGACGCCGGCCCGCTGCTCTACAACCCCGATCCCGACCGGCTCGACGACGACCTCCTGGCCCTGGTCCCGCAGCGCGTCGAGCAGCTCGCCGACGGCCTGGACCTCCCCCACGACCGCGTGCTGGCGTGGGGTTTCGTGGCGGCCGTGCTCTCCGAGGTCTGGGACGGCGAGGACGGGCGGAGCACCGGCGGGCGGGCGCTCGCAGTCGCCGACCTGCTGGCCCGGCGCCTGCGCTGAGCGCCGGTCCCGACGGGCGTCACACGCCAGGGGCACCGGTCACGCTCCGCGTTGCGCCCAACGAGTATGTTCGGACCCGTCGTCCCAGGCACACCGCGAACGGGGCGTCCGCGTGGTCACGACGAGTAGTTCCCGAAGGATGCCGATGACCGGTCCCGCCGCCCCCCTCCCGGAGGTGGACGCGAGCCGACCGCACCCCGTGCGGGTCTACAACTACTGGCTGGGCGGCAAGGACAACTACGCCGCCGACCGCGAGCTGGGCGACGCGATGATGGCCGAGCTGCCCGGCCTGGCCATGATGGCCAGGGCGCACCGCAGCTTCCTGGAGCGCACGGTGCGGTTCCTGGCCGAGCGCGGCCTGACCCAGTTCCTGCTGTTCGGCTCCGGCCTGCCGACCACCTACAACCTGCACCAGGTGATCCAGGCGGTCGACCCGCAGGCGCGGGTGGTCTACGTCGACGAGGACCCGGTGGTGGCGGCGCACTCGCGGGCCCTGCTGATCAGCCACCCGAAGGGGTCGGTCGCCTTCGTCCAGGGCGAGGTCACCGACCTGGCGGCGGTGCTCGACGACCCGGCCCTGACCGAGGTCCTCGACCGCGACGCCCCGATCGCCGTCTCGCTGGCGGCCCTGCTGATGAAGCACTCCGACCGGGCCGCCCGCCGGATCCTGGACACGCTGCTGGGCCTGCTCGCACCCGGCAGCCACCTCACCCTGACCCACCCGACCGCGGACTTCGACCCGGACGGCACCTCGCGCGCGCTGCGGGTCGCGCTCGCGGCCGACTTCGAGCACTCCGTCCGGTCCCGGGCCGAGTTCTCGACCTTCTTCACCGGGCTGGAACTGGTCGAGCCCGGTGTGGTGCCCATCCTGGCGTGGCAGCCCGACGAGCTCGGCCCCCGTCGCGAGGTGCACACCGTGCACCTGCTGGGCGGGGTCGGCCGCAAGCCCTGAGCGGCCGGCGCCCGCGTTCGGTCCGGAGTGGACGACCGGCGTTTTGATAGCATCCCCAACGAGTTCCGGCGACGGCGCCGGGCAGGGGGGTGGTGGCCATGCGCATCGGACTGCACGGTGGCGCGTCGTCGGTCGACAAGATCGTCCAGCGGGCCGAGCGGGCCGAGGCCGACGGCTTCACCAGCCTCTGGTACCCGAGCGCGGTCGCCGGCGACCCGCTGGTGGCCATGGCGCTGGCCGGGCGGGCGACCCGGTCCATCGAGCTGGGCACCGCGATCCTGCCGAGCTACACCTGCCACCCCGTCCTGCAGGCCACCCGCGCGGTGGCAGTGGCCGCGGCGATCGGGGCGCCCGGCCGGTTCACCCTCGGGATCGGCCCGGCCCACGCGCCGATCGTGGAGGACCGGCTCGGCATGTCCTACGCCACCCCCGGCCGCCACACCGAGGAGTACGTGCAGGTCCTGGCGCCGCTGCTGCGCGGCGAGGCGGCCGACTTCGCCGGCGCGGAGTTCCGGGTCCGGGCGCCCGCGCCCGAACTGGTCGACGGCGCGCCGATCCCGGTGCTGGTCGCGGCGCTGGGCCCGCGCCTGCTGCGGGTGGCCGGGCAGCACACCGCCGGCACCATCCTCTGGATGGGCACCGCCGCGGCCGTCGAGAAGCACGTCGCGCCGCGCATCCGCGCCGCCGCGGCCGCAGCCGGCCGGCCCGAGCCGCGCATCGTGGCCGGCCTCCCGGTCGCGGTGCACGACGACGTCGCCGAGGCCCGGGCGGTGGCCGCCGAGCAGTTCGCGGCCTACGGCACGCTGCCCAACTACCAGCGGCTGCTGGCCCACGGCGGGGTGAGCGGCCCCGCCGAGGCGGCGATCGTGGGCGACGAGGACGCGGTCGCCGGCCAGATCCGGGCGCTGTTCGAGGCCGGCGCCACCGACGTGTGGGCGGCACCGTTCGGCGTCGGCGCGGACCGGGCCGCCTCCCGCGCCCGCACCCGCGCCCTCCTCAAGCACCTCGCCACGACCTGACCCTCCCCCTCCTCCGGCGGTCGACGGGTCAAATGTCCTGGGCGGGGGCGGACGGATCTCCGCGACGAGGCCGTCATCCGCGCGATGAGCAGGGCGTCCGCGGTTCCTACCGTGGGGGTATGTCCACCGACACCGGCGACCCGCTGACCCGCCGGGCGCAGCGGGCGGCGCGGCCCCACCGGGCGGCCCTGGCCCGCGCCCTGCGCGAGGCCAGCTACGAGATCCTGCCGTTCAAGAGCACCGAGGAGGCCGTGCTCGACCACGTCCCCCGCGAGGTCGCGCTCACCGTGACCACCACCGAGGCCAAGGGTCTGGACCGGACGCTGGACCTGACCGAGCGGCTCTCCCGGCACGGGTACCGCGCCGCGCCGCACCTGGCTGCCCGGCTGGTCCGCGACCGGGTGCACCTGGTGGACGTGGTCGCCCGGCTGCGCGAGGCGGGCGTGGGCGAGGTGTTCGTGATCGGCGGGGACGCCGCGGAGCCGGCCGGGGAGTTCACCGACGCGCTGGGCCTGCTGGAGTGCCTCGACGAGCTGGGCCGCCCGTTCTCCTCGGTCGGCATCGGCGGCTACCCCGAGGGGCACGGCCACATCAGCGACGAGCTGATCGAGCAGGCCCTGGAGCGCAAGGCCCCGCACGCCACCGAGATCGTCACCCAGCTGTGCTTCACCGCGGCGACCACTGCGGGCTGGGCGCGCACGGCCAAGGCCCGCGGCGTCGACCTGCCGGTCCGGGTCGGCATCCCGGGCGCGGTGGACCGGCAGAAGCTGGTGCGCATCTCCGCCGGTCTCGGCCTCGGCCAGTCCGCGCGCTTCCTGCTCAAGCAGCAGAGCATGTTCTGGCGGTTCTTCCTGCCCGGCGGCTACAGCCCCGACCGGCTGATCGACGGACTGGCCCCGAGCTTCGGCGCGGCCGGGACGAACCTGGCCGGGTTCCACGTGTTCACCTTCAACGAGCTGGCCAAGACCGAGGCCTGGCGCCGCGACCGGCTCGCCCGGCTGGCCTGACCGTCCACCTCCCGCGGGTCGGCTGCACCGCGCCGGCCCGCGGAGCCCCACCCGAGGAGTGCGCCACTGATGAGTGCCCAGGTGATCGACGGTCGGGCCGCCGCGGAGGCGCTCAAGCCGGAGCTGGCCGCCGGGATCGCGCGGCTGCAGCGGGCCGGGCTGGGGATCGGGCTGGCCACGGTCGTGGTCGGTGACGGGTTCAGCTCGGTCGCCTACGAGCGCCGGCTGCACCGGCTGACCGCCGAGTCGGGCGTGCCGCACCTGCCGCGGCGGCTGCCGCCCACGGCCACCGAGGCCGACCTGCTGGCCACCGTCGCCGAGCTGAACGCCGATCCCGCGGTCTCCGGGATCCTGGTGCTGCGCCCGCTCCCCCGCCACGTCGACGAGGCCGTGGTGTTCCGGGCCATCGACCCGCTCAAGGACGTCGAGGCGGTGCACCCGGAGAACGCCGGCCTGCTCGCCCTCGGGGTGCCGCGGTTCGTGCCCTCGACCGCGGCGTCGGCGTTCCACCTGCTCGACGGCTGGCTGGACTCGGTCGGCGAGGACCGGCCCGCGTTCTACCACCGCTCGCTGATCGTGGTCGTGGGCCGCTCGAACAACGTCGGCAAGCCCGCGGTGTCGCTCGGCTACGACCGGCAGGCCGCCGTCGAGTCCGTCGACGAGTGGGCCGCCCGCACCGTCGGCCTCGGTCGCCACACCCGCCGCGCCGACGTGCTCGTCGTCGCCGTCGGGCAGCCCGGGCTGATCAAGGCCGAGCACGTGAGCGAGGGTGCGGTCGTCATCGACGTCGGGATCAACCCGCGCCCCGGTCCGGACGGGCAGGTGCACATGGTCGGCGACGTCGACCACGCCACGGTCGCCCCGCGGGTGCGGGCCATCACCCCGGTCCCCGGCGGCGTCGGCCCGGTGACCGACGTGTGGGTGCTGCGCAACACCGCCATCGCGGCCCGGCTGCTCGCCGGGTTGCCCGCGGTCGACCCCGCGGACTCGCTGCTGGCGGCGTCGTGACCGGCCCGGTGACCGGCCGGGTGGACCGGGCCGCGACCCGCCGGCACGGCGTGCTGACCCTGTCCTGCCCGGACGCCCCGGGCATCGTGCACGCGGTCGCCGGGTACCTGGTCGAGCAGCGGTGCACCATCGCCGAGAGCCAGCAGTTCGGCGACACCGACAGCGGCGCCTTCTTCATGCGCGTCCGGTTCACCCACGCCGACAGCTACCCGCTCGACGTCGCCGAGCTGCGCCGCAGCTTCACCGAGGTGGCCGCGCGGTACGGCATGACGTGGCGGATGGTCGACGACGCCGAGCGCCAGCGCGTGGTCGTCATGGTCAGCAGGTTCGCCCACTGCCTCAACGACCTGCTGTTCCGCACCTCGGTGGGGGAGCTGAACCTGGACGTGGTGGCGGTGGTGTCCAACCACCCCGACCTGGGCCGGCTCGCCGACAGCTACGACGTGCCGTTCCGCCACATCCCGGTCACCGGCGACACCAAGCCCGCCGCCGAGGCCGCGCTGCTCGACCTGGTCCGCGACGAGCGCGTCGACCTGGTGGTGCTGGCCCGCTACATGCAGATCCTGTCCGACGACCTGTGCAAGCAGCTGGAGGGGCGGGCGATCAACATCCACCACTCGATGCTGCCCAGCTTCAAGGGCGCCCGGCCCTACCACCAGGCGCACGCCCGCGGGGTCAAGGTCATCGGGGCGACCGCGCACTACGTGACGGCCGACCTGGACGAGGGCCCGATCATCGAGCAGGAGATCGTGCGCGTCGACCACGCCATGAGCGCCGAGCAGTTCGCCGCGCACGGCCGCGAGGTCGAGGCGCGCGCGCTGGCCCGGGCGGTGCGCTGGCACACCGAGAACCGGATCGCGCTGAACGGCACCCGCACCGTCATCCTGCGGTGACCTCCGGCGGTTGAGCCGCGGTCAGGGACCGAGGTCGAGCAGCACCTCGGCCAGCTCCTTCGGCGCGGTCACCATCGCCTCGTGCCCGGTCTCCAGCTCGTGCACCGGCCAGCCGCGCTCCCGGGCCCGGTCGGCCTGCCGCTGGAACACCCGCATCCAGGAGACGCACTCGACGAACGCGGCCGGGACGCCGTCGCCCGCCCCGGTCAGGTGCAGCGGTTCGGTGTAGGTCTTCCAGGGGTGCGGGGTGAGCTTCGGGGTGAGCCAGTCGACGTCGGCCTGCTCGGTCACCCCGAGCACCGAGAGCTTGCGCACCGGGACGAGCCAGCCGAAGCCGTTCTCCGCCGCGGACTCCGCCCAGTGGTGGGCGACCTGCTCGGGCAGCAGGTCCCGGGCGGCCTCGCCGTCGGACCCGACGAACGCGTCGAGGTGCACCCGTCGGGCGATCCGCTCCGGGCGCCGGTCGGTCACCGCCGTCACGATCTGCCCGGCGTAGCTGTGCCCGACCAGCACGACCTCGCGCAGGTCGAGCACGTCGAGCAACCGCACGACGTCCTCGACGTGGGTGTCCAGACCGACGGTCGGGGAGAGCAGGTGGGCCCGCTCGGACAGCCCGGTCAGCGTCGGCGCGTGGACCGCGTGGCCGGCACCGCGCAGCCACGGGGCCACCCGGTCCCAGCACCAGCCGCCGTGCCAGGCGCCGTGGACCAGCACGTAGGTGGTCATGCCAGAGTGTCCGTGACCTGCGGGTACATCCGCATGTAGGCCTCGCCCATGGCGTTGGCCGGCAACCCCAGGTTCGGCCCGGCGTTGCGCTTGAGCTGCACGCCGCGGCGGGTGGCGAGGTCGGTGTAGTAGTCCCACATGTGCTGCTGGGCGGGCAGCGCCTCCATCGCCTTGCGCTTGGTGTCGAACACCTCGGTGATGTCCAGCAGCACCTCCGGCCGGAACCCGCTCATCTCCGGCTGGTGGGGCTCGAAGTGGAACAGCGGCGGGGCGCCGAGCGGGTCGCCCGGGGCCTCGTAGCCGATGGCCTGGGCGAGGATGCGCGCCTGCACGGTCATCCGGGCCGCGGCCGGGTGGTCGCCGTTGTACGGGTCGGTCAGGGTGTGGGTGAGCACCACGGTTGGCACCGTCTCCCGGAACACCCGCACCAGCTGGTCGGTCAGCTCGTGGGTCTCCGGCAGCGGGTAGTCCCCGGCGTCGAGGAAGCGGACCTCGGCGCCCAGGATGGCGGCGGCCTGCTCGGCCTCGCCGCGGCGGACCGCCTTGATCTCCGCCAGCGACTTCCCCTCCCGCCAGGCCCTGGCGGACTCGCCGCGCTCGCCGTAGCTGAGGCAGACCACGGTCGCCCGGCCGCCGCGGGCCGCGGTCAGCGCGATCGCGCCACCCGCGCGCCACACGAAGTCGCCCGCGTGCGCGCTGACGACCAGCAGGGATTCACCGGTTCGGGACGGGGACATGCGCTTCCTCTCGGGCGGGGCGGAACAGGTCCGGGTGGGGCTCGCGGCCGTCGGCGGCGTGCTGGAGGGCAGCGACGACGCGGACCGCGTCGGCCGAGGCCGCGACGTCGTGCACCCGCACCCCCCAGGCCCCGGCCCTGGCCGCGACCACGGTCGTGGCCAGGGTGGCCGCGTCGCGCTGCTCGGCGGCGTGCGCGGAGCCGGCGGTCACCGCGACCCCCAGGAACCGCTTGCGCGAGGCTCCGACCAGGACCGGGAACCCCAACCCGACGAGCGTGTCGAGGTGGGCCAGCAGCGTCCAGTTGTGCTCGGCGCGCTTGGCGAAGCCGAGCCCGGGGTCCAGCACGAGCCGGGCCGGGTCGACCCCGGCGGCCACCGCCTCGTCGACCCGTTGCCGCAGCTCGGCGCCGACCTCGGCCACCACGTCGTCGTAGACCGCGGCGGCGTACATGTCGCGGCTGGTGCCGCGGGCGTGGGTGAGCACCCACCCGACCCCGGTGCCGGCGACGACGGCGGCCATCGCGGGGTCGGCCTGCCCGCCGCTGACGTCGTTGACCAGCATCGCCCCGGCGGCGACGGCGGCCCGCGCGACGGCGGCGCGGGTGGTGTCCACGCTCACCGCCACGCCGGCCGCCACCAGCTCGGTGACGACCGGGAGCACCCGGCCCAGCTCGTCGGCGGCCTCGACCCGCCCGGCACCCGGCCGGGTGGACTCGCCGCCGACGTCGACGTAGTCGGCCCCGGCCGCCCACAGCGCCAGCCCGTGCTCGACGGCGGCACCGGTCGTGGCGTAGAGCCCGCCGTCGGAGAACGAGTCCGGGGTGACGTTGACGACGCCCATCACCCGGCACCGGCCCAGGGGTCGTGCGTGGAAAGCAGTGCCGGGGCACTTCTTCTCACGCACGACCCCTCCCCGGCTCAGCTGGGCTGCGCGACGCGGTCGTCGGCGTGGTTGTCGAACAGGGCGAGCGCGGCGGCGGTGTTCGACGCGGGCACGTGGTAGGTGGAGTGCACCTTGCGGATCTCGGCGTTCATCGCCCCGCGCATCACCAGCCACATGATCAGCTCGATGCCCTCGGAGCCGGCCTGGCGGATGTAGTCCTCGCGGGTCAGCGCGGCGAGCTTGGCCGGGTCGTGCTGGATGGCGTCGAGGAACATGTGGTCGAAGGTGGGGTTGATGAACCCGGCGCGGGCCCCGGCGAGCTGGTGGGACATGCCGCCGGTGCCCAGGATCCCGACGGTCCGGGCGCCGTCGAAGCTCGCGATCGCCCGGCCCAGGGCCTGCCCGAGGGCGTAGCAGCGGGCCGCGGTCGGCTGCGGGTACTGGATCACGTTGACCAGGATCGGGACCACCGGGCACGGCCACGCCTCGCCGGGGTCCGGCGTCCAGATCGACAGCGGCACGGTGAACCCGTGGTCGACCTCCAGCTCCTGGAACACGGTCAGGTCGAAGCCCTCGTCCACCAGGTGCTGCAGCAGGTGCAACGACAGCTCGGGGTGCCCGACGACGTCGGGCACCGGCCGGCGGCCGAAGCCCTCGTCGGCGACCCGGTAGCTGTCGGCGGTGCCGATCGCGAAGGTCGGCACGACGTCGAGGTCGATGCCGTTGGCGTGGTCGTTGTAGATCAGGACCGCCACGTCGGGGGTGTGCTCGGCGAGCCACTCGCGGGCGGGCCGGTAGCCCTCGAACAGCGGCGCCCAGACCGGGTCGCCGGTCATCCCCCGGTCCATCGCCGCGCCGATCGACGGCACGTGCGACGTGGCCAGGCCCCAGATCACCTCAGACATCGGTCCGCCCTCCGGCCAGCATCGCGGCCTTGAAATCGGCCTCGGACATCCCGGTGAACACCCCGCCGAGGTACTGCATCGACAGGCCGTCCATCAGGGCCAGCTTGTAGATGTAGAAGATGCTGCCACCCAGGTCGAGCATCGCCTGCCAGTCGCGTTCCAGCACCGCGCGCCTGTGCTCGGCCGACAGCCCGAACCGGTCGCAGTAGGCGCCCTCGTCGGCCAGGAACGCCTCGCGGGCGGCCGGATCGACCAGCGTCATGAACAGCTTGTTCATCCGGTAGCCCTGCCGGCTGGCCACTCCGTCGAAGACGTAGGTGCCCGGCAGGTCCGGCCTGCTCTGAGAACTCATGTGCGGTGCTCCTCGTCGGCTGCCGTTGACCCTAGAGGCGCGGCGGCGAACCGCCATCCCGCAGATGACCGACCTGCGGATGACTCCCGGCGGGGCCGGTCCGCGACGGATGACGTAACGAGATCGCGCCATTGCTCGGTGCCTCGCGTCGTGACCCCTGCGTAACTTGGCGGCGTGACCGAGGACGGGTGGTAAGCATGAGCGCCAAGAACCTGCAGGATGTCCTGGACCGGGCCGGCAACACCGTGGAGCTGCTGCGCAACTCCCAGCTCGGTGCCTACATCTACCCGGTGGTGCCGGCGGAGTTCACCAACTTCCGCCGCGAGGTCATCGCCTGGCAGCAGACCGCGGTGCTGTTCGACCAGAGCCACCACATGGTCAACCTGTTCGTCTCGGGCAAGGACGCGCTCAAGCTGCTCACCGAGACCGGCATCAACAGCACCGCGAAGTTCCCGGTCGACTCGGCCAAGCAGTTCGTGCCGGTCTCCCCCGAGGGCGGCGTGATCGGCGACGGCATCCTGTTCCGGCTGGCCGAGGACGAGTTCATCTTCGTCGGTCGCGCGCCGGTGGCCAACTGGCTGACCTACCGCGCCGAGCAGGGCTACGACGTCGACATCCGCAAGGACGACCGCTCCCCCTCCCGGCCCTACGGCAAGCCGGTGACCCGCGAGCTGTGGCGGTTCCAGATCCAGGGACCCAACGCCTGGCCGGTCATCGAGAAGATCAACGGCGGCCCGGTCGAGCAGGTCCGGTTCTTCCGGATGGGCCACCTGAACGTGGCCGGCCAGCAGATCCGCACCCTGCGCCACGGCATGGCCGGCGCCCCGGGCCTGGAGATCTGGGGCCCCTACGAGAGCTACGACCGCATCCGCGACGCCATCCTGGAGGCCGGTCGCGAGTTCGGGCTGGAGCCGGCCGGCGCCCGCGCCTACTCCTGCAACACCCTGGAGTCGGGCTGGATCCCCTCGCCGCTGCCGGCGGTCTACACCAGCGAGGAGATGCGGTCCTACCGCGAGTGGCTGCCGGCTGAGGGCTACGAGGCGACCAACGCGCTGGCCGGCAGCTTCGTCTCCGACCGGATCGAGGACTACTACCTCAACCCGTGGGAGCTGGGCTACGGCTCGTTCGTCAAGTTCGACCACGACTTCGTCGGCCGCAGCGCCCTGGAGGCCGTCGACGCGGGCAGCCAGCGGCGCAAGGTCACCCTGGCCTGGAACCACGAGGACGTCGG
>JASLAP010000539.1 GCA_030147065.1 Pseudonocardia sp. | reverse complement strand
GGCCGGCTACGACGCGACCACCGTCCGCGCGGTCGCCGACCGGGCCGGGGTGAACCAGGCGCTGCTGTTCCGCTACTTCGGCAACAAGCGCGGGCTGTTCACCGAGGCGGTGCAGGGCGAGGTGCTCGACCTGCTGGCCGGACCACCGGAGGACCTGCTCGACCGCAGCCTGGCCGCGATGCTGTCCACCGCGCCGGCGCACGGCACCACCACCCTGCTCGCGGTGCTGCGCGCGGCCAACAGCGAACAGGTCGGCGCGGAGGTCCGCGAGCAGCTCGGCGCCGCCTACACCACGACGTTCGCCGCCCAGTGCGGCACCGACGACCCGCACGACGCCGCGGTCCGCGCCGAGCTGCTGCTGGCCTGGCTGCTGGGGATCGCGCTGACCCGCTCGGTGCTGCACGACGGTCCCCTGCACGACGCCGACGCCGTCCGCGCCCACGTGCTGCGGGCCGCCCGCACCCTGCTCGGCACCTGAGCCCGGCAGCTCAGCGCTCGACCGGCACCCGCACCGAACGGCGGTCGGGCGAGAGCCTCCCGTCCCGCTCGGCGCGCTCGACCATCTCGGCCCAGCGCCGCGCCCAGTCCGGGCTGGTGGCCTGCAGCGCGGCCCGCGCGCGCAGCACCCCCAGGTCCAGCGCGGCGGTGTCGCCGTGGACGTCACCGTCGACCAGCTCACCGGTGCCGGTGCCGAGCAGCGCGGTGCCGGTGCGGTCGGGGTCGAGCTCGGTGCGCAGGCGGAGGTCGTCGAGGTCGTCGGCGTCCTGCACCACGACCCCGTCGGCGGCCAGCAGCACGATCACGTGGTCGTCCGGGCGCGCAGCAGCAGGCCGCGCAGGAACGCGGCCTGTCCGACGTGCTGCAGGTCGTCGGAGACCACGCTGACCAGCCGGACACCGAGGGTGACCGGCGGGTCCCAGTCCTCGTCGACGACGCGGTCCAGGTCGGCCGCCTCGACCGTCGCGAGGTACTTCAGGGTCCGGTCGGTGACCGCGTCGAGGTAGCCCGCCAGCAGCTCGCCCGGTGCCCGGACGGCGGCGACCTCGGCGGGGCTGTGCCCGTAGCCGATCGCGGACGCCTCGAACGGCAGCCCGAACCGGTCGGCCCAGCCGTCCGCGGTCCAGACCTGCTCGCTCCCGGCGACCCCGGCGACGTGGTCGTCCTGGACCCGGGTCAGGTGCCACACCAGCCAGCCGACCGGGTTCGCCCGGTCGTCGAGGCGGTGGACGAGCTCGTCCTCGGTCAACCCGTCCAGGGCGGCGTGCACCTCCTCCCGGATCCGGGTGAAGGCATCGGCGAGCACGTCACGCGGCTCCATGCGGGGGCTCCTCCGGTCGGTCGGCTGTTGCGCCGATCATCCCCGTCCCGGTCGCAGCTCCGTGCGGTGGGGCAGGGCGGCCATCGCCCCGGGCCGGCCGACGGTCAAGGCGGCCACCCGGACCGCCCAGCGGGCGGCGTCGGCCACGTCGGCGCCGCCCACGACCGCGTCGACCAGGGCGGCCACGAAGCTGTCCCCGGCCGCGGTGGCGTCCACCGGGTCGGCCGGGGCGGCCGGCACGGCGACCACGCGGTGCGGTTCGACGACGACCGCGCCGTCCGCGCCGCAGGTCACGACCGTCGTCGCGGCCGGACGCAGGGCCCGGGCCAGGTCGACCACGGCATCGACGCCGTCCGGCTCGGGCGCTCCGGTCAGCGCGGCCAGTTCGCCGCGGTTGGGCACCAGCAGGTCGGCGCGGGCGAGCACGGCCGGCGGCAGCGGCCGGGCCGGCGCCGGGTTGACCACGAACAGCCCGGTGGCCAGCTCCGCCGCGGCGACCAGGGCGGCGTCCGGCACCTCGCACTGGGTGACGACGGCGGCTGCCGCGGCGACGGCCCCACCGGCGGACCGCACCCGGTCGCCGTCGACGGTCCCGTTGGCGCCGGCGGCGACCACGATGGTGCTCTCCCCGCCGTGCACCAGGACGACGGCGAGCCCGGTGGGCGAACCGACCGTCGCCACGTGGGTGACGTCGACCCCCTCGTCGACCAGCGTCGACCGCAGCAGCACGCCCTCGGCGTCGTCGCCCACCGCCCCGACCATCGCCGTCGCCCGCCCCAGCCGGGCCAGCCCGACGGCCTGGTTGGCCCCCTTGCCCCCGGGCCCGCGGACCACCTCCCCGGTCGCCGCCACCGTCTGCCCGGCCACCGGCAACGCCCCCACCGGCACCGCCAGGTCGGCGTTCAGGCTCCCGACCACGACCACCCCGTCGCCCACCCCCGCAGTATCGCCCCCGATCACCCCGGCGCCTCCGTCGAGACGGGCGCAACGGTCAGGCCCGACCGGGTGCAACGTCGGTGCAACCCTGCCGGAGCCGCGATCGGGGGTGTTTCCTGCGGTCGGAGCCACCGGACCGCGGTGGCCGCGCGACGACGCGGGGAGCCGAGCATGACCCAGACCCTCGAACCGGAAGCGTCCACTCCGGCGGCCCGGCGGGTCGACGCCTGGCTCGCCGACTTCGAGGCCGCGCTCACCGCCCGGGACGTCGAGCGGGCGGCCGGGATGTTCGCCACCACCTGCTTCTGGCGCGACCTGGTCGCCTTCACCTGGAACCTGAAGACCGTCGAGAACCGCGACGGCGTCACCGACCTGCTCACCGCGACCCTGGACACCACCGATCCGAGCGGCTTCCGCACCACCGAGGAGCCCACCGAGGCCGGCGGCGTCACCGAGGCCTGGATCGCCTTCGAGACCGCCGTCGGGCGGGGCCGCGGGCACCTGCGGCTCACCGACGAGGGCGCCTGGACCCTGCTCACCACGCTGCACGAGCTCAAGGGCCACGAGGAGCCGCAGGGCAGCGAGCGGCCCAAGGGCGTCCAGCACGGCGCGACGAAGGACCGGGTGACCTGGAAGGAGGCCCGGGAGGCCGAGGTCACCGGGATGGGGAAGGCCCGCCAGCCCTACGTCGTCGTGGTGGGCGGCGGGCAGGGCGGCATCGCGCTGGGTGCCCGGCTGCGCCAGCTCGGCGTGCCGCACGTGGTGATCGACCGGCACGCCCGCCCCGGCGACCAGTGGCGCAGCCGGTACAAGTCGCTGTGCCTGCACGACCCGGTCTGGTACGACCACCTGCCCTACCTGCCGTTCCCGCCGAACTGGCCGGTGTTCGCGCCGAAGGACAAGATCGGCGACTGGCTGGAGATGTACACCCGGGTCATGGAGATCAACTACTGGTCCTCCACCACCTGCCGGAGCGCCACCTACGACGAGAAGGCGAAGGAGTGGACCGTCGTCGTCGACCGGGACGGCGAGGAGATCACCCTGCGGCCCCGGCAGCTGGTGCTCGCCACCGGGATGTCCGGCAAGCCCAACGTGCCCACGCTGCCCGGGCAGGACCGGTTCCGCGGCGACCAGCACCACAGCTCCGCGCACCCCGGCCCGGACGCCTACCGGGGCAAGAAGGCCGTGGTCGTCGGCTCCAACAACTCCGCGTTCGACATCTGCGGCGCCCTCTGGGAGGCCGGTGCCGAGTCGGTGACCATGGTCCAGCGCAGCTCCACCCACATCGTCAGGTCCGACACCCTGATGGACATCGGGCTGGGCGACCTGTACTCCGAGCGCGCCCTGGCCGCCGGGATGACCACGCAGAAGGCCGACATGACCTTCGCCTCGCTGCCCTACCGGATCATGCACGAGTTCCAGATCCCGGCCTACCAGGCGATGAAGGAGCGCGACCAGGACTTCTACGACCGGCTGGAGAAGGCCGGGTTCCGGCTGGACTGGGGTGACGACGGGTCCGGGCTGTTCATGAAGTACCTGCGCCGCGGCTCGGGCTACTACATCGACGTCGGCGCCGCCGACCTGGTGGCCAACGGCGAGGTGAAGCTGGCGCACGGGCAGGTCGTCGAGCTGACCGAGGACTCGGTGGTCCTCGACGACGGCACCGAGCTGCCCGCCGACCTGGTGGTCTACGCCACCGGCTACGGCTCGATGAACGGCTGGGCCGCCGACCTGATCGGCCAGGAGGTCGCCGACAAGGTGGGCAAGGTCTGGGGGCTCGGCTCGGACACCACCAAGGACCCCGGCCCGTGGGAGGGCGAGCAGCGCAACATGTGGAAGCCCACCCAGCAGGAGGGGCTGTGGTTCCACGGCGGCAACCTGCACCAGTCCCGGCACTACTCGCTCTACCTGGCCCTGCAGCTCAAGGCGCGGCAGGAAGGCATCCCGACCCCCGTCTACGGCCTGCAGGAGGTCCACCACCTGTCCTGACGGCGTGGGTACCGTGGCGGGCATGGGTCTGTTGAGCGGCATCACCGGCAACGCGTCCCGGCTCGACCCCGGCAGGGCGGCCCGGGACTACGAACGGCTGCTCGGCCAGGGCGAGCAGGTGCACGCGGCCTACCAGCTCGTGCGCGACGCGTTCCTGTTCACCGACCGCCGGCTCATCCTGATCGACAAGCAGGGCGTGACGGGCCGCAAGGTCGAGTACCACACGGTGCCCTACCGGGCCATCACCCACTTCACCGTGGAGACCGCCGGCACCTTCGACCTGGACGCCGAGCTGAAGATCTGGCTGTCCGGCACGTCCGAGCCGATCGCCAAGCAGTTCGGCCGGGGGGTGGACGTCTACGAGGTTCAGGCGCTGTTGGCCGCCTTCGTGGCGCGCTGATCGGCGGCCGCCCCGGCGGTCTCGTCCAGCCGGGCGCTCACCAGCCGGTGCAGCATCTCGGCCATCGCCCCGCCCGGCACCTGCCCGCGCAGCTCCTGGCCCGCCGCGGCCACCTCCACCTCGACGGCGTCGCGGGGCAGGACTCCGGCGAACTCCGCGACCAGGCGGTCGGCGACCGCGGCCAGTTCGGGTTCGAGCCCTCGGGCGGGGGCGGTCATCGCTCTCCTCTCGTCGGCGGGCGCAGGACGCCCGCGGGAACCGGCGCCGCCAGCATGGCGACGCGGTCACAAGGGTGGAACGCCGGGCGGCGCGGAGATCATCCGCGGACCGGTCCTCAGGCGGTGGGCCGGCCGCTGCTCATCGACGCGGGCCGCGGACCGGGAGCGGGTCCGCCGGCGCGGCCTCGGCGCGGTTCTCGGCGCGGTTCTCCGCGGCGAGCTCGACGACCCGGCGCAGCCCGGCCGCCCCGGCGAGGAGGGCCCGGACGTCGGCCGCGGCCTGCGTCGTCGGGTCGACCGGGTGACCCGGTTCGGGCTCCCTACGCGGGCTGCCGGTCGTCGGAACGTCCACGAGGACAGTTGTACTCAGCTCACCGGCGGTGCGCAGCCCAGGGGCGCAGCAGCGGCTGACCCCTGATGGTGGGCGGGTCCGCGTGAACCGCGGGTACGAGGTCAGGTGACGATGCAGGTCGTACCGGAACCGTTCCCCTGGATCGCCGCGAAGAAGTGCCCGCTGCCCTGCACGCAGAAGCGGGATCCGGGCGCCGCACCGGGTGTGTTGACGCTGGCGACGACGTACCGGCAGTCGACGCAGTTGTCCAACTTCTGGGCGACGTAGTTCAGGGTTTGCGGCTCCCGTTTGATGAACGTCGTGACCGAAGCGGCCGGCATGATCCCGTTGCCGCTGCACCGGACGGTCGAATACGCCTCGATGGTATTGCTCACGGTCTGTCCGATGAAGGCGAAACCCCGACACGTCGGGTGCGGACGACCGAAGCCGTCCCGCAGGTCGTAGGAGATGCTCGAGTTCCGCACGTAGTCCTGGGCAGCGGCGGGCGAGGCCGCGAACAGGAGCGTCACTGCACTGATCGCGAGAATGGTGAACCAGGCGAGACATGATCTGGTGGCGTGCCTCGGGTCGAGCAGGCGAGCGTTCATCGCATACTCCTTCGATTGCGATGGCGACCAGGGGGAGCGGCCGGCCGGCGGGAGAATCGGACGATCAGCAGTCTGGCACTGCCCGCCCACGCTTCGTGGCCGTTTGACGTTGATTTGAGGTTGTAGCGGCTGTGCCGCCACAGCCACCCGTCCGGCCACTGACAGCAGCGAGGGGCGATCCGCTGACGCTCGCCGAACCACCCGACCGGTCTTCCGGGGGCACGAGGACGGCGCACGGGCGAGGGCGCCCGCATCGTCACCTCTGCGGGACCCGCGTCCGGCTGATCAGGGCTCCAGGTCGCCGTGCACCGCGCTGGAGACCGTCGGGTAGAGCGGCAGGATCTGCTCCAGCCGCATCGCCTCCCACGGCCGGGTCACCGCCCGGTGGTCCGGCGGGGCGACGACCCGCACCGCCGCGGGCGCGGCCTGCCCGCTCTGCCGCTGCGAGGGCGGCACCGTGGCCCGGGTGGCCAGGTTGGCCAGCACCCCCAGCCCCGACGACCCGAGGAAGCCCACGTCGGTGAGGTCGATGACGACCACGTCGGTGGCGGGGTCGTGCATCGCCTCGTCGACGACCGCCATCAGGTCCGGCGCCGAGTGCAGGTCGAGCTCGCCGGACGCCGCGACCACCACGGCCGAGCCCAGGGCGGTCGTCGTCAGCCGGAACTCCTCGGCGGGGTCGCCGTCGTGGTCTTCGTGGCCGCTCACGGCGCTCACCGTAGCGCCGGCCGGCGACGACCGCTCCGCCCGCACGGTTGCCGCACCGCGTACCCCGACTGCGCGGGCCGGTGACCGTGCGTGCCGAGCCCTGTTACCTGGGTCACTCCTCCGGCGCCTGGAGGGGTGGTCCGGCCGACCCTAGAGTCGTCGCGGTGACCGTGTTCCCGCAGCTCAGAGGCGTGGTGAAAGCGGAGAGATGAGCGTCTACCACCTGCACGCGCGCGCCCTGGAAGGTCCGCTGGGCGCGCCCCGCCGCGACGAGGTCCGGGCTGCGCAGACCGACGACGCCGCCGAGGCGGAGTCGTGGGCCCGCGCCCGGCTGCACGACGGCTTCACGGTCTGGATCTACGACCACGGGCCCGGCGCCCGGCTCGCCGGAGCCAGCGACCACCGGCTGATCGCCCGCTACCGGCCCTCGACGCCGGCGGCGACCGACGGCCTGCCGGTGGCCCGCGACGTCGAACTGGTGCACGGGGCCCGCCGCTGGTGACGCCCTACCGCCGGCTCTCCTCCACCACGGAGAGGTCGTCCGCGGCGGCCGCACCGCGTTGCCCCGGCGGCTCCTCCTCGCCCACCGTGGAGTCGCGCTCGGTCTGCCGCTCGCTCTCGGCGTTGATCTCCGCGCCGAGCAGGATCAGGTAGCTGGTCAGGTACAGCCACAGCATCAGCACGACGACGCCGGCCAGCGCCCCGTAGGTCTTGTTGTAGCTGCCGAAGTTGGACACGTACAGGCTGAACAGCACGCTGGCCGCGACCCAGAGCACGGTGGCGACGATCGCCCCGGTGCTCACCCAGGACATCCGCGGCGAGTCCCGGTCCGGGCCCATCCGGTAGACCACGGCCAGCGCCCCGATCACCAGCGCGACCAGCAGGAGCCAGCGCAGTGCCTGGGCCAGCAGCAGGGCGACCCCGCCCAGCCCGAGCGCGTTGAGCACGGCCGGGACCACGGCGACCAGCGTCACCGCGAGCAGCACGAACACGATCGCGCCCAGGGTCAGCAGCAGCGCCGTGCCGCGCAGCTTGAGGAACCCGCGGGTCTCGTCCTCGTCGTAGGCGACGTTGACCGCGCTCATCAGGTTCGACGTGCCGCTGGAGGCGCTCCACAGCGCGGCCAGCAGGGAGATGGCCAGGCCGATGCCCAGCGCCCCACCGCTGCCCGCGGCGACCGCGTTGAGCTGGTCGACCACCAGCGGTCGCGCGGTCTCGGGCAGCAGCGCGGCCAGCTGCCCGACCTGGTCGGCGACTGTGGCGGGGTCGGCGATCAGGCCGTACACCGACAGCGCGGCGATCATGGCCGGGAACAGCGCCAGGAAGGCGAAGAAGGCGACCCCGCCGGCCAGGATGGACACGTTGTCCGCCTTGGACTCCGCGAAGGCCCGCTTGGTGACCTGCAACCAGCCCTTCGCCGGGATCTGGGCCGGGTTGCCCGCCTCGGCGCCCGGCGGCCTCTCGGTGTTCTCGCGCTGCTCCGTCGATCGCGGCTGTCCCACGGCTGTCCCCTCCCCACGCAGATGTTGTCCCCGGTTGCCCGTTCCGCGCGGGCTCAACCCCGATCGGGCGACCGGTCGGCCCCGGCGACCATCTGGTCGAGCCGCCGGTGCAGCTCCGGGACGGAGTCGAAGACCTCGCGGGCACCCGCCCCGCGCAGCTCCTCGACGGAGAACCCGCCGGTCCGGACGGCGTAGCCGGCGTACCC
>JASLAP010000527.1 GCA_030147065.1 Pseudonocardia sp. | reverse complement strand
GCGCATGCCGCGCACGCTACGCGGGCGGCTCCCCCGGTGCCCGGCCCGCCTCCAGCCGGTCCTTGCAGGCGAAGGCCAGGGCCTTGGCGGCGCGCTGGCGACGGCGGACCTCGGCGGCCGCTCGGCGTGGCGGTGCCGGCCGCGGCCGCCGAGGCCCGCCGCCGCCAGCGCGCCGCCAAGGCCGTGGCCTTCGCCTGCAAGGACCGGCTGGAGGCGGGCCGGGCGCCGGGGGAGCCGCCCGCGTAGCGTGCGCGGCATGCGTGTGCACGTGGTGTCCGACGTGCACGGCTCGGTCGAGGCGCTGGCCCGCGCCGGGGACGGCGCCGACGCCCTGCTGGTGCTGGGCGACCTGATCGAGTACGTGGACTACCGGGACCCGTCGGCCGGCATCATCGGCCGGGTGCTGGGTCCGCGGGTCGGTGCGCGCTTCGCCGAGCTGCGCCGGTCCGACGACCGGGCCGAGCTGCTGGCGTTCGCCCGCGGGATGTGGGCGGCGGTGCCGGACGCCGAGGCGGTGGTCCACGACGCCGTGCGCGAGCAGTACGACCGGCTGTTCGCGGCGATGACCGCACCCACCTACGCCATCCCGGGCAACGTCGACGTGGCCGCCCTGTGGCCGGAGTACGACCGGCCCGGCCTGTGCCGGGCCGACGGCCGGGTGGTGCCCATCGGCGGCCTGCGCTTCGGCTTCGTCGGCGGCGCGCCGCTGCCGCCGGGCCGACGGCCGGTGCGGACCGGGCCGTGGGTGCCGCACCTGCTGCCGGAACCGGAGTACGGGGCGGCCGTGGCCGCCCTGACGACCGTCGACGTGCTGTGCAGCCACGTGCCGCCCGCGGTCCCGGAGCTGGCCTACGACGTGGTCACCCGCCGGCCCGAGACGTCCTCGCCCGCACTGCTCGACGTCGTCCGCCGGGACCGGCCGCGGGCGGCCCTGTTCGGCCACGTCCACCAGCCGCTGGCGGCCCGGACCCGGGTCGGGCAGACCGAGTGCGTCAACGTCGGGCACTTCCGGGCCACCGGTACGCCGTACGTGCTGCGCTGGTGACCGCGCGGCACGGCCCGGCGACCGGCGCGGGCACCGGATAACCTCCCGCCATGGCCGACGCTACGTCCTCCTCGATCGAGATCGCCGCCGCCCCCGAGGAGGTGATGGCGGTGATCGCCGACTTCCCGGCCTACCCGGAGTGGGCGGATCAGGTGACCAGCGTCGAGGTGCTCGCCGACGACGAGTCCGGCCGCGCGGAGCGGGTGAAGTTCGCCATGGACGCCGGCCCGATCAAGGACACCTACACGCTGGACTACACGTGGGCCCCGGACGGGCGCTCGGTGAGCTGGACGCTGGTCAAGGGCCAGATCCAGAAGGCGCAGAACGGCTCCTACGTGCTCAAGACCGGTGGTGGGACGACCACGGTGACCTACTCGCTGGCCGTGGACCTGAACATCCCGATGATCGGCATGCTGCGCCGCAAGGCCGAGAAGGTCATCATCGACACCGCGCTCAAGGGGCTGAAACGGCGGGTGGAGAGCGGGTCCTGAGCCGGGCGGCGCCGCCCGCGTCTACCCTCGGACCGTGCGGGTCGTGCTGTTCACGGGCAAGGGGGGCGTCGGGAAGACGACGCTCGCCGCGGCCACCGCCACCCTGCTCGCCCGGTCCGGCCGCAAGGTGCTGGTGATGTCCACCGACCCGGCGCACTCGCTGGGCGACGCTCTGGAGGCCGACCTCGGCGGTGAGCCGGTCGAGCTGGAGGCCGGCCTGTTCGCCGGGCACGTCGACACCCGCGCGCTGCTCGACGACTCCTGGGCGCAGCTGCAGCGCCACCTGCGCACCGTGCTGGCCGGCGCCGGGGTGGACGAGCTGGTCGCCGACGAGTTGACCGTGCTGCCCGGCGTGGAGGACCTGCTCGCGCTGGGCGAGGTCCGCCGGGCCGCGGAGTCCGGTCCGTGGGAGGTCGTGGTCGTCGACTGCGGGCCGACCGCGGAGACGTTGCGCCTGCTGGGGCTGCCCGAGGCGATCTCCGGCTACCTGGAGCGGCTGTTCCCGGCGCACCGCCGCGCGGTCCGCGGGCTGCTGGCCGGGCTGTCCGGCGGCGGCCGGGACACCGCGCCGGCCTGGGAGGGCACCGTCGCCGCGCTGGACGGGCTGGCCGAGCAGCTCGCCGCGCTGCGCGCGATGCTGGCCGACCACGAGCGCACCTCGATCCGGCTGGTGCTCACCCCGGAGCGGGTGGTGGCCGCGGAGACCCGGCGCACGCTCACCGCGCTGGCCCTGCACGGCCTGCGGGTCGACGGCCTGGTCGCGAACCGGCTGCTGCCCGGCCCGCCGCCGTCGCTGCGCGGACCGGCGGCGCGCTGGTTGCGCGAGCGGCACACCGAGCAGCGCGCCGTGCTGGCCGAGCTGTCCGGGCTGGACGTGCCGCTGCGCACCGCCGCCTACACCGCGGCCGAGCCGACCGGCATCCCCGCCCTGCTGGCGGTCGCCCGGTCGCTCTACGGCGATCCCGGGCAGCCGGGCGCGGTGGACCCGGCCGCGCCGGGCGCCGCGGGCCCGCCGCTGCTGCAGGTGCGCCGCACCGCCGGCACGGGCACCTCGGCGGACTCGGAGTTCGAGCTGGTGCTGCGGCTGCCCGGGGCCGAGGCGGGCCCGCTGGACCTGGCCCGGGTCGGCGACGAGCTGGCCGTCACGGCCGGCGCGACCCGGCGGATGGTGGCGCTGCCCTCGGTGCTGCGCCGGTGCGCGGTCACCTCGGCCCGCCTGGAGGGGGACGACCTGTGCGTGGTGTTCGAGCCCGACCCGGCCGTGTGGATCCGGTGACCGGGCGGCGCGGGTGAGGACCCGGGACGACTGCGCCGGGCACGCCGGACTCGGCGCCGAGGCGCGCGCGGCCGCGCTCGCCCTGCTCGACCGGCTCGGCCCGGCGCTGGACCGGGTGCGCACCGGCGACCCGGGCGAGGCCGAGGCCGGCTCGGCGTGCGCGGTGTGCCCGGTCTGCGCGGTGATCGCCGCGGTCCGCCGCGACCGCCCCGAGCTGGCCGCCCGACTGGCCGAGCAGGCGCTGACGGCGCTCGCGGTGCTGCGCGCCGCGCTGGAGGAGGGCGACCCCGGCGCCGATCCCCGGCCGCGACCCGCCGACCCGGCCGAGCCCGCCGACCCCGCGGAGCCCGCCGAGCCCGCCGAGCCCGCGGCCCGCCGGGTGCAGCGGATCCCGGTCGACCGGCCCCGGGTCGCCCGGCCCCGAGTCGCACAGTGACGCTGACCGTCGGCGTCGACGTCGGCGGCACCAGCGTGCGGGCCGGCGTGGTCGACCCGGACGGCACCGTGCTCGACATCGCCCGCACCCCGACCCCCGGCAGCGACACCGCCCTGGAGGCCGCGCTGGCCGGGGTGGTCGCCGAGCTGGCCGCGCGGCACCGGATCGGTGCGGTGGGGCTGGCCCTGGCTGGGTTCATCACCCCGGACCGGCGCGGGGTCCGGTTCGCCCCGCACCTGTCCTGGCGCGACGCCCCGGTCGCCGACCGGATCGCCGACCGGGTCGGGCTGCCGGTCGTGGTCGAGCACGACGCCAACGCCGCCGCGCTGGCCGAGCGCCACTTCGGCGCGGCCGCCGGGGCGTCCACGGTGGTGTTCATCGCGATCGGCACCGGGATCGGCTCGGCCCTGCTGCTGGACGGCGTGCTCTACCGGGGCGCGTTCGGGGTCGCCCCCGAGCTCGGGCACCTGCCCGTGGTGCCCGACGGGCGGCCCTGCCCGTGCGGCAAGAACGGCTGCTGGGAGCGCTACTGCAGCGGCACCGCGCTGGCCACCACCGCGGTCGAGCTGCTGGCCCGCAACGGCACCCGGTCGCCGCTGCTGCGCCGGCTGGTCCGCTCGGACCCGGGCCGGGTGACCGGCCAGCGGGTGGCCGCCGCGGCCCGCGAGGGCGACCCGGTGGCCTGCGCGGCGATGGACGAGCTGGCCCGCTGGCTGGGCACCGGCCTGGCCCTGGTGGCCGACGTGTTCGACCCGGAGCTGGTGGTGATCGGCGGTGGGGTCTCCGGCTCCGCGCCGCTGTTCCTCGACGAGGCCCGCGAGCACTACGCGCGGGTGGTGACCGGGGCCGGGCGCCGCCCGCTGGCCCGCATCCGCACCGCCCAGCTCGGCGAGGCGGCGGCCGTGGTGGGCGCGGCCCAGCTGGCCCGCGAGGTGCTGCCGGCCTGACCGGCCTGGGGCGGGTCAGAGGATGGCGCCGTCGTCCCCGCCGTCGCCGCCCGGGCCCGAGGGCGGGTCCGGCCAGAGCCGCAGCACCAGCCAGCCCAGCCCACCGGCCAGCGTCAGCAGGCCGAGCGGGAGTCCGTAGGCCACCCCGACCCCCACCCACCCGGGTGCCAGGACCAGCACCAGGCCGAGGGCGAGCAGGGCCAGCCCGACCGCGGCCGGCGGCCCGATCCGGGGCAGCGGCGGCGGTTCCGGCGGGATGAAGTGGTCGTCCTCGGGCGCCACCGGCGGGGTGCTGTCGCGGGGCGCGGTCGGCGGCAGCGGGGCGGTGGCCGGGGCCGGGTCCGGGCCGGCGTCGAACAGCAGGTCGGCGGCGTCGTCGGGCCAGTCCGGCACCGGGCCCTGGCGGCGCAGTCCGGCCACGATGGCGTCGAACTCGTCGGGCGGGTGCCCGCCGCCGGGCCGCGGGCGCTCGTCGGGACCGGAGTTCACGCTGCCCTCCCGGGTTCTCGGTCCCGACCGCGGTCCGTGGCGGCCGCCGGGTCGGGGAGCTGCCGTACTGACATCCTGTCACGGCGGGCTCGCCCCGGACAGCGGCAGCGCACCCCGGACCGGCTCGGCGTTGTCGGGCCGGTGACCGCTCCGTAGGCTGTCGCCGTCGATCTGGAGGGGGCACGCCCGGGTGCTGTACTGGTGGTCCAAGTTCGTGCTCCTCGGCCCGTTGCTCCGGCTGCTGTGCCGGCCCACCATCGAGGGGCTGGAGAACGTGCCGCAGCGCGGTGGCGCGATCCTGGCCAGCAACCACCTGGCCGTGGTCGACTCGTTCTTCCTGCCGCTGATGGTGCCCCGCCGGATCACCTTCCTGGCCAAGCGCGAGTACTTCACCCAGCCCGGCCTGCTCGGGCGGTTCAAGAAGCTGTTCTTCTCCGGGGTGGGCCAGGTGCCCATCGACCGGACCAGCGGGTCGGCCGCGCAGGCCGCGATGGACACCGCGGTGCGTCTGCTGCGCGAGGAGAAGCTGCTGGGCATCTACCCGGAGGGCACCCGCTCGCCGGACGGGCGGCTCTACAAGGGCAAGACCGGGGTGGCCCGGATGACCCTGGAGGCCGGGGTGCCGGTGATCCCGGTGGCGATGGTCGGGACCGACCGCGTGCACCCGATCGGCGCCCGGATGTGGCGCCCGCACAAGGTGCACATCCGGGTCGGCCGGCCGCTGGACTTCTCCCGCTACGCCGGGATGGCCGGCGACCGGTTCATCGAGCGGTCGATGACCGACGAGATCATGTACGCGCTGATGGAGCTGTCCGGGCAGACCTACGTCGACATGTACGCCGCGTCGGTCAAGGAACGGGCGGCGAAGGCGGCCGAGGCCGGGGTGGAGCAGGCCAACACCGGCTCCTCGGCGCCGCCGCCGGCCGCCGCCTGACCGGTCCCGCAGCTCCGGTCGGGCTAAATCCGTCGCCCGGTCGGGTAGACCTTCGCGGATCGTGTAACGAAGTTACCCGTCAGTTCGACGGCTGGGTGTGGTTCGACGGATGAGCTCCCCCTCCGGCGACGCCCCCACCACGATCGTCCCGATGATCGACCCGGACTCCACGCGCCCGTCCCCCCGCGGGCGCTCCGGGTTGGTCACCAGGTTCGCCCCGTGGGTGGCGTTCGCCGTCGCCGCAGTCGTCGTGCTCGCCGCGACGTCCGCCTGGTCGGCGTCGCTGCGCGGCCCCGGCGAAGAAGCCCCCAGTTCCTCGGCATCGCTGCAGCTGCCGGTGGTCCCGCCCCGCCCGGCCGCCACGGCTCCCCCCGAGCCGACCGTGGCGCCCGAGCCCGAGGAGGTCGAGGAGGTCGTCCAGCGCCCGGCCGTGGCCCGGGCCCCGGCCGCGACGCCGCCGCCGGTGGTCCCGCCGCCCCCGCCGCCTCCGCCGCCCCCCGTCGTGGTGCAGCCCCCGCCGCCGGTCGTCGAGGAGGAGGGAGAGGACGAGGACCCGCCCGCCGGGAACGGCCAGCAGGGCAACGGCCAGGAGGACGACGACTGTGCCGGCCCGGCGCAGTTCCTCCCCCGCTGCAACGACGATGACGACGAGGCCGGTAACGACACCGACGCCGACGGTGGTGGGAACGAGGAGACCCTGTCCGGCGGCCAGCAGGACCTGCAGGACCAGCAGAGCGAGAACGGTTAGCCCGCCCGGCCGCCGCGGTGCCCGGCACCGCGGCGGCCGCTCCGGGCCGCGCCCTCCGGGTGGTCCCGGCGCCCGTCTCGGACCTGCCGGTGGTGACGGTGAACCGACCCGGCCGTCCGCGGCGGTCACCCCGCCGGCCCGTTCGCCGCTGAGCGCCCCGGACCCGTTCGCGGCGCGTGTCCCCGCCGCCGTCTACGGTCGGGTGACGACCGGCGTCCGCGGTCGCACCCGGGGCGCCGGCAGTCACCTGCCGCCCGGCGCCCCCGGCCCGCCCGCGGACCCGGCTCCCTGCTGACTGCGGACACGGGACGGGTATGCGGTTCTTCTACGACTGTGAGTTCATCGAGGACGGGACGACCATCGACCTGGTCTCCATCGGGGTG
>JASLAP010000484.1 GCA_030147065.1 Pseudonocardia sp. | reverse complement strand
TGCGACCGCCCGGCCTCGGTGTCGAGCTTCCACTCCGCACCCCGGACGAAGAGGATCGCGGCGCCCTCGAACAGCGCCAGCGCCTCGACGAAGTAGGCCTGCCAGAACGTGGAGCCGAAGAACCGGCTGCCGCGGCCCTCGGTGCGGGGGTGGTGCCGCTGGCGGTAGATGATCAGGAAGATGATGCCGACGGTGCTCAGCGCCCCGATGATCTCGCTGAACCACTCGTAGGGGTACCAGTGCCCGATCAGCGGCCAGGCGAAGTCGGGCTTGGAGAGCTGGAAGTACGCCGCCAGCACCGCCGTGCTGAGGAACAGGAAGGCCAGGTAGACGAACCAGTGCATGATGCCGACCCAGGTCCACTGCAGCATCCGGGTGTGGAGGAAGCTCTCCTTGAGCATCGTCACGGTGCGACCGCCGGGGTTGCCGGTGCGGTCGAGGGCGGGCTGTCCACGCCGGATGACGCCGACCATCCGCTTCACGGCCGGCACGAGCAACGCGAGTGCGGCGATGGTCAGGGCGAAAGAGACGACGATCGCGACGATCTGCATGAGATGCAGGCTCCTCTTCTCACGGGTGGATGGCCAGCCGTTGGGTGTCTGCGCGGAGCCTATTGCCGAGATCAAGTCCGACGAGGGGTCCAGCGCTGGTGCCAGGCCAGCCTACCCGGCAGTAACTTTAGTACGGGCAACGATGGGTACGCCGACACGCCGGCGTGTGGATGCCTGCTGACGTGACGATCACCCAGTGGCATCGGGGTGGGATCGCCACGGCAGGACTGTTACCGCTATGTGTATCGCGGCACGCGGGACTGTTACCGGGATGTGGATGGTGCTTAGCAGGACTGTGCACGAGCCCGGACGAAGATGTCTTCTGTCGGATGCGCCGTACGGCGCAGATGGTTCTGCCTGGATCCGGGGGGGTCCGCGTACGATTCGCGCGAGCGTATCGCTGTCAAGGGCTGATCGATCGATCACTGCGATGGCCGACGAATGCGGCCGGCCTGTTCCTCGTCTGAGTGAGCGGCCGGCCGCGTTGTTGTTTCCGCCGCCGAAAACGTTGCGGTCAGCCGCCGCCGAGCCGGCGGGACAGGACAGCCGCTGTCGCGCGTACGGCGGCCGCCGCCTGCTCAGGAGTCGTGCCTCGGCGGGTGGGGTCCTGGGGAAACGTCACCGCGACACCAGCGACGGGATGTCCGTTGTGGTCCAGCACGGGCGCGGCCACGCTGGCCATCCCCTCCGAGACCTCACCGTCCTCGACGGCGTGCCCGCGCTGTCGCGCCTCGGCGAGCACGGCGCGGAGCTGGCTCAAGGACGCCGGGCCGCTCCCGAGGCGGTCGACGAAGGCGGTCTTGTCCGGGTAGAGCGCCCGCACCTGTCCACTGGGCAGTGCCATCAGGATGGCGCGGCCGGTCGCCGTCAGATGGGCGGGCAGTCGGACCCCGACGTCGGTGACGAGTGGCGGCCGGCCGGGGGCGCGTTCCTCGAGGACGTAGAGCACGTCGCGCCCGTGCAGCACGGCCAGGTGGCCGCCGTAGCCGGTGTGGTCGACGAGCGAGGCCAAGGGTCTGCGGGCGATGCGTTGCAGCGGTTCCTGCCGGGCGAACCCGCTGCCGACCTCGAACGCCGCGACGCCCAGACCGTAGCGACGCTCGTCCTCGAGATGGACCACGAAGCCTTCGGCGATCATCGCGTTGATGAGGTGGTAGGCCGTGCTGCGCGGTAGGTCGCACGCACGGCAGATCTGGTCGAGCGGCGCGGGGGCGGGCTGGCTGGCCAGGAACCGCAGCACCCGCAGGGTGCGGGTGGCTGCGGGGACCTGGCTCATGCCGCGACATCCTGCCCGACACGGGGCCGTCCAACGGCCGGGTCAGGCGCGGTGGGTTCCACCCTGGTCCGTGCCGGTGCCGGTGCCGTCGGTTGCGCGGGTGGTGGGCGTCGAGCCATCGGTCGGGTGGTCGCGAAGGGTGGCGTCGTCGGAGCCCGTCGACGTGGCGTCGTCCGCGGTGGTGCTGGTCGACGTGGTCCCCGTCGACGTGGTGCTGGTCCGGCGGGTGTGGTCGTCGCTGTCGAAGACGGTGTCCGGGTCGGATGTGGAGCTGGTCCGGGTGCCCGCGACGCGGCCCGTGTCCGGGTCGGCGTAGGCGGGGTCGCTCGGGACGTTGGACGGCCCCGCGGGGTCAGCGACCTGAGGTGAGTAGTCCTTGGCCTTGTGGTCGACGTCGGGATCGAGCCGGTCGGCCTCGCGGACCTGGTCCTCGTGCCGGGCCCGCTGCTGCTCTACGTCGGTGCGGGCCGCCAGGGCCTCCTGCTCGGCGCGCTCCGCCTCGAAGCGCTTGTGCTCGGCCTGCACGCGGACCTGCTCGGCGCGGGCCTGGGCATCGGGGAGGCCGGCGGCACCGCCGGCTGCATCCTGTCGGATCTCCTGTGCGTGAGCCCGCTTGTTCTCCTGGCTCTTCTTGCGCATCGCAGCCACGATGAGGCCGATCAGCACCAGCACTGCCAGGACGATGACGACGGTCCAGATGATCTGCTCGGTGGTCATCATTGACTCCTTGCTCTCCGCACGACTGCCTCGGTCGGCGCCGTACCT
>JASLAP010000451.1 GCA_030147065.1 Pseudonocardia sp. | reverse complement strand
GGCGTTCCTGCTGGTCATCGTGTACTGGGTGGGTCCGTGGCTGGGGATCGTGCTGACCGACCAGTACCTGCGCCGCGGCGCGGTGCCCGCCGACCTGCTCTACGACCGCGGCTACCGCAACCCGGCCGGGCTGATCGCGCTGGTCGTCGGGATCGTGGTGTCGGTACCGCTGTTCTCCAACCAGGAACTGCTCACCGGGTTGGTGCCGCGGGCGTTCCCCGGCATCGGCGACGTCACCTTCCTGGTCGGCTTCGCGCTGGCCGCCGGCCTGTACGCGGCCCTGTTCGGCCGGTTCGCCGGGGTGAGCGGGGTTGCGGCCCCGGCGGCGCAGCGGGGAGGGTCGTGAGATGACGACGACGGTGGACCCGCAGGTGTTGCTGGACGTCGCCGTCGAGGAGGCCCGGGCCGGGCTCGCCGAGGGCGGCATCCCGATCGGTGCCGCGCTGTTCGCCGCGGACGGCACGCTGCTCGGCCGCGGGCACAACCGCCGCGTGCAGGACGACGACCCGTCCACGCACGCCGAGACGGACGCCTTCCGCAACGCCGGCCGCCAGCGCGACTACCGGTCGACGATCATGGTCAGCACGCTCTCGCCGTGCTGGTACTGCTCCGGGCTGGTCCGCCAGTTCGGCATCGGCAGCCTGGTCGTCGGGGAGGCGACGACGTTCGTCGGCGGGCACGGCTGGCTGGCCGAGCACGGCGTCGCCGTCACCGTGCTGGAGGACCCGCGCTGCGTTGCGCTGATGACGGACTTCATCGCGGCGCACCCGGCGCTGTGGAACGAGGACATCGGGGAGGCCGAGTGAGCCCGATCGCGATCCCGACCGTCGACCTGGGTGCCTGGCGCGACGGCGATCCCACGGTCGGCCCGACGGTCGACGCGGCCCTGCAACGGGCCGGGTTCCTGCTG
This sequence comes from Pseudonocardia sp., assembly GCA_030147065.1. Taxonomy (GTDB): domain Bacteria; phylum Actinomycetota; class Actinomycetes; order Mycobacteriales; family Pseudonocardiaceae; genus Pseudonocardia. Next base: position 2,949 of record JASLAP010000451.1, on the reverse strand, counting down.
GTCGGCGGGCACGGCGTCGACGCGGGGCTGCGCGCCGAGGTCCGGGCCGCGGCGCGCCGGTTCTTCGCCCTGCCGGCCGAGGTCAAGCAGCGCTACGCGGTCCGCATCGGCGGCCGCGGCTGGCTGGCCCCGGGCGTCGAGGCCAACGGCTGGGTCGAGGGTGCACCGACGCCGCCGGACCTCAAGGAGTCGTTCGCCGCCGGCGCCGACACCGCGGTCGGCGACCCGGCCGTCGACGAGGTGTGGTTCCCGCCGAACGTGTGGCCGGCCGAGGTGCCCGAGCTGGCCGACGCCGTCGGGCGGTGGACCACCGCCATGCGCACCGTCGCCGACGACCTGCTCGCGCTGTGCGCCACCGCGCTCGGCCTGCCGCCCGACACGCTGACCCGGCTGGCCGCCCGGCCCACCTGGACGTTCAACATCAACCGCTACCCGTCGCTCACCGAGGTCGGCGAGCCGGCGCCGAACCAGTTCCGGATCGGCCCGCACACCGACTTCGGCACGGTCACCGTGCTCGACCGCGAGCCCGGTGCCGGCGGCCTGCAGGTCGACCTCGGTGATGACGGCGACGAGCAGTGGGTGGACGCGCCGTTCGACCCGGATGCCTTCACGGTCAACATCGGCGACCTGCTCGCGCACTGGACCGGGCTGCGCTGGCGCTCCGGGCGGCACCGGGTGCTGCCGCCGCAGGCCGGCGCACCGCAGGAGGAGCTGGTCTCGCTGGTGTACTTCTACGAGCTCGACCACGACGCGCTGGTCATCCCGCTGACCCCGCCGATCGGCCGGCGCGCCGACCTCGGCCCGGTCGTCTCCGCCCCGTTCATCAAGCAGCGGCTGGACGCCATCTCGGTGCCCTGACCGGCCACTTCCACCGAACGCCCACGGGCGGCGGGGGCCCGCGGATACCGTCGCGACGTGCCCAGACCGACCCCCGTGCGGGCCCCGGCCACCCGCGACCAGGCCGACGCCTACCGGTTCGGCCTGCGCCGGTTGGAGGCCGCGCTGGTCCGCGGCGACCCGGTCCCGCTGCACGAGCAGATCCGGTCGCAGCGCCGGGCCGCGCTGGCCGGCGTGGCGCTGGGACTGCTCGGCCTGTGCGGGGCGGCGCTGTACGCCACGCTCGGCCCCGGCCCGGCCGACTGGCGGAACGCCCCGGTGGTCGAGGGGGCCGACTCGGGATCGCTGTACGCGGTGGCGAACGAGCGGCTGGTCCCGGTGCCGAACCTGACCGCGGCCCGGCTGGTCCTGGCGGCCGCGGGCGCCCCGGACGCGGCCGGCGCGACCGCGGTGGAGGTGCCCGACGCCGACCTGGCCACCGCCCCCCGGGCCGCGGCACCTCCCGTCCCGGGAGCGGTCGGCGTCCAGCCCGCGGCGACCGTCACGCCCTCTTGGGCGCTCTGCGACGAGACCACCCCGGACGGCATCCGCACGACCCTGATCGGCGGTGCGGCCCCGGTCGCCGCGAATGCCCCCGCCGACGGCGTCCTGCTCGACGGCCCGGACGGCGAGACCTGGCTGGTCGCCGCCGGTCGCCGGCACCTGATTGACGGCGGCGATGTCCTGCAGGCCGCCCTCGGCCGGTCCCGGACGGCCCCCCGCCCCACCGGCACCGCCCTGCTCGCCCTGCTGCCCCAGGGCCCCGACCTCGCGACCCCGACCGTCCCCGACCGCGGCGACCGCGCGCCGGAGGGACTGCCCGGCCGCGTCGGCGACGTGCTGGCAGCCCGCGTACCCGGCGGCGTCGAGCACTTCGTCGTGCTCCGCGGCGGCCTGCAGCCGGTCCCGGGGGTCGCCGCCGAGCTGCTCCGGGCGGCCTCCGGGGCTCGCGCGCCGCGCGAGGTCGGCGCCGACGTGCTGGCCGACGCCCGGATCCGCGACGACCTGGACCTCGCCGGCTGGCCGGCCACCGCCCCCCGGCTGCTGGACCCGGCCCAGGCACCGGCCGTCTGCTGGACCTGGTCGGCGGCCGGCGACCCGTCCGGGCAGGTGTGGATCGGGGCCGGCCTGCCCCTGCCACCCGGCGTCCAGGCCGTCCCGCTGGGGTCCGCCGACGGTCCTGGTGGGCGGGTGGACGCGGTGGCGGTGGGCGCCGGGGGAGCGGTCCTGGCAACCGGCTCCGCCGGACTCCTCGACGCCGCCCCCGACGCCCGCGGCCCCCGCACCCCCGACCGCTCCGATCCCGACCGCTCCGATCCCGACCGCTCAGATCCTGACCGCTCCGATCCCGACCGCTCCGACGCCGACAGCTCCGATCCCGACGGCTCCCGTTCCGACCGCTCGGATGCTGACGGCTCCGGTCCCGACCGCTCGGATGTCGACGGCTCGGATCCCGGCCGCCCCGACCTCGACCCCGACCGCGGCCGCTCCGACGGCTCGGAATCCGACAGCTCGGATCTCGGCCGTTCCGATTCCGACGGCCCCGATACCTCCCGCTCCCGTTCCGATGGCTCGGATCCCGACGGCTCCCGTTCCGACGGCTCGGACCCGGAGAGCCGCGACCCCGCTCGATCCGCGAGCGGCACGGACCGATCCGCCGACGAGGCCGGCGCCCCCGACCGGGCCATCGGCTCTGCCCGGGAGGGAGATCCGGATACGCGGTTCGACCCGGTCCAGGACGGCCAGGTGTGGCTGATCTCCGACACCGGTCTCGCCTACCCGGTCGCCGACGACGCCACCGCCCGCGCCCTGGGCATCGTGACCGCGGAACCCGCCCCCGCCGCCCTGCTCGGCCTACTACCACCCGGCCCACTCCTGGACGTCTCCGCAACAGCCGCCGGCCTGGCCGCCCACCGCTGAGGTCAATACCGCTGCCGATCTTGACTGCACCCGCGGACCGTGTGGGGTCGGCCGGTCGGCTGCGCGGACACCCGATGGGCTGCGCGGCCACGACAGGGCTGCGACAGGGGACCTGGTGTTCGTCGGTCCCGGTTGCGTCTTCGTGATCGAGGG
>JASLAP010000371.1 GCA_030147065.1 Pseudonocardia sp. | reverse complement strand
GTGCGGGCCCGGGACCGCTTCCCCGGCGCGCCCTCGCCGACGCCCGGCACCTCCAGGCGCCGGGCCCGGAACGCGGCGCCCTGCGCGGCCAGCGCGCCCTCCCCGGCCCGCGCGCGCGGCGGCTCCGGGTTGCCCTCCGGGCCGGGACCGGATCCGGACGGCGGATCGGACGCCGGGCCACCGCCGTCGGGGCCACCGCCGTCGGGACCACCGCTGTCCGGCCCGCCGCTGTCCGGACCCGGGCCGCTGTCGTCGGGGCCGCCGTCGGGGCCACCCTCCGGCGCTGCGCCGGGGTCCTCCGGTGGCTCGTCCTCGGCGGCGGCGCTCAGGGCGTCGTCCAGGGCCTGCTCGTCCACCCCCGGCTCGTCGAACGGATCGCGACGGCGCCGGTGCGGCAGCGCCAGCCGCGCCGCCACCCGCACGTCCTCCTCGGCGACGGTCTCCGCGCCGCGCCAGGCCGCGTGCGCCACCGCCGCCCGGGCGATCACCAGGTCGGCCCGCATCCCGTCGACGTCGAACGCGGCGCACACCGCGGCGATCCGGCGCAGCTCGGCGTCGGGCAGCCGGACCCCGCCCACCCGCGCCCGGGCCGCGGCGATCCGCTCGGCGGTCGCCCGCTCGTCGTCGGCCCAGCGGGCGGCGAACCCGGCCGGGTCGTCCTCGAAGTCCAGCCGCCGCCGCACCACCTCCACCCGGACGTCGACGTCGCGGGCCGCGCGCACCTCCACGGCCAGCCCGAACCGGTCGAGCAGCTGCGGGCGCAGCTCGCCCTCCTCCGGGTTCATGGTGCCGACCAGCAGGAACCGCGACGCGTGCGAGACCGACACCCCGTCGCGCTCGACGTGCGCGCGGCCCATCGCGGCCGCGTCCAGCAGCAGGTCGACCAGGTGGTCGTGCAGCAGGTTGACCTCGTCGACGTACAGCACGCCGCGGTGGGCGTCGGCGAGCAGGCCGGGCTGGTAGGCCCGCACCCCCTCGGACAGCGCGCGCTCCAGGTCCAGCGAGCCGACCAGCCGGTCCTCGGTCGCCCCGACCGGCAGCTCGACCAGCCGGGCCGGGCGGGTGTCGACGGGCCCGGGCCGGTGCGGGCCGTCCGGGCAGGACGGGTCGGGCGCGGCCGGGTCGCAGCCGAACCGGCAGCCCGGGACGACGGTCAGCGCGGGCAGCAGCGCCGCCAGCGCGCGGACGGCGGTGGACTTGGCGGTGCCCTTCTCCCCGCGCACGAGCACCCCGCCGACCCCCGGGTGGACGGCGTTGAGCAGCAGCGCCAGCCGCAGGTCGTCGTGCCCGACCACGGCGGAGAACGGGAACCCGGGCACGGTCGGCAGCACCACCTCACCAGCACTCACGGGCCCGACCCTGCCAGACCGCGCCCCCCGGCGCGGCCCGCGACGGCGTGACCGATCCCATGCCCGCCACGGGTGCTCCTGGCGCTCAACCGCTCGCCGGGCCGGGCCGGCCGGTCACGGCCCGGTTCCGACCAGCCCGGTGGTGACCGCCGGGAGGTCGGCCGGGGCGCCGTGGCCGATCACGTCGTCCAGGGCCGCTCCGTCCAGGTGCTGCTCCACGAGGTCGCCCAGCAGGTCGAGCTGGGCGGCGCGCTCGGCGGCGAAATCGGTGTCCCCGGCGGGCACGAACCCGGTCCGCCCGGCCCGGTCCGCGACCCGGCCCAGCAGCACCCGGCGGAACCCGTCGTTCTCCAGCAGCCCGTGCCAGTGGGTGCCGACGACGGTGCCCGCATCCGAGCCCGCGTCCGACCCCGCGTCGGCGCCGGTGCCGCCGTGCAGCAGCGGCGGGTCGCCGGTACGGACGACCCGGCCGTGGTGGATCTCGTAGCCGCCCACCGGCTCACCCCACGCCGTCGCGGCCGGCCGACCGAGGTGCTTGTCGGCCTCGAACTCGACCTCCAGGTCGAGCAGGCCGAGCCCGTCGGCGTCCCCGCCCTCGACGCGGTGCGGGTCGGCGATCCGCCGGCCGAGCATCTGGTAACCGCCGCAGATCCCGAGCACCGGGCGCCCGGTGCGGGCGTGCGCGAGCACGGCGTCGGCCAGGCCGGTGCGGCGCAGCCAGGCCAGGTCGTCGACCGTCGACTTGGACCCGGGCAGCACCACCAGGTCGGCGTCGGCCAGCCGGGACGGCTCGGTCACGTACCGCACGGCCACCCCCGGCTCGCAGGCCAGCGCCTCGGCGTCGGTGCCGTTGGACATCCGCGGCAGCCGGACCACCGCCACCCGCAGCCACTGCGACCCGCGCGGCGCCCCCGGCCGGCCCAGCACCCCGTCGGCGACGGCGGCCAGCGAGTCCTCCGCGTCCAGCCAAAGCCCGTCCGCCCACGGCACCACCCCGAACGTCGGCCGCCCGGTGAGCGCGCGCAGCTGGTCGAGCCCGGGTGCCAGCAGCGACGGGTCGCCGCGGAACTTGTTGATCACGAAGCCGGCGATCCGGGCCTGGTCGGCCGGGTCCAGCACGGCGACGGTGCCGAACAGGTGGGCCAGCACCCCGCCCCGGTCGATGTCGCCGACCACGACGACCGGCAGGTCCGCGGCCTGCGCCAGGCCCATGTTCGCGATGTCGGTGGCCCGCAGGTTGATCTCGGCCGGCGAGCCGGCGCCCTCGCAGACGACGACGTCATACCGCTCGCGCAGCTCGGCCAGCGAGTCGGTGACGACGTCGAGCAGCGCGGCCTTGCGCTCCTGGTAGGACCGCGCGCTCACCGTCCCCGCCGCCCGGCCGCGCACGACGACCTGCGAGCTGCGGTCGCTGCCCGGCTTGAGCAGGACCGGGTTGAACGCCACGCTCGGCTCCAGCCCGCACGCCTGGGCCTGCATGGCCTGCGCCCGCCCGATCTCCCCGCCGTCGGCGGTGACGACCGAGTTGTTGGACATGTTCTGCGCCTTGAACGGCGCCACCGCCACCCCGCGCCGGACCAGCCACCGGCAGATCCCCGCGACCAGCGCGCTCTTGCCGGCGTCCGACGTCGTCCCGGCCACCAGCAGTGCCCCGCGCAGCCCCATCCCGGAACCGTACGTCGGGCACGCGCACCCGACGCGGCGCCGCGGCCGCGGCCGGCGGGAGCGGCTCGCAGACCGTCGCGGCTGTCGCAGCCCGTCGAGGGCCCTCGCAGCCCGCCCACCAGCTGCGCGAGCACCACACGGGCTGCGAGGGCGCGGGCTCAGGGGTCGAGCGCCGACCACGCGTCGGTGGCGCGGTGCAGGGCGGCCTTCACCTCCGCCGGAGCGAAGGAGGCGTCGATCGCGGCCCGGTTGAGGTCGGCGAGGTCGGTGTCGGTCAGCCCGAAGGCGGCGCGGATCCGGGCCAGCTCCGCCGACAGGGTGAGCCCGGAGGCGTCCGGGACGTCGGTGCCGATCACGACCACCAGCCCGGCCGCGAGCATCCGCGGCAACGGGTGCTCGGCCAGGGACGGCACGAGCCCCAGCGCGACGTTGGACGACGGGCAGACCTCCAGCGGGACGCGGCGGTCGCGCAGCTCGGCGACCAGGTCCGGGTCGTCCAGGGCGCGGATGCCGTGCCCGATCCGCTCGGCCAGCCCCACGCCCAGCGCCTCCCGGACGCTGTCCGGCCCGCACGTCTCGCCGGCGTGGTGCACCAGGTGCACCCCGGCGTCGCGGGCGTCGCGCCAGACGTCGGCGAACGGGGACACCGGGTGGGCCTCGTCGCCGGCCAGCCCGATCCCGACCACACCCCGGTCGGCGTGCCGGCGGGCCAGGTCCAGGGTGCGACGGGCGCGCTCGACCGAGCGGCGGCGGGGGTGGTCGAGGATGACGCCGTACCTGATCCCGGTGGCCGCGGCCCCCTCGGCCAGCCCGTCCAGCGCGGCCTCCAGCGGCATCCGCGGGTCGCCGAGCCGCTCGCCGTGCGACGCCGCGGTGAAGGTCACCTCGACGTACCCGACGCCGTCGGCGGCCTGGTCGGCGCAGAACTCGGTGGCCACCCGCCGGAAGTGCTCGGGGCGGCGCAGCAGGTCGCGGACCGCGCCGTTGTACGCCGCGAACGGCCCGAACCCGGCGAACGGCGGGGAACCGGCGGGGACGTCCAGGCCCTGCGAGGCGGCGAGGTCGGCCACCGTCGCCGCCCGGATCGCGCTCTCCAGGTGGACGTGCAGGTGCGCCGTGGGCAGCAGGCGGACGTCGCGATCACCGGGCACCGGCGCAGCCTCGCCGCCGGCCGCCCCGCGCTCAACCGGATTGCCCGGGCGGCGGGGCGACGCTCAACCGGAGAGCCGGGCCCGGGCGGCGAGCTCCTGGCCCAGCGCGATCAGGGTCCGCTGGTGCGGGGTCTCCTGGCGCGGCAGCGCGGCCAGCAACGCCGGCGCGAACCGGCGCCGTCCCGGCCCCACCACGTGGATCTCGCCCCAGGTCGGCCGGAAGCCGGTGATCCCCGCCCAGGACAGTGCCAGCTCGCCGAACAGCAGGGCGTCCGGGGTGAGGGTGACCAACCCGAACTCGACGGCCCTGTCGGCGTCCAGCCGGGCTCGGGCCCGGGGCAGCGCGGCGGTGGCGAGGACGTCGGCGAGCCGGACCGCCTCGCCGTGGGCGCAGGTGAAGACCGGGCCTGCGGGACCGCGGACGACCAGCAGCGGGTAGGCCCCGCCCCGCCGCAGCCGCGGTTCCTCCCACTCGTAGGGCACCAGGTCGGCGGCGTCGATGACCTCCACCCGGGACCGGCCGGGGCGCCGGACCACCGCGCCGCGCTCGAACAGGTACAGCACCGGGGCGAGGACCAGGCCGACCACGCCGGCCACCACGCCCACCAGCGGCGGTCCCAGCACCAGGACGGCGGCGACGCCGCTGGACAGGTCCAGGTCGTCGACGAGGTGGGCGGCGGCGAACGGCAGCAGCACGAACAGCACGGCCGCGCCGACGGCCCTGGTGGACACGCTCATCCCGGTCCCCCGCGCCCCGGTCAGCAACCCGCCCAGGTCACGGGCCGCCGCCGCGTCGCCGACCCGCGCCGGGAGCCGCCCGTCGCGCCGGCCGATCGTGCCCCGTCCCCACATCCCGGCCTCCGAACGTCGTGGAGCGGGGAGTGTGCGGCGCGGGCCCCTCGCCCCGTGGCCGTTCGGGACCGGTTGACCCGGATGCCGGACGGTGGCGCCGTTCGCGTCACCGGACGAGCGCGCTGTTCGACCGGGCGAATACCGTGGTGGTGTGCGGTTCCTGTTGCGTCCCGGATGGCTGGCCCTCGTCGCCGCCGTGATCGCCTTCGTGGTGGCCTGCTTCACCCTGCTCGCGCCGTGGCAGTTCGACCGCGAGGCCGACCGGGAGGCCCAGCAGCGGGCCATCGACACGTCCTACGCCACCGCGCCCGTCCCGCTGGAGGACCTGGTCGCCGAGGGCGCCGGGGTGGATCCGGCGACCGAGTGGCGGCAGGTCACGGTGACCGGCAGCTACCTGGTCGAGGCCGAGGCGGTGATCCGGCTGCGGGTGGTCGACGGGCGGCCCGCGGTGGAGGTGCTCACCCCCCTGCGCACCGACACCGGGCGCCTGCTGCTGATCGGCCGGGGGACGGTGCCGGCCGAGAGCGGCGCCCAGGTGCCCGACGTCCCGGCGCCGCCGGCGGGCACGGTGACCCTGACCGGGCGGCTGCGGGTCGACCAGCCCGACCCCCAGGAGCGCGCCGCGGTTCCGGCCGACCAGCCCGACGGGCCGCTGACGGTCTACACCGCGGACACGGCGGCGATCGCCGACGCCACCGGGCTCGCGCTGGTCCCGGGCCGGCTCCAGCTCCCCGCCGACCAGCCCGGCGTGCTGGCGCCGCTCCCGGTCGTCCCGGACAGCGGCGGCGCCCCGTTCACCAACCTGTCCTACGCCCTGCAGTGGATCACCTTCGGGGTGATCGCGGTGTTCGCGCTGGTCTACTTCGTGCGCCTGGAGATGCTGCAGCGCGGCGGCGGGCGCCGCGCGGAGCGGGCCGACCTGCGCCGCGCCCTCGCCGGCGACGACTGACCTCGTGCTGAGGCGGCGAGGAGGGCGGCGGCGGCGCCGACCAGGCGGGCGAGCCGGACGGCGCGGCGCAGGTCGTCGGGGGTGGGGGCCGGACCGGCGCCCAGGCGGGGGCGGTCCTCGGTGCGGTGCGGGTAGACCGTGCGCCCGCCCAGCGTGACACCCAGCGCCCCGGCCGCGGCGGCCTCGACCGGCCCGGCGTTCGGGCTCGGGTGGGCCCCGCCGTCGCGCCGCCAGGCCGCGAGGGCGGCCCGCGGCGATCCGCCGACGGCCGGAGCCAGCGCGGCGAAGAGCGCGGCCGTCGCGCGGGCCGGGACCAGGTTGGCCAGGTCGTCGAGGCGGGCCGCGGCCCAGCCGAACCGGCGGTACCGCGGCGAGCGGTGCCCGACCATGGCGTCCAGGGTGTTCACCGCCCGGTAGCCCAGCAGCCCGGGCACCCCGGCGACCGCGCCCCACAGCAGCGGCGCCACCACGGCGTCGGAGGTGTTCTCGGCCATCGACTCGGTGCCCGCCCGGGCCGCCCCGGCGACGTCCAGCGACGCCGGGTCGCG
>JASLAP010000357.1 GCA_030147065.1 Pseudonocardia sp. | reverse complement strand
GTGATTTTACGGACCCTACTGCGACCGGGGTCAGACGGGCGCCCCACCCGCCGGCAGGTCGAGCGGTATCCCGGCGTCCTCCACCGCGGCCTCGGTGAGCAGCCGGGCGAACGCCCGGTCGTGCCCGACCGCGGTGGCCAGGGGGGCGTCCACCTCGACCAGCCGGCAGACGTCGAGCAACGCGTCGTCGTAGGCGGCGAGCACGGCCACCCGGCGCACCTGGGTCGACGGGGTCCGACCGCGGACCTCCCGGCGGAGCCGGCGCAGGTCGGCCACCGTGCGTTCCAGGGGCGGGCCGGCCGGGACCTGGCGGGCCCGCCGGGTCCGGCGGCGCTCCGCCCACGCGTTGACCGCGCCCGGCACCAACCGCAGCGACACCCACAACACCACGGTCGGCGTCACTGCGATCACCAGGTACAGGAGCAGGCCCACAACGGCCGGACGGTCGCCCGTCACACCACCCACACTACGCCCGACCAGCCCGGACGCCGAGCCGGTTCCACCCCGGTCCGCCAGACCCGGCGCGGCGCGCGGACCGTCACTACGCTCCGCGCCAGGTGGGCACGTCGGTCGGCGGCCCCGGACGGAGGTCAGGGTTATGTGGGCGTTCTTCTCGGCGCGGTTGCGCATGTGGCTGATCCTGGCGGTCGCCGCTCCGCTGCTCGGCTGGCTGCTGGGCAAGGTGGGCGACACCATCGAGGCGCGCCGCGGACCGTCGACGGTCACCAAGCTCCTGCAGAAGGGCCGGGACTTCCTGGCCAGCCGGGCCACCGGGCCGCTGGCCGCGCGCACCTCGGCGGAGCGCACCGGCCCGCGCGACGCCGGGGTGCCGGCCCGCTGACCGGTCCGACCGGCTGATCACCGGGCCCGACGGGTGACCGTCCACGTGCTGGTGCACGGGGCGTGGGGTGGCTCCTACGCGTTCCGCGAGGTGCGCAGGCTGCTGCACGCCGAGGGGCACGAGGTGCTCACCCCGAGCCTGACCGGGATCGGCGAGCGCGCGCACCTGACCGGCCCGCGCGTCGACCTGTCCCTGCACGTGCTCGACGTGGTCAACGCCGTCCGCTACGAGGACCTGCACGACGTCGTGCTGCTGGGCTACTCCTACGGCGGCATGGTGGTGACCGCGGCGCTGGAGCAGATCGCCGACCGGGTCCGCGAGCTCGTCTACCTGGACGCGTTCGTCCCGGCCGACGGTGACTGCGTGGTCACCCTGACCGGCGGCGAGCCGCCCGGGCCGGCCGAGCTGGGCGCCCCCTGGCTGGTCCCGACCCCGGCGCGGCAGTGGGAGGACCCGGCCGTCGCGGCCCGGGCCGCCGTGCGTCGCACCCCGCAGCCGCTGGGCACCTTCACCGAGCGGGTCCGGCTGTCGGTGCCGCTGGAGGAGCGCGGGATCGGGCTGACCTACGTGCGGGCCACCGCCGACCCGGACGGGACCGTGTTCGAGCCGTTCGCCCGGCACGCCCGGGAGAACCCGGCCTGGCGCTACCACGAGATCGCGACCACCCACATGATCCCGGAGAACCGGCCGGCCGAACTGGCGGCGGTGCTGACCGCGCTGGGTTGAGGCGGCGTCCCGCGATCAGAGCTCGCGCAGGAAGCGCCGGACGATCCCGTCGAACTCGTCGGGCCGCTCCAGGTTCGGGTAGTGCGCCGTGCCCTCGACGGTCACCGTCGACCCGTGCCGGACGCTGCGCGCCGCCCGCTCCGCCATCGCGATGTGGTCGGCCGCGTCGATGCCGCCGACGACCGCCAGCAGCGGCGCGGTGATCCCGGGCAGCCGCTCCCGGGTCCGGGTGACCGCGACGGGCGCGGCCGGGAGCACCGCGCCCGGAGCCGAGAAGCGGGCGACGGTCTCCTCGGCCATCAGCCGGCAGAGCGCGACGACGTCGGGGTCGACCTCGTCCAGACCGCGCTGCGGCCCAGCGGCGAAGAGCAGGAACGCCTCGATCCAGGCGGGCCCGTCGCCGGCCCGCTGAGCGCGCTGCCAGGTGTCCATCACCCCCACCGCCCACGGGTCGCGGAACTCCGGCTCGCTGGTGCCGGCCCCGCTGATCACCAGCCCGCGGACCAGCTCCGGGTGCTCCAGCGCGGTGTCGACCGCGGTCCCGGCACCCATCGAGACCCCCACCAGCACGGCCGGACCCAGGCCGAGCCCGCGGATCACCGCGGCGACGTCGTCGCAGTGGCGGTAGGGCGCGGTCGCGGTGGGGGAGCCGCCGTGGCTGCGGGCGTCCAGGGCGACCACCCGGTTCCCGTCGGCGAGCGAGGCGATCTGCGGGGTCCACATCCGATGGTCCAGGTAGCCCCCGTGCAGCAGGACCACGGCCGGGCCGGAGCCGGTGTCGCGGTGGGCGATCTCCCCGCCCGGGACCTCGAGTCGGGACAGGTGCGGCAGGTTCATGACAACGAAGGTGTCATAGTGGCGGAGTGTTGACAACCGAGGTGCCACAATGCCGGGCATGGCCGACCCCCCACTGGACCCCGACGATCTCGCCACCCGACTGGCCGAGGTGTACCTCGTGGTGGGACCGCTCTACCGGCGGGTGCTGCGCGCCGTCGAGCGCGACGCCCCGGTGAACGGGGTGTCGGTCGGCGTCCGCGCGGTGCTCGACTTGCTCGCCCGCCACGGACCGATGACGGTGCCGCAGATGGGCCGCGCGCAGTCGCTGAGCCGCCAGTTCGTGCAGCGGATGGTCAACGACGCCGGGGCCGAGGGCCTGGTCGAACTGGTCGACAACCCCGCGCACCGGCGCTCCCGGCTGGTCGCGCTGACCACTGCCGGCCGGGCCGCGATTGGTGCGGTCACCGCCCGCGAGCACGACCTGCTCCGCCGGGTGCCCGGCGGGCTCACCGCCGCGGAGGTCGACGCCTGCCTGCGGGTGCTGGGCCGGATGCTCGACGCCGTGGACGACATCGAGCCCGACTAGGGCTTGCTTTCGTGAGCTGGCCGGGCTCACCGGGCTGAGCACCGGGGCGATCACCGGCGTGGTCGGGCGACTGGAGCGGGCCGGGTTCGTCCGGCGCGAGCCCGACCCGCACGACGGCCGCAAGCAGATCCTGAGCATGACCGCGGAGGCCGACGACCGGCTCGGCTCGGTGTTCGCCGGGCTCACCGACCGGGCCCACGAGCTGCTCGACGGGTTCGACGAGGACCAGCTGGCGACCGTCGCGGAGTTCCTGCGCCGGGCCACCGAATTCGCCCACCGGCGCACCGCACTGCTGCGGGCGCAGACCCTGGTCGACGGCCGGCGTCGACCGCACCCCGCCGGCCGCACCGCGTCGGCACCCACCCGGGAGGACCCGCCGTGACCGACGACGACCTGATCACCGCCCTGTTCGAGCGCCTGTGCGCGAGCTGGACCGCCGGCGACGCCCGGGCCTACGGCCAGTGCTTCACCGAGGACTGCGACTACGTCTCGTTCGACGGGTACCGCGCCCGCGGCCGCGCCGACGTGGTGTCCTCCCACGCCAAGCTGTTCGCCGGAGTGCTCTACGGCAGTGCGCTGGTCGGCGAGGTCGAGTCGATCCGCCACCTCGACGCGGACGTCGCACTGGTGCACTCGACCGGCTCGGTCCTGGTCGCCTGGCGCTCGACGCTGCCCCGCAGGCGGCTGACCCGCAACACCATCACCGCGGTGCGCACCCCGGACGGCTGGCGGTCGCCGCTATCCACAACGGCCGGATCCGGCCGGTCGGCGTCCCGGAGCCGGACTCGGTACCGGCCCGGATGGCCCGCGGGCTGGTCCGCACCGCGGGCGCGCTCGGTGTCGGCCGGGAGCGCTGACCGGGCCGCTCGACGGATCGCGACGACCCGCGGCCCGGGCTGAACCGGACGCGGCGCTCCGGAGTGTGCCCGGGATGACCGAAGGAGCCACTGTGGACACCAGCGCGGACACCGCCGCCGCCGCCGACTGCGAGCACGCGCTCGGCGAGGCCCGACGCACCCTCGGCGACGAGCACCCGGACACGCTGCAGCGGCGCACCGAACTCGCCCGGGCCCTGCGGGCCGGGGGCCGTCCGGCGGACGCGCTGGCCGAGTACCAGCAGGTGCTCACCGACGCCCGGCGCGCGCTCGGCGAGGACCACCCCGGCACCCTGGCCACCCGGTTCGAGCTCGCCGACCTGCTGCGACGGACCCGGCGGCTCGACGAGGCCACCGCGGAGCTGGAACGGCTGCACGTCGACCTGGAGCGCGTGCACGGCGAGGGGGCGGCGGCCACGCTGCCGACCCGCCGCGCCCTGGGCGCCTGCCACCAGCGCTCCGGGCGCCTGGACGAGGCGATCGAGCTGTTCGACGACGCCTTCGACGACGCCTGCCGGGAGCTGGGCGAGCACCACCCCGAGACGCTGGCCCTGCTGCACGACCTCGGCGTCGCGTTCCGGCGCGCCGACCGGCTCGCCGACGCCCAGGCCGCCTACGAGGGCGCGCTGGCCGGGCGGGTCCGGGTGCTGGGCCACGAGCACCCCGACACGCGGGTCACCGAGGAGCACCTCAAGGCCGTCCGGGGGCGGCGCTGGCACCACGGCCACGAGTAGGCGCTGCACGGCCGGTGGCCGGTGCCGACGGAGTTCGGATCGGCCCGGTCGGGCGAACCCGGCCGCCCCGGGTTCGCCGGTGGCGAACTCTCGGCCTCCGGCGAACAACGGTCCTGCAACCCGGATCCCCGTCCTAGCTTCGGACCGGTGGCGCCGGACAGACGCAGGAGGAGGGCGATGCGATGAGCAACGGCATCGAGCGGTACCGGACGGCCCTGCGGGCGTTCGGTGATGTCGTCGCCCGGGTGCCGGACGAGCGGTGGGCAGCGCCGTCGCCGTGCCCGGGCTGGACGGCCCGGGACGTCGTCGAGCACATGACCGGGGCACAGCGTGCCCTGCTGGCGCTGCTCGGCGTCGAGGCGGGGCCGGCGCCGGAGGACCTGCGAGCGGCCTGGACGGCGGTGGAGGCCACCGTGCTCACGACCCTCGATGACCCGGCGCTGCCGCACCGCCCCGTGCCGACGCCCGTGGGCGTCCTGGACGGGTCGGAGCTGCTCGACATGAGCGTGGTGGAGCCGCTGGTCCACCGCTGGGACCTCGCCACCGCGGTCGGCGTCGAGGCCACCCTCGACGACACCCTCGCCGCCCGCTGCCTGGAGGTGGCCCGCCGCTACGAGCGCGCGCTGCGGGCACCGGGGATGTACGGACCCGCCCGGCCCGCACCGGACGGCGCCCGCCCGGGCCAGCAGCTGCTGGCCTACCTCGGCCGGGATCCAGGCAGGGCCTGATCCCCCCGCCGGACAGCCACTTCAGCCGGACGGCCTACCCCGCCGTGACTACGCCGATCCGGGCGCCGGTAACGGAGTCCGTCGGGCCGCCGACAGCGCATCCGAATGATCAGAGGCGGGAGGCGACCGATGGCGGTCCAGCACGACATGAGCTACCGGGCGGGTTCGCACGGCTTCGCCGAGGTCGGCGTCCCCGACCGGGACCCGGCCTGGCGCTGCTCGTGCGGCGCCGGCTGGACCTTCCCGGCCAAGGTCATGCCCAGCCGGAAGACGGGCAACAACGAGATCGAGGCGCGCCGCGCCCACAGCGCGCACGTCTCCGCCATCCGCTGACCGATCGACCGGACCGGTCGCGTCGCCTCGACCTCGGTCCGGACGCAGTGGCATGGACGAGGCCGCTGCACACCGCCGGCCGAGTCACTGTCCG
>JASLAP010000330.1 GCA_030147065.1 Pseudonocardia sp. | reverse complement strand
CACCATCAACCGCGAGGACATCCGCTGGGTGCTGGTCGAGGCGGCCAACCGGATCATGCCCGAGGTGGGCCCGAAGATGGGCCGCTACACCGTCGAGCGGCTGCTGGACGCGAACATCGAGGTCAACCTGGACACCCGGGTCAAGTCGATGGAGGGCGGCCACGTCGTGCTCGACGACGGCCAGGCCTTCGACACCGACACCATCATCTGGACCGCCGGGGTCAAGCCGAACCCGATGCTGGACCAGACCGACCTGCCGCGCGACTCCCGCGGCCGCGTCGAGTGCAACGCCGAGCTGCAGGTCGTGGGGATGCCGGAGGTGTTCAGCGCCGGCGACTGCGCCTCGGTGCCGGACCTGTCCAAGGACGACCCGGAGGCCCGCACCAGCCCGTCGGCGCAGCACGCCGTGCGCCAGGCCAAAGTGCTCGCCGACAACGTGGTGGCAACGTTGCGGGGCAAGCCGCTGACCCCCTACAAGCACAGCTACGCCGGCTCGGTGGCCAGCCTGGGCCTCTACAAGGGCGTGGCCGAGGTCTACGGCATCAAGCTGCGCGGCATCCTGGCCTGGTTCATGCACCGCACCTACCACGTCAGCCGGATGCCCACCTGGAACCGGCGGATCCGGATCGTGTTCGACTGGACCGGCGCGCTGTTCCTGGGCCGCGAGGTGGTCGCCCTCGGGCAGATCAACGACCCGAAGGCGGACTTCACCCGGGTCGCCAAGGGCCGCCCGCCGGTCGAGGCCGGCTCCGGCTCGGTGGTCGGCCCCGGCCCGGACACCGACCCCCGCCCGGTCGAGGCCCCCAGCCGCACGGCCTGAGCGTTCCCCGGCCGGGCATCGGTCCCGCGGTCCCGCGCGGTCGGGGCGCTGAGCCGCACGGCCCGAGCGCTCCGGCCCCGGCCCCGACCCGTTCGCGGGCCGGGGCCGTCTCGCGTCCGGGCCGGCTCGTCGGTGGACGGGGCGCGGAAGCCTGCCCCTGGCCGCTGCTCGATCGACCGGGTCACGGCCCAGCGATCACACGCGGCGGTGTTCCGCCACCGGGTTTGAGCGCCCGGCGGAGCAACCCGTGCGTAACCTGTTGCCGCGCCCCTGTAGCCCAACCGGCAGAGGCAGACCCCTTAAAAGGGTCGCAGTGTGGGTTCGAATCCCACCGGGGGCACCCGGCCACGAACGCGGAACCACCCGTGCGACGACGCAGCCGTCGTACGATGCGGGCCCGGGCCGGGCGCGCGCCCGGTTGTCCGCGGGGGCCGCGATGGAATGCGGCGCGACGCGTTCCGAGCCCACGGAACCGGTGTTCGGTGCGCAGGTGCGGCGACGCCTCGCCGGTGCCGTCACCCCTGTCGCGCGTCGGGTGCTGCTGGCCGGGGTCCTGGCGGTCGGCGTGGCCGGGGCGGTCGCGGTGGCCCTGTGGGCCGACCCCGCCGGCCGCTCTGCCGTGCAGGTGCTGGCCGCCGCCCACCTGCTCATGTCCGTCCCGCTGCCGTTGGTGGGCGTCCTGCTGGCGCAGGACACCGTTCGGGACGGTGACGCGCGCCGGCCGGGACCGGCCATCCTGGCCGCCGTCCTCTGCGCGGCGGTGGTGGCCGTGCTCGGCTCTGCCGCAGGACTCCTGGTGGCATTCCTCGTGCCGGGAGCAGGCATCGGTACGGCCGGCGCCCTGGCGGCTGTCGTGGTCGGCGGGATCGGGGTCCAGGTGCTCGCCCAGCTCGTCGGGACGGGGCTGGGTTTCCTCGTCCGGTCCGCCGCGGTGGCCTTCCTCGGCACGATCCTGCTGCCGCTCGGAGCCTGGCTGCTGCTCAGGCCGCTGGGATCGGCCTGGCTGACACCGTTCGGAGCGCAGGCCGCACTGCTGTCCGGTGCCACGTCCTCCACCGACGTCCTGCGCTGGCTCGTCGTCCTCGCCCTGTGGGGTGGGCTGCTCAACCTGGCCGGGGTGGCGCTGCTCGCCCGGCGGCGTCTCGGACAGGTGGCACGGTGATCGGGATCGGCCCGGTGTTCGGGTGGGTCGGCACGCCGACCAGGAGTGGCCCGGTCGCTATTCACGACTGACCAGCGTTCGGGACGGTGTGACGCGCCGTCGCGGGAATGGTCGACCGGGACGGTTCGGTGGTCGCGCACGGAGATTTCGCCGAGGCCGCTGCTTCGGATCGACGAACGCAGGCGGTCGGAATTCCGGTAACCCGTCCGGCGCTATCCGCACCGCCCAGTTCGTAGAATGAATCTCCCGGTGATGGACCCGCACAACATCACGAGATTGTCCAGCCGGGTCTCCCCGCCGCGGGACCATTCTCGGATGTGGTGTGGATGTGGCAATGCCGTGAAGTTAGGCTGCTGATCGCAGCCTGACCGTGGCTGGCTTGCGGTGAACAATGCCAGGATGACGCGCTTTTCTCCCAGGATAGCTGTTGTGCTGGACCCGTTTCAGTGCTCGTGGCTCGGTTCTGTGCCGCCTGAGCGGGTTGAGACGCCACAGCATCTCTTCGATGGTGCACGCGAGTGCCTTTGCACGTTGCTCAGGGGGAAAAATCCGCCTGCCCGGTGACCTGGCGGCGGATGACGCGGAGGGAACGGAGGAAGGAGATGCGGTCGGGGTCTACGAAAGACCACCGACAGGTGGGAGCCGTCGGGCAGTTCGGCAACGATCGGCAGCTGCAGGTTCGACGAGACGCGCCACAGCAGCGCCGCGCCCGTCTCGCTCGCCTGTTTCCACAGCTCATAGCTGTAGAAGCCGCGGTCGGCGAGTACCACCATACCTGGCTCGAACGACCGGAAGAGGCGCGGCAGCAGGGCCTGTTCGGCCATCCGGCGGCCACCGAGCACGGCGTCGATGATGGCGTGCGACCCGCATTCGGCCAACCCGATCACGCGCACCTGAGGATAGGAACTGCGGGGCGCGTCCGTCTGGAGGAGCCCGAACTTGTCGACGTTGCTCGGCGTGTCTGCGACGTCCAGGACGAACCCGTCTACGGCCATCAGTCTGTACGCCCCCAGCCAGCCACCCTTTGTGCCCGGACCGGCCAGCGGCACCGCCACCCGCTCGAAGAGTTCCTTCATGGGCTCGGGCCCGAGTCTGCTGCGCGCCTGACTGATCGCCGACACGGACGGCACCTGCCACGCATCCGACCAAGACCGCATGTCCTGGAGCGAACCGACCAGCTTCCGCATGACTTCTTCATAGTCGTCGTCGAAGAACAGGCACATCGCGGACAGTGACTCGGCCGGCGGTGTGCAGCGGCCTCGTCCATGCCACTGCGTCCGGACCGAGGTCGAGGCGACGCGACCGGTCCGGTCGATCGGTCAGCGGATGGCGGAGACGTGCGCGCTGTGGGCGCGGCGCGCCTCGA
>JASLAP010000294.1 GCA_030147065.1 Pseudonocardia sp. | reverse complement strand
AGGCTGGAGCTGTACCCCTCCGAGCAGACCAGGATCCACCCGAGGTCGTGGTCGACGGCCTCGGGGATCCGGGCACTGCTGGTCGGGTCCAGCCGCCACTCCAGGTGGTTCCGTTCGATGATCAGCGCTCCGGGCAGCGAGCCCTCCTGCTCCCGCTGCCACTGCGGCCGGGTGTCCACCAGCCGCGCCTCCCCGCGCGACACCATCCCGGCCGCCCGCTCCGGATCGACCCGGTCCAGGCGCTCCCGGGCCGCTGCCAGCATGTCGTCGATGGTCATCCGATCCCCTCGGTGCTGTCCTCGTCGGTGCGGGTGGTGCGGGTGCGGGCCAACCCGGTGCCATTGTCCCTGCGGTCGAGTCCGGAGCAGGCATCTCGGTCAGCGGTGGGGAGTGGGCGTGCACGCTCACGGCCGGCTCGACTGCGGGGTGGGCGGCCCGGAGGGGCAGCGCGTCACCGGTTGGTGTTGCGGTAGCGGGCGCGGCCTCGGACAGTGGTCACACCGGCACGTGCCGTTCCGACGACCGAGGGAGCAGGCCGCATGACCGAGCCCGTCCAGGTGGACCCCGCCACCCTCCGCGACCGGCTCTCCGCACCCCGACCGCCGCGGATCGTCGACGTGCGGGAGCCGGCGGAGTTCGCCGCGTCGCACCTCCCCGGCGCCCACAACGTGCCGCTGGGTCTGTTGCGCGGGCATCGCGACGAGCTGGCCCGCCACCTGGGCACCGATGTCGTGCTGGTCTGCGCGTCCGGGGCGCGGGCGGAACGGGCGGCGGCGCTGCTCGCCGGTGGCGACGGGTCCGGCGCGCGCGTGCTGGCCGGCGGGATGGACGGCTGGGCCGCGGCCGGCGGGCCGGTCACGGGTGGTCGGCGGTGGGCGCTGGAGCGCCAGATCCGGCTGGTCGCCGGCCTGCTGGTGCTGCTCGGGATGCTGGGCAGCCTGGTCGTGCCCGGCCTGCAGTGGTTCGCCGCCGTGATCGGCGCCGCGCTCGTGCTGACCGCGCTGCTGGGCGTCTGCCCGATGGGGTCGGTGCTGGCCCGGATGCCGTGGAACCGGGAGCGGGCCCCGGACGTGCGCCGGGTCGTCGCCCGGCTGGCGGGCTGACCGGGTGCACCGGTGCCGTGCCCCGCGCGCCGTGGCACTCCGTCGCGCGCGGCACGACACCGGTGGCCGGTGCCCCGCCTCGGTCACCGACATCGACACGGACCGGCCGCACGCCCGGGGCACCGGTTGAGACGGCCGGTCCGCGCCGACGTCGCTGACGTCGATGGCGAACCGTAGGCACCGACCTTGCCGCCACCTTTCCGGGCAGCTCAGGGCCCCGGCCGGGGGAGATCGAACCGGATGGACGCTTGCCGGGCACCGAGCGTGTCGGAATGATCGCGGCGCACGGATGTCCACGGTGGGACGGGGATGGCTGGCGACGAGCTGCGCGTGATCGGGAACGTCGAGGTCCGCGCGGGCGGGCAGGTGCTCGAACTCCCTCCCCAGCAGGCGAAGGCGCTGGCCGTGCTGGCCGCTGCCCGGCCGGGGCAGGCCGTGGCCCGGGCCGACCTGGTTGACGCGCTGTGGCCGTCGGCGCCGGAGGTCGACCGGCTCTCCGCGGTGGTGTCCAAGCTCCGCCACGTCCTGGCCAAGGTGGGGGTGACGATCTCGGCCGGCCGCGGGCACGCCGGCTACCTGCTGCAGCGGCGCGAGCCCGCCGGCGCCGACCCGGCCGCGCTGCTCGACCTGGCCGTCGTCGGCGACCTGGTCGAGCGCGCGGAGCGGCTGCTGGAGCGCGGGCGCCCGGCTGCGGCGGCCGTGGTGCTCCGCGACGCCGCGGCCCGCTGGCGCGGCGAGCCGTTCGGGGTCGGTGACGAGTGGGCGCTGCCCCGGGTCTGCCGGGCCGCGGTCGACCGGCTCGACCATCAGCAGCGCCGGCTGGCCAGGGCCTGGGCGCGGGCCGGGCTGCTGCTCGGCGATCCCGCGGTGCTGGACTGGATCGACCAGGACGGGGAGCTGGCTGCGGCGCTGGACGGCGACCGGGACGTCTGGCTGCTGCGGTTCGTGGCCGAGCTGGCCGACGGCGACCCGGCGGTCGCCGAGCGGATGCTGGAGCAGCGCCGCCCGCAGTGGGGCTACGACGACCCGATGACCGTGCGCGCCGCCCAGTTGCTGGAGCTGTCCGAGCACGGTGCCCGCCCGGTCCTGCGCGGCCGCCCGCCCCGGGCGCCGGACCGGCCGCCGAACCCGGTGCTGGCCGACTTCGCGGCCGCCGTGCCGTTCGGCGAGGCCGGGCTGCTCACCCTGCTCGGCCCGGCCGGCCCGGCCCGGGCCGCGCTGGTCGACGAGCTGATCGCGGTGGCCGAGGCGGCCGACGTCCGGGTGGTTCGGGCGGTCTGCGACGCCGCCGACGACCTGGCCCCGGGCCGCCAGCTGATGCGCGACCTGTGGGCGGCGGCGCTGACCGACCCGGCCTTCCCGCCCGACGCGCACCGCTCGGTGCTGCTCGGCGCGGTGGCCAGCCCGCGGCCGTCCGGGCCGCGGCGGTCGATGCCCAAGCTGGTCGACGCCGCCGTGGCGCTGGTGGCCGCGCTCGGTCGCAGCCGTCCGGTGCTGGTGCTCATCGACGACGGGCACCTGCTCACCACGCTGGCCGCCACGCTGACCGAGGAGATCCGGTCCCGGCTGACCGGGGCGGCGGCCGCGTTCGCGGTGGCCGGCGCGGACGCCGGGCCGTACGCGGCGTGGCGCAGGGGCACCGTCATCGAGGTGCCCGGCGGCGGCGAACCGCCCCGGCCGGGCACCAGCGACTGGCTGGCCGCCGCCGCGGTGACCTCGACCGACGGCACGATCGACCCGGTCGTCGTCGCCGCCGTCCTCGGCGTGCCGGCCGATCGCGCCGACGCCGGGCTGGCCGGGGCCGTCCGGGCCGGCGCGGTGACCCCGGGCGACCCGGTGCGCTTCGCCGACCCGCGGGTCCGGGAGGAGGCGCTCGCCGGGCTGGCGGCCGACCCCGGCCGGGCCCGCCGGCTGCACCGGGCCGCCCACGACCTGCTGACCCGCCCGCCCGCCG
>JASLAP010000255.1 GCA_030147065.1 Pseudonocardia sp. | reverse complement strand
GCACTCGCACCTGGCCGGGCAGCGCTGGTGGAACGTCAAGCACCCGGCCCGCTACGCCGCCGCGCTGACCGGCGGCGGGTCCCCGGAGGCCGACCGCGAGGTGCTGACCGAGGGCGAGCGGCACACCGAGCGGGTGATGCTGCGGCTGCGGCTGGCGTCCGGGCTGCCGCTGGACCTGCTCGACGCCGACGGCCGCGCAGCCGCGTCGCGGGCCACCGAGGACGGGCTGCTCGACGTGGTCGGCGACCGGGTGGTGCTGACCCGCCGCGGGCGGCTGCTGGCCGACGGGGTGGTGCACGCGCTGCTCGCGGGGGCGCCGGCGTGAAGGTCCCCGTCGCCGACCGGAGCGACTTCCGCCCGGCTCCGTCGAGCGAGAGCGACTTTCGGCCCGCTCGGTCGAGCGAGAGTGGCTCTCGTACCACGCGGCGCGACGAGCGTGGCTTTCGTCCAGCCACATCGGACGAGAGTGGTTCTCGCCGGGCGTCGGGCGAGAGTGGCTCTGGTGCGGTGCGGCGGGGCGAGAGTGGCTTCCGGCCGGGGGTGGGGTGGTGAGTCGGCGGCGGCGGGTGCTGGTGGCGCTGCTCGGCGCGCTGGTCGTGGTGGTGGCCGTGGTCGCCGGGGTGCGGGTGGTGGGGGCGGGCGGACCGGGGGTCGACCCCGACGCCCGGCCGGCCCAGGACGTCCCCGGGCCGGTGCTGCTGGTGCCCGGGTACGGCGGGTCGCGGGCGAGCCTGGCCGCGCTGGCCGCGCGGATCGAGGCCACCGGGCGCCCGGTCGAGGTGCTGGGGCTGGTCGGGGACGGCACCGGCGACCTTTCCGCGCAGGTCCGGGTGCTCGACGACGCCGTCGACGAGCGGTTGGCCGCCGGCGCCCCCTCGGTGGACGTCGTGGGCTACTCCGCGGGCGGGGTGGTCGCCGGGCTGTGGGTGGCCCGCGACGACGGCGCCGCGAAGGCCCGCCGGATCGTCACGCTCGGCGCCCCGCTGGCGGGCACCACGGTCGCCGCCGCCGGGGCGGCGTCGGTCCCGGACGCCTGCCCGGT
Source organism: Pseudonocardia sp. (assembly GCA_030147065.1). Lineage (GTDB taxonomy): Bacteria > Actinomycetota > Actinomycetes > Mycobacteriales > Pseudonocardiaceae > Pseudonocardia. The sequence goes on along the minus strand of JASLAP010000255.1, from coordinate 20,898 downwards.
CGCGTGCCGCCAGCTCGCCCCGGGCAGCGCCGAGCTCGCCGAGCTGGCCCGGGCCCGGGTCGGCAGCGCGCTGCCGTGGCTGTCGGTGTGGACCACCGACGACCGCACCGTCACCCCGCCGGAGACCGCGCGGCTGGACGGGGCGGTGAACGTGCCGGTGCAGTCGGTGTGCCCGGGTGCCCGGATCGACCACGGCGGCCTGCCGACCGACCCCGCCGTCACGGCGATGGTGCTGCGCGCCCTGTCCACCGACCCCCTCACCCGGCCCCCCGACTGCGCCACCCTCCGCGGCTGACCCGCTCTCAGTTCAGGAAAGCCACCTTCCGGAACCCAGAGGGCCGGAACGTGGCTTTCCTGAACCAGGCAGCACCCGCGTGAGCCCGCGACCCGAGCGCCGGCCAGGCCTCCGGGGCGGGCAGCAGGCGACTTGCGCGAGCCCGGACCAACGGACCGCGCAATCGGACGGGCAACGGCGCGGGGCAACGGCGCGGGCAACGGGGCGGGGCAGCGGGCCGGGGCAACGGAGGTGGCGGGGCCACCGGGTGCGGGGTGGTGGGGCGGGCCCTACCGGGGTCGGGGGCTCGCCGTGGTGTGCGGGTGCACCCCTCGCGCGGAGGGTGGAGCGGTCGATCCGTCCCCTCCAGGAGATCCTGATGGCCGTCGCCGCCCCCGCCCGACCCGCCCGCCGCCACCACCCCGCGCGCACCGGCGCCCTGCCGCTGGGCCTGCTCACCGTGCTGTTCCTCGCCTTCGCGCTGCCGCCCTACCTCGGGCTCGACCCGGCCGCGGCCCGGCTGCCGCTGCCGGCGGACGCGCCCTGGTTCTACCCGGCGCTGGTCGCGCACATCGGGTTCGGATCGATCGCACTGCTCGCCGCGGTGCTGCAGGTCTGGCCGTGGCTGCGGCGCCGGCACCCGGCCGTGCACCGGTGGAGCGGGCGGGCCTACGTGTTCCTGGGCGTGCTGCCGGCCGGGCTGGTGGTGCTGGCGGTGGCGCCGTTCAGCGTGTCCGGTGGCGTGGTCGGCAACGTCGGCAACACCCTGCTGGCGCTGCTCTGGCTGGGCACGACGATCGCCGGCTACCGGGCGGCGCGGGCCCGGCGCCACGCCGAGCACCGGGAGTGGATGGTGCGCAGCGTCGCGCTGGCGTTCTCGATCGTGGTCAACCGGCTGTGGTCGGTGCTCTGCATCGCGGCGTTCGCCCCGGAGGTGTTCTCCGGCGGGCCGGTCGACCCGGTCGCGCTCTCCCAGGCGGTGGGGGCGTCGATCTGGCTGAGCTGGGTGGTCAACCTGCTGGTCGCCGAGTACTGGTTGCACCGCACCCGCACCCGGCGCACCCGGAAGGGGCCGTCAGGGCCCGAGGCGCGCCCGGTAGTCGCTGGGTGAGCAGCCGTAGGCGGCGCGGAACCGGCGGCTGAAGCCGGCGAGATCGGTGAACCCCCACCGGCGGGCGATGTCGGTGACCGAGTCGCCGGCGCACCGGCGGTCGGCCAGCTCCCGGCGGCAGCGCTCCAGGCGCAGCCGCGTGACGCACCGGGCCACGGTCTCGCCGGTCGGGGCGAACAGCCGGTGCAGTTGGCGGGTGGACACGAAGTGCGCCCGGGCGATCGACTCCGGGCCCAGGTCCGGATCGGCGAGGTGGGCGTCGATGTGCTCGCGGACCTGCCGCAGCAGGGCGAGTTGGGGAGCCTCCGGCGGTCCGGACGGCTGGGCCTGCTCGATGGCCAGGGTCGCGACCAGCTCGCCGACCTCGTCGGCCACCCGGACCGCGCCCGACGGGCTGAGCCGCGGGGTGCCGAGCAGGCCGCGGAGCATGCCGCCGACGATCCCGGTCAGCGAGCCGCGCCCGGGCATCCGCACCGCGGTGGCCAGCGCGGACTCCCCGGGGGTGAGGCCCACCGCGGCGCGCGGCCAGGTGAACACGTCCAGTTCCCAGGTCCGGCCCAGGGTCCAGGAGAACTCCCGGCCGGTCTCGTAGATCGCGAAGTCGCCCGCCGCGAGCACCGTGCGCCGGCCGTCCTGCTCCAGCACGCCGAAGCCCCGGGTGACCATGCCGACCTGCAGGAACTCCTGGCCGTCGGCCCGGACCAGGGCCTGGGTGCGGCGGCAGACCTGGGAGACCGAGCGGACCTGGGAGACCTGCAGGTGCCCGATGGTCGCGCTGCGCAGCGCCCCGGAGAAGCCGCCGGCGCGCCGGTCCGGGGCCATGTCCAGGGCGACGAAGTCGTGCCGGATCGCCTCGCGCCACTCGTCGAAGCGGCGCGTGCTGCGCACGGCTGCGTCGCCGGGCGCCGACCCCGCCGGGAGGACCATGGGACCACCTCCGCGCTCCTGCCTACCGGGGAAGCACACCACGCGCACGTTGCGGGCAGGTCAAAACGCCCGGGACGGCCCGAGCCGGTCGCTGGTGGGCAACCGCCGGTCGTCCAGCGCCTAACGCCCGGGCGCGGCCCCGGGCCAGCCTGACCCCGGATGCCGTCCGCCCGTCAGGAGCGCTCATGACCCTCGCCGACCTGCCCCTCGTCGATGTGAGCGGTTCCGGGGTGCGCCGCGCGGTCTGCCCGCACGACTGCCCGGACGGCTGCTCCATGCTGGTGACCGTCGAGGACGGGAGGGCGACCGGCGTGCGCGGGGACCCCGAGCACCCGTTCACCCGCGGCGGGCTGTGCGTGAAGGTCAACAACTACACCGACCGGGTGTACAGCCCGGACCGGGTGACCACCCCGCTGCGGCGCACCGGCCCGAAGGGCAGCGGCCGGTTCGAGCCGATCGGCTGGGACGAGGCGATCGCGACCGCCACCGACCGGTGGAAGGCGGTGGCCGCCGAGCACGGACCGGAAGCGATCATGCCGGTCAGCTACCTCGGCACCCAGGGCACGCTCAACGGCCTCAACGTCGGCGACCCGTTCTTCAACAAGCTCGGCGCCACGGTCGCCGAGCGGACCTTCTGCGACTCCGGCGCCTCCACGGCCTACGTGATGGGCCTGGGCCCGACCGCCGGCGTCGACCCGGAGAGCCTGGTGCACTCCCGCTACATCGTGATCTGGGCCTGCAACATGGTGTCCACCAACCTGCACCAGTGGCCCTCCGTGCTGGAGGCCCAGCGCCGCGGGGCCAAGGTCGTGGTGATCGACCCGATGCGCCACCGCACCGCCAAGCGCGCCGACTGGCACATCCCCATCCGCCCCGGCACCGACGGCGCGCTGGCCATGGCGCTGATCCACGTCATCCTCACCGAGGGCCTCACCGACGCCGGGTACGTCGCCGAGCACACCGTCGGGGTCGACGAGCTGGCCGAGCGGGCGAAGGACTGCACGCCGGAGTGGGCGTCGGCGGAGACCGGGATCCCGGCCGACGACATCCGGACGCTGGCCCGCGAGTACGCCGCCGCCCAGCCGTCGATGATCCGGATCGGGGTGGCCATCGAGCGCTCCTCGGGCGGTGGCCAGACCGTCCGCGCGATCTCCTGCCTGCCCGGGCTGGTCGGGGCCTGGCGCAAGCCGGGCGGTGGGCTGCTGGCCCTGCCGCTGTGGGCCTTCCCGGTGAACTGGGACGCCTTGTCCCGGCCCGACCTGCTGCCGCCCGGCACCCGGGTGGTGAACCAGTACCACCTGGGGCGGGCGCTGACCGGGGAGATGGGCCTGGACCCGGGGATCCACGCGCTGATGGTCTACAACGCCAACCCGGCGGTCGTCTGCCCGGACCAGGAACGGGTGCTCGCCGGGCTGGCCCGCGAGGATCTGTTCACGGTGGTCAGCGAGCAATTCCTGACCGACACCGCGCTCCACGCCGACATCGTCCTGCCGGCCACGACGCAGCTCGAACAGCTCGACATCATGTTCTCCTGGGGGCACTTCTACCTCGGGTTGAACCGGCCCTCGATCGCGCCGGTGGGCGAGGCGGTCAGCAACACCGAGCTGTTCCGCCGGCTGGCCGCGGCGATGGGCTTCGAGGACGACTGCTTCCGGCGCACCGACGAGCAGATGATCGTCGACGCCTACGACTGGTCGGCCCCGGCGCTGGCCGGGATCACGCCGGAGACGCTGGCCGAGACCGGCTGGGCGCGGCTCAACCTGCCCGACGCCGACCACTACGCCCCGCACGCCGAGGGCGGGTTCCCCACCCCGTCGGGCAAGCAGGAGTTCGTCTCGGCGGCCGCCGCAGGCGGCAACTTCGTGCTGCCGCTGTTCCGGCAGGGCTCGACCGAGTTCCAGCCCGGCGGCGAGGTCGACCCGCTGCCGCACTACATCCCGCCGCGGGAGTCCTCGCCCGCGTACCCGCTGAGCCTGATCTCGCCGAAGGCGCACGCCTTCCTCAACTCCAGCTACGGCAACCTCGGCGCGCAGCAGCGCGTGCAGGGCGAACCGACCGGGATCGTGCACCCCGACGACGCGGCCGCGCGCGGGATCGGCGACGGCGACCTCGTCCGGGTCTTCAACGAGCGCGGCGAGTTCGTCGTGCGCGCGGTGGTCAGCGACGAGGTGGCGCAGGGGGTGGTGCTGTCCTCGATGGGCGGCTGGCGGGCCCAGGCCAAGGGCCTGACCACGGTGAACGCCGTCAACCCCGTCGAGTTCGCGGACCTGGGCAACGCCCCGACCTTCTCCGACACCCGGGTCGAGGTGGCCCCGGCCTGACCACCGGCACCCGCGGTTCAGCCCGGCGCGCAGCCGCTGGTCTGCGCCGGGTCGAGGCCGACCAGCCCGACCTGGGCGGCCAGGAAGGGCAGCGAGTCGCGGAACGCGGCGGTCCACACGTCGAAGGTGTGGCCGAGCCCGGGCATGACGACCAGGCAGGTCCGGACGCCGGCGGCGCGGGCCAGCGGCGCGAGCTGCCGGGCGGCGGCCAGCGGCTGGGCGTCCTGGTCGCCCACCTGGAACCAGCCGCCCAGGCCCGCGTACCGCTTGGCGCCCAGCAGGGCGGCCGGCTCGTGCGCGGCGAACTGCTGCTGCGAGCCGCCGAACAGCTGGGCCACGGTGTCGGCGGTGTCGTCGTTGGTGTCGCCCACCCGGGGCCCGGCGAGCCCGCCGTAGTCGCCGAACGCGGAGAAGAGGTCGGGGTGGCGCAGCGCGAGCATGATCGCGCAGCTGCCGCCCTCGGACAGCCCGGCGACGGCCCACCCCCGGCCCGGCGGCTGCGTCCCGAACGTCTTCTGGACCGCGGCCGGGACGTCCACGGTCAGGTAGGTCTCGACCGCGCCCCCCGGGCCGTCCACGCACTCGCTGTCGCCGGTGAGCGAGCCGTTGACGTCCGGCATGACCAGCACGGGCGCCGTCCCGCCGTGCTGCGCGGCCCAGGCGTCGGCGGTCGTCTGCGCGGCGCCGCCGTCGGTCCAGTCGGTGGGGTCACCGGGGGTGCCGTGCAGGAGCAGCACCACCGGCAGCGCCGGCCGCGGCCGCGCCGACCATGCCGGCGGCAGGTAGACCTGCCCCTGGCGGGCGTCGAACCCGGAGGTGGCGCCGGGCAGGTCGATCGGCACCACCTGGCCCGACGGCGGGACCGTCCCGGACCCGGCCTCGGCCGCGCTCAGCGAGGTCTCGTCCGGGCCCGCGCCGCCGAGCGCCTCGCCGAGCGTGTCGACGTACCCGTAGTGCGCGTTCACCCCCACCGCCGCGCTGGCCAGCACCAGCACGGCCGTGACCAGCGCGCCGGCGACCCGCGGGCCGGCCCGCCGACCCCGCACGGCCAGGTACGCGACGGGGGCGGCCAGCACCAGCAGCACCGCTCCCACCGGGAACCAGCTGATCAGGGAGGTGTTCCCCAGGGCGTCGATCACGGGATCATGGGTCGGTGACCTGGCTCGCGGCCGTGCTCGCGCTGGTCGCGGCCGCCCTGCTGGCCGTGGCCAGCGTGGCCCAGCAGCGCGCCGCGGCCACCGTCCCGGACGACGCCGCGCGCGGCCTCGGGCTGATCCGGGCGCTGGTGCGGCGCAGGATGTGGTGGTTCGGCGTGCTCGGCGACGGCGGCGGGTACGTCGCGCAGGCCGCGGCGCTCGGCGTCGGGTCGGTGCTGCTGGTGCAGCCGCTGCTGGTCACCACGCTGCTGTTCGCGCTGCCGCTGAGCGCCCGCTGGGCGGGCCGGCGCCCGGCCCGCGCCGAGCTCGGCTGGGCCGCGCTGCTGGGGCTGTCCCTGGCGGTGTTCGTGGTGTCCGGCAACCCGACCGAGGGCGTCGACCGGGCTCCGCTGCCGGACTGGCTGCCGGTCGGGATCGCGCTGGCCGCGCTGCTCGCCGTCGCCCTGCTGGTGGCCGCCCGCGCCCGCGGCGCGCTGCGCGCGGCCATGCTGGCCGCGGCCACCGCCGTCTGCTACGGCCTCGCGGCCGCGCTGACCAAGGGCGTGATCGGCGAGTTCGACGCCGGCCCGGTCGCCGTGCTGACCAGCTGGGAGCTCTACCTGCTGATCGCCGCGTCGGTGGCGGGCACGCTGTTGCAGCAGTCGGCGTTCCAGGCCGGCGGGCTCGGGGCGTCGCTGCCCACGATGACCGTCGGCGAGCCGGTGGTGGCCGTGGTGATCGGCATGACGGTGCTGCAGGAGCAGCTGCGGGCCGATGGCGCGGAGTGGGTGCTGATCGGGGTGCTGGTGGTGGCCATGACCGCGGCGACGATCGCGCTGGCCCGGTCGGCCGCGGTCCCGGCCGGTCATGCCGCCGGCCGCGACGGCGCCGGCGCCCCGCCGACCGACCGCGGCACCAGCAGCTCGCCGATCCCGGGCAGCGCCAGGAAGCCCTCGGCGCCGGCGTAGAGCAGCCCGACCCGGGGCAGGTCGGCCGCCCGCCGGTAGGCCAGCACCCGGGGCAGCCACTCCGGGTCGAACTTGGCGTTGAAGTCGTGCAGCGAGCGGATCTGGAAGAACGGGTTGAGCACCCCGACCGCCCAGCGGGCCGCCCGCTGCGCCGCGGTGAGCTGCAGCTCGTCGTCGAACAGCCGGCCCCACATGGCGAAGTTCATCGACAGCCTGCGCACCCCGCGGGCGCCCAGCGCCTCGGCCGTGGAGGCGATCAGGAACTCGGTCATCCCGTTCGGCGCGCCCGGGTCGTGGCGCATCAGGTCGAGGGTGTAGCCGAACGACGGCCCGTAGGCCGGGACGACGCGCAGGAACCCGCCCGGCACGCCGTCGGCGTCGACCGCGACGCACAGCAGGAACTCGGGGTTGGCCCCGGCGCCGGCGATGTCCTGGGACAGCGACATGGTGAAGCCGCGCTCGGGGTTCTTGCCCCGCCACTTCTCGCTGATCGCGTTGAGCTGGTCGACCAGCCGGGCCGGGGCGTTGGCCTCGGTGATCAGCTGGAAGGTGTAGCGGCGCCCGACCCGGCGCACCGCGCCGCGCAGGCCCTTGCGCGCCGGCCCGGCCAGGCTGAACCGGGCGCAGTCGAGCACCGCCTCGTCGCCGAGGTAGAACGCGGAGAACCCGCGCGAGGCGTAGAGCGGCATGCTCGCCTCGCGGACCGCCAGGAACGCCGGGTTCCAGGCCCGCTCGTCGCACATCGCCAGGAACTCGTCGAGCACCCGCACCACCGAGTCGCGGGCGCCGATCGGGTCGCCGGAGACCAGGGCGTAGCCGCCGAGGTAGGTGTAGGCGAGCACGGCCTCGCCGTCGGCGGAGAAGAAGAAGCTCTTGTCCTCGCGCAGCGAGAAGTACGCCAGGGTGTCCCAGCCGTAGGTGTGCACCAGGCGGTTCGCGTGCGCCCAGTCGTCCTCGGTGTGCGGGTGGCGGGCCACCAGCGGGCGGAACAGCAGCAGGGCGAACACCGCGAGCCCGACCACACCCAGGGCCACCAGCACGGCCGGGAACCAGGCGGCGAAGAACGGCGAGCCGAAGGTGTAGGCCCCGTCCAGCCCGATCAGCCCGCCCAGGATCGTGCCGAGCGCGCCGCCGACGGTCAGCCCCGGCTCGAGCTGCCCGCGCTCCACCCACAGCGCGGTGAACCCGACCGCCAGCACCGCGGCCAGGTAGACCGGCACGAACCGGACCAGCCGCAGCAGCGATGGCGGGTCGGCCTTCGCCCGGAACGCCGCCCGGTGCCACACCAGCGCCACCACCATCCCGGCCGCGATCAGCACCGCGACCGGGTGCGGCCCCTTGACCAGGTGGGCGATCCCGCCGACGGTGAACGCGGCCAGCGCCACCTGCCAGGCCGACCGCTTGCGCCGGGCGAGCTGGTCGGCCAGCAGGACCAGCAGCAGGCCGACGATCACCGACACGACGTGCCCGGTGACCGGCACCCACAGCGGGCCCAGCTCGGGGTCGCCGCCGATCCGGGAGTGCACGACCGGGATCTGGGTGATCAGCTGCAGCAGCCCGGCCACCCCGGTGAGCACGGCGAGCACCCGCACCGCCGTCCGGCCCCGGTCCTGGACCGGCCGCGGGGCCGGGATCGGGTGCGCCGACGGGGCGAGGTCGGGCAGCGCGACCAGGGACACCGGCCCCGCCCCGGCCGGTGCCGCGACGGGCGTCGCGGGCGCCGGGGTCGGTGGCACGACCGGGCGCGGGCCGCCGCTCGGGCCGCCGTCCGGCGGCGGGGCGAACTCCGGGCGCAGCGTCGGGAACAGGATCACCTCGCGGATGGAGTCCACGCTGGCCAGCAGCATCACCAGCCGGTCGATGCCGATGCCGAGCCCGCCGGTGCAGGGCATGGCGTGCTCCAGGGCGCGGATGTAGTCCAGGTCGATGTCGCCGGCCTCCGGGTCGCCACCGGCCTTGGCCCTGGCCTCGGCCTCGAACGCGGCCAGCTGCTCGGCGGGGTCGTTCTGCTCGGAGTAGGCGTTGCACAGCTCGAACCCGGCGACGATCAGCTCGAACCGCTCGACGTAGTCGGGGTCGTCGCGGTGCGCGCGGGCCAGCGGGGAGACCTCGCGCGGGTAGTCGATGCAGAACACCGGGCCGACGACGTCGTGCTGCACCTTCTCGTCGTAGACCTCCTTCATCAGCCGGCCGGCGCCCCAACTGCGCTGGTAGCCGAGGCCGAGCCGGTCGAGCACGGCGCGCGCCTCGTCGACCGGCATGCCGGGGTGCATGATCGCGCCGGTCTTCTCGGCGATCATGTCAGCGAACCGCGCCCGCGGCCACGGCCGGGCCGACAGGTCGATCGCCCGCCCGCCGTAGTGCACCACCAGGTCGTCGCCGAGCGCGGCCCGCGCCGCGGCCAGGATCATGCCCTCGACCAGGTCCATCATGTCGTGGTAGTCGGCGAAGGCCTGGTAGGCCTCCAGCATCGTGAACTCGGGGTTGTGCCGGGTGTCGATGCCCTCGTTGCGGAACACCCGGCCGATCTCGAACACCCGCTCCAGCCCGCCCACGATCAGCCGCTTGAGGTGCAGCTCCAGCGCGATCCGCAGGTACATGTCCAGGTCGAGGGCGTTGTGGTGGGTGACGAACGGGCGCGCGGACGCGCCGCCCTGGATCGAGCCGAGCACCGGGCCCTCGACCTCGGTGAAGCCCCGGTCCTCCAGGTGGTGGCGGATGGCCCGGATCGCGGTGTGCCGGACCCGGAAGATCTCCCGGGTGCGCTCGTTGGCGGCCAGGTCGACGTAGCGCTGCCGGTAGCGGGTCTCCACGTCGGCCAGGCCGCGGTGCTTGTCCGGGGCGTCCAGCAGCGTCTTGCCCAGCAGCGCGAAGCTCTCCACGCGGACCGAGAGCTCCCCGCGGCGGGTGGTGAGCACGGTGCCCTCGGCGCCGACCCAGTCGCCGCGGTCGAGCTCGTCGAAGTGGTGGTGCTCGGCCGCGCCCAGCACCGCGGTGTCGACGAACAGCTGGATCGTGCCGGTGCGGTCGCGCAGCACGGCGAAGGTCAGCCCGCCCTGCCGGCGGACCAGGTCGAGCCGCCCGGCGATCCGCACCCGCTCGCCGGTCCGCGTGTCCGGGCCGAGCCCCCCGTGACGGGCCCGGAGGCCCGCGCAGTCGTGGTCGGTGGGATAGCGGTACGGCACCGCCCCGCGCTCCCGGGCCGCCCGCAGGACGCCCGACCTGCGGCCCCGCTGATCGGTCCCACCGCCGCCGCCATCCGGATCCATGGCCATCGTCACACGATAGAGACGACATCGGCGCCGGTACATCGCTCGAGCAGGGTGATCGACGCGCGGCCCCGCACCCCTCGGGGTGCGGGGCCCGGTCGGCCGCTGCGTCACCACCCGGTGCTGCGGCCGCGGGTGGCGGCCACCGCCGCTCCGGCGACCAGGCTCCCGACGGCCAGCCCGATGACCAGGTTGATCACGCCCTCGGCGGCGGCCGCGGTGAGCGGGAGGCCGGCGGTCAGCGGCAGCACCGCGGCCGCCGCGGTGGCCAGACCGACGATCCAGCCCAGGTAGGCCAGCGGCCGCGGGGTGGACACCAGCAGCAGGTGGGCCAGCCCGGTCGCGGCCAGCGCGGCGCCGGCGGCCGACAGGCACAGCACGGTGGTGGCCGACCCGTGCCCGAACGGGGCGACGGCGTGCGGGGCGACCTGCACGACCACCCGCACGACGAGCACGCCGACCAGGCCGATCAGCGCGGCGACGACCGCGGTGGCCAGGCCGCCGGTCCACAGCCGGCCGGCGTCGATCGTCCGCTGCGGCGCGGCCGGGGTGGGCGCGTCCTGGCGCGGGATGCGGACGGTGGGTGCGTTCATGGCGGTGGTGGTGGTGTTCATGGCTGTTCCTCCTGGTCGGGGGGTTTCCTGCCCTGCTGGAGGCAACGATGCCGCCGCGGGCGGCCGGGCACCGTCGGTCGGCCGGACGGTCCGGGGGAGGGCCGCGGGGTCGGTCGATCGGGGGACGGCGGGGTCAGCCGGACACCGGCAGCTCGACCGTGGCGACCGTTCCGGACGGGGTGCCGGGTGCGGTGCTCAACCGGCCTCCGGCGGCGTCGATGCGGACCGCGTGCGAGGCGAGCCCGATGTGCCCCCGACCGAGGCCGCGGGCGGTGGCGTCGGCCGGCAGACCGACCCCGTCGTCGGCGACGACCAGCCGCGCCCACCCGTCGGCGCAGCTGAGCGACACCGTCACGGCGCCGGCGCGGGCGTGCTTCTCGACATTGGCCAGCAGCTCGCGGGCGGTCCGGTAGAGCAGCGGGTCGGCCGGCGTGCGCAGGTCGTCGGGCCAGCCGTCGCCGTCGACCTCGGCGGTGAACCCGCCCCGCACGGCCGCCTCGCGGGCCAGGTCGCGCAGGGCCGAGGCCAGGCCGGCCCGCTGCAGCACCGCGGGGTGCAGGGCGGCGACGGTGGACCGCAGCAGCCGCGACGACTCGGCCAGCGCCACCTCCAGCCGGTCGAACGCGGCCGGGTCACCGGTGTCGCGGGCCTCGTCCAGGTCGAGGCGGGCGGCCAGCACGTACTGCAGGGCGCCGTCGTGCAGGTGCTCGGACAGCGTCCGGCGCTCCCGCTCCTCGACCGCGGCCACCTCGCCGAGCAGCGCGGTGCGGGTGCCGACCAGCCCGCCGATCGTGCGCACCCGGGACCGCTGGATGCGCGACAGGCCGACGCACCCCAGCGCCACCCCCACCACGATCAGCGTGCGCAGCAGCAGCGACGCCCACGGCTCCTCGTTGGCGTCCCGGGTCGCGACCGCGGCCAGCAGGTAGATCAGCGCGGTGGGCCCGACGACCGCAGCGCAGACCCACGGCCGCAGCTGGGTCGCGGCGAGCACCGGGACCAGCAGCAGGCCGGTGGCGAACACGTCGGAGGTCCAGCTCTGCGGGGCGTCCACGCCGGTCAGCAGGGTGAGCACGCCCAGCACGGTGGCGTCGACGACCAGCGCCAGCCAGGCGACCCGCACCGACGAGCTCTCCCGGCGCGTCCACACCGCCACGCCCAGCGCCCACGCCGCGTACCCGGCGGCGATCAGCGCGCAGGCCAGCACGTCGTCGGCGGGCGGCACGGTGAGCACGGTCAGCGCCACGAAACCGACCAGCACCCACCGCAGCGCCACCTGCAGCCGGACACCGCGGCGGGCGTGCTCCAGCGCGGTGGCCACGACCTCGGGGCCGACCTCGGCGCCCGCGGGGTCAGGAGCGGTCATGCTGCCTCCGCCGATCGCTGGGGTCCACATGCTGCCATCCCTATGCTCGACCGATGGCCTCTTCGGACGCGCGGGTGCGGGTGGTGGTGGCCGACGACCACCCGTTCTTCCGCGACGGGGTGACCCGCGGGCTGGTGCAGAGCGGGCGGATCGAGGTGGTGGCCGAGGTCGACGACGGCCGGGCCGCGCTGGCGGCGATCCGCCGCGACGACCCGGACGTGGCGCTGGTCGACTACGAGATGCCCGACATCGACGGGCTCGGGGTGGTGCGGGCCGCGGTCCGCGACGGGCTGCGCACCCGGGTGCTGCTGCTGTCCGCGCACACCGAGAGCGGGGTGGTGTTCCAGGCGCTGCAGGAGGGGGCGGCGGGCTACCTGGCCAAGGACTCCCGCCGGGCCGAGATCGTCGAGGCGGTGGTCGACGTCGCCCGCGGGCGCACGGTCGTGCCGGCCGGGCTGGCCGCCGGGCTGGCCGGGGAGATCCGGATGCGGGCGCAGACCCAGGGGCCGGCGCTCAGCGAGCGGGAGCGGCAGGTGCTGCAGGCGTTCGCGCGGGGGATGTCGGTGCCGCAGGTGGCCGCCGAGCTGTTCCTCGGGGTGAGCACGGTCAAGACGCACACCCAGCGCCTCTACGAGAAGCTGGGTGTGTCCGATCGCGCGGCGGCCGTGGCCGAGGGCATGCGCCGGGGGCTGGTCGAGTAGCCCCCGGCGCCCGCCCTCCTCGGGTCAGCCGCCCATCTGGTTGTTGCCGCCGGCCAGGAAGTTCGCCAGGGCGGCCTGCGTCGCGGCGTTCATCGTGCCGGTCTGCGGCAGGTGGGCGTCACGCTGCAGGTAGGTGATGGCCTGCGTGGTCTGCGGGGTCATCGTCCCGGTGACCGGGCCCTCGTAGTAGTTCAGCTGGCCCAGCTCGCGCTGCAGGGTCTGGATCGCCGCGGAGGGCGGGGTCGGCGGCTGCGGCTTGCCGTGTCCCGAGCCGCCGTGCCCGGAGCCGCCGCTCGGGACGGTCGCGTGGTGACCGGTCGACCCCGTGCCGGTCGATGCGGTGCCGGTCGATGCGGTGCCGGTCCACGGGCCGGCCGACGACGAGGTGGCGGCGGGGGTGGGCGCGGGCGCCGGGGCGGCCGTGGTGCCGCCGCCCAGACCCAGGACCAGCCCGGCGGCCAGGCCGGCGCCGGCCAGGACGCCGACCGAGGTCAGGAAGATCGTGCGGCCGCGGGAGGCGGGGGCGGGCGAGGCGGCGGGGGCGGGGGTGGTGGTCGTGGTGTTCATGATCGGTCCTTCCGGTCGGGCGGGGTGGCTTCCCCGATGCCCCTACTGTCGGCCGATCCGGGTCCCGGCACCGTCGGGTGACCGGGCCCTGCACCGGGGGATCGGCGTGTCGGCCGATCGGAGGACCCCGGGGGGTCGTGCGTGGGAACAGTGCCGGAGCACTGGTTTCCGCGCACGACCCGCGGTCAGCTGGTGATGTCCTTGGTGGCGAAGTTGGCCCAGGCGGCGCCGAAGGCGACCGCGACGTAGGCCAGCTGGACCTCGATCCCGCGTACGACGGCCGGCCAGAGGATCGGCTCGCGGTAGAGGTCGACCCAGGCCAGCCAGTGCGTGGTGGGCAGGAACGGGCGCACCGCGGCCGCGGCGTCCAGCGGCAGCAGGGCCGCACTGGTCACCACGACGGCCAGCACGCCGAGCGCGGCGGCCAGCGGCGAGTCGGTGACCGTCGAGAAGAACAGCCCGATCGCGCCCAGGGCCAGCATGCACAGCGCCAGGTAGCCGACCACGCCCATGGTCCGGCCGAACAGGTCGGCCGGGGTGAGCACCGTCCCGGACAGCGACGCGACCCCGCCGCCCCCGCCCAGCACCGCGTCCTCCCCGACGCCGAACGCCGCCACCCCGACGACGTAGCTGGTCACGGTCACGAACAGCACCGCGAGCAGCACGAACGCCGCCACCGACACCAGCTTCGCGACCAGCAGCCGCAGCCGTCCGACCGGGCGGACCAGCAGGTAGCGCAGGGTCCCGGCGGTCGCCTCGCCGGCCACCGCGTCCCCGGCGACCACCGCCACCGTGATCGGCAGGAACACCGGCAGCACCAGGGCCAGCGCCGCGGCCGGGAACAGCTGCCCGTCCGACACCACCGCGGACAGGAACGCCCCGCCCTGCCCCGGCGGCGGCACCAGCTCGGTCACCGCCAGCAGCACGGCGACCAGCGCCGGCAGCGCGCACAGCAGCGCCCAGCACAGCCACACCCGCCGCCGGCGCAGCATCAGCGCCAGCTCCACCCCGATCACCGGCGGCTCCGCCGCTCGTGCGCGGAAAGCCGGGTCCCAGCACTGATTTTCACGCACGACCCCCGTCGAAGCGGTCGGTTCCGGTGCCGGTGTGGTCCAGCACCACCTGTTCCAGGGACCGGCGTTCCAGGGTCAGGCCGGTGACCGGGACGCCGGCGGCGACCAGGCGGGCGTTGAGGGCGGCGGGGTCGTCGCCCCGGACGACCAGGGCCTCCCCGTCGCGGGCGAGCACCTGCCCGTCCAGCAGCCCGACGACGGCGGCCGGGTCCGGGGTGCGCACCAGCACCCGGCCGGTCGGGGCGCGCAGCGCGGCCAACTCGTCCGCCAGCACCAGCCGGCCCCGGTCCATCACCCCGACCCGGGTGCACAGCGCCTCCACCTCGGTCAGCAGGTGGCTGGACAGCACCACGGTGGTGCCGGCCCGGTTCAGCCCCACCAGCAGCTCGCGCATCTCGCCGATGCCCCGCGGGTCCAGGCCGTTGGTCGGCTCGTCGAGCAGCAGCAGTTCGGGCCCGCGCAGCAGCGCGGCGGCGATGCCCAGCCGCTGGCGCATGCCCAGCGAGTACGCCCGCACCGGCCGCCGGTCGACCGCGGCCAGCCCCACCCGCTCCAGCGCCTCCTCGACCCGGCGCCGCCGGTCGCGCCGGGTCGACCCGCGCCCGGCCGCGTCCAGCAGCCGCAGGTTCGTCCGCCCCGACAGGTGCGGCCACGCCGCCGGCCCCTCGACCAGGGCGCCGACCCGGGGGAGCACCGCGGCGGCGTGCCGGGGCATCGAGCGGCCCAGCAGCGCCACCGTCCCCGACGTCGGGTGCACCAGCCCGAGCAGCATCCGGACCAGCGTGGTCTTCCCCGAGCCGTTCGGCCCGAGCAGCCCGAACCGGGACCCCGCCGGCACCGCCAGGTCCACCCCGTCCACGGCGGTGACCCGGCCGAAGCGCTTGGTCAGGCCCGCGGTCCGGATCACGTCCTCGCCCGTCATGGCCGCCTCCGCAGCGGCAGCTCGCCCAGCGCCTGGACGAGCACGTCGGTGCCGACGGTCCCGGCCAGCAGCACCCCGGACCGCCCGCGGGCGTGCACCACCACCGACAGCAGCGGGGTCGTCAGCGCCACCGCCGCCCCGCGCGGCACCTCCACCGCGGACCCACCGGCCACCCCGGCCCCGTCGACGGCCTGCCGGGCGATGTCGGACGACACCGGGATCAGCGCGAACCCGGCCAGGCCCGACCCGTACAGCCCGATGCCGGGCAGCTCGGCGTCGGGCGTCCCGGACAGCGGGACCCGGTCGCGCCCGGCCAGCCGGTCCGGCGGCGGCGCGGCGTCGAGCACCCGCAGCGCGCCGCTGATGTCGGCGGCCCCGGTGCTCAGCACGCCGGCGCCGGGCGGGGCGGCGGGGACCAGGTCGGCCGGGTCCGGCGGCCCGTCGGTGACCTCGACCAGCTCGGTGACCAGCAGCGGCGGGCCGGTCCGCGCCGACACCTCGACGCGCAGCGGCAGCGCGGTCGCCGGGTCGGCCCACACGTCGACCCGCCCGACAGTGGTTGCCGGGTCGGTCGGGGTGAGCCGCAGCCCGGCCGCGGAGCGCCCGGCGACCCGGCGGGCCGGCACCGCCGTCACCGGATCGCCCGGGGCCAGCCGCAGCAGGCGCCGGGCCAGCTCCGGCGGGGTCAGGTCGGCGGCCCGGGGCAGCCGCAGCGGGGTGCGCCCGACGACCCGGGTGAGCTGCTGGGCGCCGAAGTCCCAGAGGTACTCGGTGTCCCCGAGGTGGTAGACGTCGCGCTCGCCGGAGTTGTCCACCTGGTCGACCCGCCACCGGCCGGCGTCGGCCACGAAGGTCCGGATCCGGGTGGTCGAGGTCAGCAGGGCCACCGACGACTCCAGCTGCGGGATCTCCGGCAGCCCCAGCCGCCCGGTGCTCTCGACGTAGCCGACGTGCGGGGCGACCGGCTCCAGGATCCGGGCGCGCAGGGCCCCGGGGTCGACGTCGGCCGCGGACGCGGGCAGCCCCACCGACCCCACGCCGACCAGTCCGGCGGCGCCGGCCGCCACCAGCAGCCAGCGCCGGCTGAATCGGTGCGCGGCCACGTCGGGCCACGATGCCACCGCGGTTGTGAACCGGCGGTGGGCCGCCGGCCGCTTACCCCAGGTAGGACCGCCCGCGCGGGGACAGCCGGTAACCGACCGGGAGGCTCTCGGTGAGCCCGAGCTCCTTGAGCTTGCGCACGTCGCGCTTGAACGGCAGCGTCTCCCGGCCCAGCCGGGCGGCCAGGTCCGGCGCCCGCACGCCCGGGCTGGCCGCGATCAGGGCCAGCACCGCCGACGTCCACGGCCCGTGCCGGGAGGCCCGGTCCAGCCGGTCCAGCGCCGCGGCCACCCGGGCCCGCTCGGTCGGGTCCAGGTCGGCCGCCGCCCGCAGCGCGATCCGCGGGTCCGGCCCGGCCGGGCGCAGCGCGACCCGGTAGAGCTGCCGGTCACCGGCCTGCGCGGCGTGCAGCGCGGGCAGGTCCGGGTAGCCGGCCGCGACGGCGTCGGCCGCGGTGAGCTCGGCCGCGTCCACCTCGTCGACGGCCAGCACCTCCAGCACGCCGACCGCGGTGCGCAGCCGGCTGCCGGGCCGGACCCGCGGCCGTTCCCAGCGGCGGAACGCGAGGGTGACCGCGCCGGCGGCGATCGCGTCCAGGACCGGCCGGCGGATCAGCACGGGCCACAGTCTGCCCAGCGCAGCGCTTAGACTGAACACGACACTCACACGTCCGGGGGAGGAGCACCGCGTGAACGCCGACGAACGCCGGTTCGCCGTCCTGCGGGCGATCGTCGCCGACTACGTGTCCACCCACGAGCCGGTCGGCTCGAAGATGATCGTCGACCGGTACAACCTCGGGGTCTCCAGCGCGACGGTCCGCAACGACATGGCGGTGCTGGAGGAGGACGGGCTGATCGTCCAGCCGCACACCAGCGCCGGGCGGGTGCCCACCGACAAGGGCTACCGGCTGTTCGTCGACCGGCTGGCCCAGGTCAAGCCGCTGTCCGGGGCCGAGCGCCGGGCGGTGCAGGCGTTCCTGGACGGCGCGGTCGACCTCGACGACGTGCTGCGCCGCAGCGTCCGGCTGCTCGCCCAGCTGACCCGCCAGGTCGCCGTCGTCCAGTACCCCACGCTGACCCGCTCCACGGTCCGCCACCTGGAGGTCGTCGCGCTGACCCCGGCCCGGCTGATGCTGGTGCTGATCACCGACTCCGGCCGGGTCGACCAGCGGGTGGTCGACCTGGGCGAGGTGCTCACCGACGACGACGTGGCCACCCTGCGCGGGCTGATCAACGGCGCGCTGGTCGGGCGCCCGCTGGCCGCCGCCTCGGCGGCCGTGGCCGAACTGCCCGACGCCGCCCCCGCCGAACTGCGCGACGTGCTGATCACGCTGTCCACGGTGCTGATCGAGACCCTGGTCGAGCACCCCGAGGAGCGGCTGCTGCTCGGCGGCACGGCCAACCTGACCCGCAACGTCGCCGACTTCCCCGGATCGCTGCGCCAGGTGCTGGAGGCGCTCGAGGAACAGGTCGTCGTGCTCAAGCTGCTCGCCGCGGCGCAGGACCCCGGCACGGTCACGGTGCGGATCGGCGAGGAGAACGAGGCCGAGGAGATGCGCGACACCTCGGTGGTGTCGATCGCCTACGGATCGGGCACCGTGTTGGGTGGGATGGGAGTCGTCGGGCCCACCCGGATGGACTACCCGGGGTCGATGGCGGCGGTCCATGCCGTCGCCCGGTACGTGGGTGAGATCCTTGCAGGACGCTGACCGGCGTCGGGGGACGCCGTCAGCGATGTCGACCGCACGACACTCGGCTCGGCTTCGCCGAGCTGATCTGACCGAGCGAGAAGGACCATGGGGAACGCCAGGGTGGCACGGGACTACTACGGGACCCTCGGGGTCGAGCACGACGCCGGGCCCGACCAGATCAAGCGGGCCTACCGCAGGCTCGCCCGGGAGCTGCATCCCGACGTCAACCCGGACCCGGCGGCGCAGGAGCGGTTCCGCGAGGTCAGCGCGGCCTACGAGGTGCTGTCCGACCCGGAGAAGCGGCGCATCGTCGACCTCGGCGGCGATCCGCTGGGCAACGGTGGGGGCGCCGGGGCCGCGGGCGGCGACCAGTTCGGGGCGTTCGGCTTCGGCGACATCATGGACGCCTTCTTCGGCGGGCAGCCCGGCGGCCGCGGGCGCGGCCCGCGCAGCCGGGTGCAGCCGGGCGCCGACGCGCTGATCCGGATGCCGCTGACCCTGGAGGAGTGCGCCACCGGGGTGGCCAAGGACCTCACGGTGGACACCGCGGTGCTGTGCCCCGAGTGCACCGGCTCGGGCTGCGCACCGGGCACCTCGCCCACGGTCTGCGACATCTGCGCCGGGCGCGGCGAGGTGCAGAGCGTGCAGCGCTCGTTCCTCGGCCAGGTCGTCACGTCCCGGCCGTGCCCCAACTGCCGCGGTTTCGGCGAGATCATCCCGGACCCGTGCCGGCAGTGCGCCGGCGACGGCCGGGTCCGCTCGCGGCGCACGGTGGGCGTGCGGATCCCGGCCGGCGTGGCCGACGGGATGCGCGTGCGGCTGGCCGGGCAGGGCGAGGTCGGCTCCGGCGGCGGACCGGCCGGCGACCTCTACGTCGAGGTCGAGGAGGAGCCGCACGAGCTGTTCACCCGCGACGGCGCCGACCTGCACTGCACCGTCCAGCTGCCGATGACCGCGGCCGCGCTGGGCACCAGCCTCCCGCTGCCCACCCTGGACGGCGTGGAGGAGCTGCACGTCGAGCCGGGCACCCAGGCCGGCGCGGTGCAGACGCTGCGCGGCAAGGGCATGCCCCGGCTGCGCTCCACCGGCCGGGTCGACGGCCACGGCGACCTGATGGTGCACGTCGACGTCGCGGTCCCGACCAACCTGACCAAGGAGCAGAGCGACCTGCTGCGCCAGCTCGCCGCGCTGCGCGGCGAGGAGCAGCCCGACCTGGTCGGCGGCAACCGCAACGGCCACGGCATCTTCTCCCGGCTGCGCGGCTCCCGCGGCCGCTGACCCTCGTGAGCGAGTTTCATGCCCAGAGGCATGAAACTCGCTCACGACCCGGCAGGGCAGGATGCGGGCGTGAGCACCGCCCCGCTGTTCCTGGTCGAGGCCGTCCCCGAGGCCGGCCGGCTGGTGCTGGACGGGCCGGAGGGCCGGCACGCGGCGACGGTCAAGCGGCTGCGGGTGGGGGAGTCGGTGCAGGTCGCGGACGGCCGGGGCGGGTTGGGCCGGGCCGAGGTGGTCGCGGTCGGGCGTGATCTCGTCGAACTGACGGTCTCCGTCCGGGTCGAGCTGGCCCCGCCGGCGCCGCGGATCACCCTGGCCCAGGCGCTGGTCAAGGGCGACCGCGGGGAGCTGGCCGTGGAGCTGGCCACCGAGGCCGGGGTGGACGCGATCGTGCCCTGGCGGGCGGCCCGCTGCGTGGCGAAGTGGGAGCCCGGGCCGCGCGGCGACAGGGCCCTCGGCCGCTGGCGGACGACCGTCCGGGAGGCGGCCAAGCAGGCCCGCCGGCCGTGGGTGCCGCCGGTCGAGGAGCCGGTCGGCACCGCCGGGCTGGCCCGCCGCGCCGCCGCCGCGGACCTCGCCCTGGTGCTGCACGAGTCCGCCCGGACCGGGCTGACCGCCGTCCCGCTGCCCACCGTCGGCGAGGTGCTGCTGGTCGTCGGCCCGGAGGGCGGGGTGTCCGACGCCGAGCTGGCCGACCTCACCGCCGCCGGCGCCCGCCCGGTGCGGCTGGGGCCCGAGGTCCTGCGCGCCTCGACCGCCGCCGCCGTCGCCCTCGGTGCCCTGGGCGTGCTCACCGACCGCTGGACCCGCCCGGCAACCCCCTGACCGCCTCGCAGCACGTCGGGGGTCGCCGCAGCGCGCCGGCAGGTTGCGAGGGCGCATCACGGTCTGCGCGAGCCGCGATGGTCTGCGCGAGCGGGTGTGGCGGGCCCGCAGCGGGACGACGGGCTGGAGTGCGCCAGGGGTGTGCGGAGCGTGGAGGCCGCCGGGGGCGCGTCGTCGTCCGGTGACCGGGGCCGGGCCTGCGATGCTGGCGGGATGACCCGTCGCCGCGCCCTCGGCCGGCTCGCGGCGCTCGGCGCCGCCGCGCTGGCGCTGCCCCCGCTGATCGCCGCCTGCGCCGCACCGTCCGGCCCGCCCGGCCCCGGTCCGGCCGGGTCGGGGGAGCCGGGGGAGCCGCAGCGGCTGGAGTACGGCACCCACCCGAGCCAGTTCGGGGAGCTCACCCTGCCCGCCGGGGACGGCCCGGTGCGCGGGGTGGTGGTCGTGGTGCACGGCGGGTTCTGGCGGCAGGCCTACGGGCTGGAACTGGGGCGGCCGCTGGCGCAGGACCTGGCCGCGGCCGGGTTGGCGGTGTGGAACGTCGAGTACCGCCGCGTCGGCGGCGACGGCGGCTGGACGGCCACCTTCGACGACGTCGCAGCCGCGGTGGACCTGCTGGCCGGCGCCGGTCAGCGGGCCGCGGGCGGGCGGTTGGCGCTGGACCGGGTGGTCGCGGTCGGGCACTCGGCGGGCGGGCACCTGGCGACCTGGCTGGCCGCGCGGCCCGGGTTGCCCGCCGGTTCCCCGGGCGCGGCGCCCGC
>JASLAP010000449.1 GCA_030147065.1 Pseudonocardia sp. | reverse complement strand
CCACGCCCCAGGTGACCGCCACCAGCGGGTTGGTCAGCGTGATGCCGGGCTCGACGGCCACCAGCCGCCCCGCGGCCAGCGCGTTCTGCAGCAGGTAGAACGACCCGAGGCCGGTCGCCAGCGACAGCCAGGCCTGCCAGGTCCCCGGCAGCGCGGCCAGGCCCCCGTCCCGGACGGCGGTGCCGGCGACCGAGAACAGCACGCCGGTCAGGCCGTAGCCGGCGCCGCTCGCGGTGGCGAGCAGGGCGGCTCGCAGGTCGCGCCGGGCCCGCCACCCGGCGACGGTCAGGGCGAGCACCAGGGCGAGCACGGCGGCCCCCGCGACCGCCCACGTCACACCGGGCACCGCCAGCTTCCGACCCCCCGAGGGGGCCAGGAAGTACAGGAACCCGGCCAGGCCGGCGGCCATCGCCACCACCGCCGCCCAGTCCCGGGCGGCGAGCCGGCGACCGAAGAAGTAGGCCGAGCCGAGCACGGCCAGCGGCAGCTCGATCACCAGGACCGGCTGCACCACCGACAGCTCGCCGAGCGACAGCGCGACGATGTGCAGGCCGAGCCCGACCACGCTGACCAGCACCCCGAGCAGCCACGCGGGGCGGCGCAGCAGCCGACCGATGAGCCGCACCGACTCGCTGCGCTCACTGCGCTCGTGCCGGGCCGAACTGCGCTGGAGCAGGTCGCCGGCGGCGTTGCACACCCCGGCCGCCGCCGCGAGCAGCACCGCCAACCCGGTCATCACGATCCTCGGGTTCGGGGGTCGGGACGGGTGGGCGGCATGTCCCGTCCGAGCGGGCGGCCAACCCCGGCCGGACCGGGAACACGTACGCGTGGTTGGTACCCGGTGCCGGGCCGGGCAACCTCCGGCACCCGGCACCGCGAGGTCGATCGTGGTGATGCGGGACGGACCCCCGCACCCGACCCTTGCGGACTCCTTGCGAGGTCGGTCGGGGGCCCGGACGGTCGCTCGTACCGGGTAAGCGGTGGGACGTCCCCGTTTCTGGCCCGAGAGGGAGTCTGCCGTGCCCGTGCGCCCGTCCGAGCCCCGGACTCGATCCCGACGGGCGCCTCGCCGCCGCTCCCGCGCCGCCGGGCGCGCGCTGCTCGTGGTCGCGCTGACCGGAGCGCTGCTCGGCGCCGTCATCACCCTGCCGGCCGCCGGCGTGGCCCGGGTGGCGCTGGGCGGGCTGCCGGAGCCGGAGGCCCCGGCGGCGCTGCCGGACGCCACGCTCACCCCGCTGGTCAGCACGGTGACCGACGCCGGTGGCGCCCCGATCGCCCGGCTGTACACCCAGTACCGGGTGCCCACGGCGCCGCAGGACGTCCCGGACGTGCTCCGCGACGCGGTGGTCGCGATCGAGGACCGGCGCTTCGCCGAGCACGACGGCGTCGACTGGCGCGGGGTGGCCCGGGCCGCGGCGCAGAACCTGCGCCGCGGCGGCAACCCGTTCTCCGGGCAGGGCGCCTCCACCATCACCATGCAGTACATCAAGAACTACCGGCTGCTGGTTTCGGCGACGTCCGAGGACGAGCGGGCCGCCGCCGTGGCGAACACCGTGCAGCGCAAGCTGCGCGACATGCGCCAGGCGGTGCGGTTGGAGGAGCAGCTGTCCAAGGACGAGATCCTGGCCCGCTACCTGGACACAGTCTACTTCGGTCACGGCGCCTACGGCATCGGCGCCGCGTCGCGCACCTACTTCGGCGTCCCGCCGGCCGAGCTCACGCTCCCCCAGGCCGCGCTGCTGGCCGGCATCATCAAGGCGCCGTCCCGGTTCGACCCGGTCACCGCCCCGGAGGTGGCGACGGCACGGCGCAACCTGGTGCTCGAGGTGATGGCCGAGACCGGCGCGATCACCCCGGCGCAGGAGGCGGAGGCGCGGTTGAGCGGGCTCGGGGTCAGCACGCCGCTGCGCGAACCCGACGACGGGTGCGTGGCCGCCCGCCCGGGCACCGGGTTCTTCTGCCGGTACCTGCTGGAGTACCTGGAGCGCGCCGGGCTGTCCGCCGAGGAGCTGCGCTCCGGCGGCTACACGATCACCTCGACGGTGGACCTGCGGGTCACCGAGGCCGCGCGGCGGGCCGCTGTCGAGCAGGTGGCGCCCGACACCGGGATCGCCAACGCGGTGGCCGTCGTGCAGCCCGGGCGGGACCGGCACCGGGTGATGGCGCTGGCAGCCAACCGCGAGCTGGGGCCGGACGGCGCGGCCGGGCAGAGCTCCTACCTGCTGCCGACCGACCCGGTGCCGTTCGGCGCCGGATCGATCTTCAAGGTCTTCACCGCCGCCGCGGCGATGGAGCGCGGCCTGGGCATCGAGGCCGAGCTGCCCTCCCCGGAGTCCTACACCTCCGAGGTGTTCCTCGACGACGGCGAGCCCTACACCGTGACCGGCGACTCGGGCACCGGCGAGCAGGTCAGTCTGGAACGCGCCCTGGCGCTGTCGCCCAACACCACCTTCGTCGCGCTGCTCGACCGGCTCGGCTCGGTCGACCCGGCCGTCGACCTGGCCCAGCGGCTCGGCCTGCGGCGCAGCCTGGCCCAGCCGGTCGGACCGGACCGGACCGTCGCCGAGGCCGTCCGGGCCGAGCAGCGCGCCTCGTTCACGCTCGGGCCGGTGCCGACGTCCCCGCTGGAGCTGGCCAACGTGGGCGCGACCCTGGTCAGCGACGGCATCTGGTGCCCGCCGTCGCCGGTGGACGCGGTGGTCGACCCGGCCGGCCGGCCGGTCGAGCTGGACGAGCCCGCCTGTGAGCAGGCGGTGCCGCGTGGGCTGGCCCGCACGCTGGCGGTCGCGCTGAGCGAGGACCACACCATCGGCACCGCCGCGGACGCCGCCGCGGACGCCGGGTGGGACCGTCCGATGATCGGCAAGACCGGCACCACCCAGCAACACCTGTCCGCGGGCTTCCTCGGCGCCACCTCGCACCTGGCCGGGGCGGTGATGACCTGGTCGGACGGCAGCCCGCCGCGACCGGTCTGCGCCGACGGACCCCGGCTGTGCGACGAGGGCACGCTGTTCGGCGGCACGGTCCCGGCCGCCACCTGGTTCGACGCGATGGGCCCGCTGCACGAGGACCTGCCCGTCCGCGGGTTCGCCGGACCGGACCCGGACTACCTGCTCGGGCAGCTGCCCGAGCCCGGTGAGTAGCACCCGGGAGCGGGGTCGACGGGTGAGCGGAGTTCCGGCAGGCAGCTGTCAGGTCCGCACGGCCGGGCGCGGGTACCCGCCCGCTCGTGACGAGTAGTGCGCGCGGGACCGCCCCGCCCCGATCGCTCCGGCTGCGGGCGCTGATCCCCGCGTTGGCGGCCACGCTGGCACTGGCCGGGTGCGTGGTCGGGGCCGGTGGGGCGCCACCACCCGCGCAACCGTCGGGTGAGCCGACGGCTGCCTGTCTGTGGTGCCGGCGGCCGGTTGGTGCCGCTGCGCGTCCTGCAGGTCGGCGGTTCCACGCTCGCCCTGGTGGAGGTGAGCCTGCAGGGCCAAGGACCGTACCTGTTCGCGCTCGACACCGGCGCGTCCAGCAGCGTCGTGGATCTCCAGCTCGGCGACGAGCTCGGGCTGCCGCGCTCGGGACGGTCCCGGCAGGTGACCGGGGTGATCGGCGGGCAGAGCGTGCCCCTGGCCGACGTCGGGTCGTGGCGGCTGGGCGAGGTCGAGCTCGGTCCGACGTAGGTCGCGCTGGTCGACCTGCCGAGCGCACCGCGGGGCGAGGACCTGCAGGGCCTGATCGGGTCCAACGTGCTGAGCCGGTTCGGCTGCGTCGTGGTCGACTACGCCGGCCGGCGCCTGGAGCTGCCCGCCGACGGGGACGGCTCGACGTCCGGCGGCCCGTCCGCCCCACCGCCGGGATCGCCGCAGGAGGGCCCGGGCTGAGTCCCGGTCGTCGGGCGCCGACCGGACGCCGATCGGCCGGCGCGAACGGCGACCACCGGTCCCGCCACGGGCGGGACCGGTGTCCGGTGGTCAGCCCCGGCGCCCGGGGATGGCCTCGTGGAGCTTGGTCTTGATCCCCCGGGCGACCAGGTGGAACGCCTCCGGGTCGCCCTTGAGCACCGCCTGCGCGGCCGACTTGGCCTGCTCGAAGGTGGTGTGCGGCGGGATCGGCGGCACCTCCGGGTCGCAGTACACGTCCAGCACCGCCGGCTTGTCCGCGGCCAGCACCCGGTCCCAGGCCGGGCCGAGCTCGCCCGGGGTCCGGACGGTGATCGCCTCCAGGCCCAGGCCGCGGGCGAAGTCGGCGTAGGAGACCTCGGGCAGCACCTGCGACTCCTCGAACTTGGGCGTCCCGCCCATCGCCCGCAGCTCCCAGGTGACCTGGTTGAGGTCGTTGTTGTGCAGCACGCAGACCACCAGCCGCGGGTCGGTCCAGCGGTCGGCGTAGCGGGCGACGGTCAGCAGCTCGGCCATCCCGTTCATCTGCATCGCCCCGTCGCCGGCGAGCGCGATGACCGGCCGGGCTGGGTGGGCGAACTTGGCCCCGATCGCGTACGGCACCGCCGAGCCCATGGTGGCGAGCGTGCCCGACAGCGACCCGCGGATGTCGCCGCGCACGCGCAGGTGGCGGGCGTACCAGTTGGCCGCGGACCCGGAGTCGGAGGTGACGATCGCGTCCAGCGGGATCCGCTCGGAGAGCTCCCAGACGATGCGCATCGGGTTGACCGGGTCGGCGTCGACCATGGCCTCCCGCTGCATCGTGTCCCACCAGCCGGAGACGTTCTCCTCGATGATCTCCCGCCAGGCCCGGTCGGTCGGTCCGGACAGCAACGGCAGCAGTGCGGCCAGGGTGGTCCGGGCGTCGCCGACCAGCGGGACCTCGACCGGGTAGCGCATCCCGATCAGCGTGCCGTCCAGGTCGATCTGCACCGCCCTCGCCTGGTCGAACTCCGGCAGGAACTGGGTGTAGGGAAAGTTCGACCCGACGATCAGCAGGGTGTCGCAGTCGCGCATCATCTCGTAGCTGGGCCGGGTGCCCAGCAGGCCGATCGAGCCGGTGACGAACGGCAACTCGTCGGACAGCACGTCCTTGCCCAGCAGCGCCTTGGCCACGCCGGCACCGAGCACGTCGGCGACCTGCTCCACCTCCAGCGCCGCCCCGCGGGCGCCCTGCCCGACCAGGATCGCCACCTTCCGCCCGGCGTTGAGCACCTCGGCGGCCCGGGCGATCTCGGTCTCCGCCGGCACCAGCGTCGGCGCGGGCCGCGCGGGCGGGCTCGACGGGACCTGCTTGAACTCGTGCCGGGGCGGGCGGTAGTCCTCGGTCTGCAGGTCGCTCGGGATGATGATCGCGGTCGGGGCGCGCCGGGTCATCGCCGTGCGGAACGCCCGATCGATCGCGTTGGGCAGCTGCTCGGAGACGTTGACCTCGACCAGGTACTCGCTGGCCACGTCCTTGAACAGCGACTGCAGGTCCACCTCCTGCTGGTAGGCCCCGCCCATCGCCGACCGCTCGGTCTGCCCGACGATCGCGACCACCGGCACGTGGTCGAGCTTGGCGTCGTACAGGCCGTTGAGCAGGTGGATCGCCCCCGGGCCGGAGGTCGCCATGCACACCCCGACCCGTCCGGAGAACTTCGCGAACCCGACGGCCTCGAACGCCGACATCTCCTCGTGCCGGGACTGGATGAACTGCGGGACGTCCCCGACCCGGCCGAACGCGGCCAGGATCCCGTTGAACCCGTCGCCCGGGTAGGCGAAGACCTGCTCCACCCCCCATTCCCGCAGTCGCCGCAGGACGTAATCGCCAACCGTGTCCGCCATGCGCACACACCTCCCTCGGGTCGCTGTCCAGGTCGGCTACCCCCGCCCGGCTGCCCGACACGGCGTCGACCTGACGGCTGGCTGACGGCCCGGCGCCGGGCGTTCCGAGCCCCGTCACCGGGGTACGGCTCCAGGTGCCGACCACATCGGCGCAGCTCAGGAGTTCATCCGATTCGATCCGCGAGGTGAATCGTGACGGTTTCGAGGACTGTTCCGACAACCGCTCCGACCACCACTACGACCACGACCACCACGACCACCACTACGACAACCGCCGGCGGCACCGCGGCCCTCGTCGAAGCGCTGCGGGCGCGCGTCGACGGCGAGGTCCGGTTCGACGCCGGCAGCCGCGGCGCCTACTCCACCGACGCCTCCAGGACCCCGGGACCGACGCCACCGGAGCGGGTCATCGCGCCGCGACCGGCGCCCCCGTCCGCACCGGCCCGGGCGGCGGCGGTGCTCGGCGTCGGCACGGCGGCGGTCGCGGGCGGCACGGCGGCCACGCCGACCCGGGCGGTCCGGCGGTGAGCGCCGGCGGCGACCGGGGGCCGGTGATCGAGGACGTGCAGGTGGACGCCTACACGGTCCCCACCGACGCCCCGGAGTCCGACGGCACGCTGAGCTGGAACTCGACCACCATGGTCCTGGTCCGGCTGCGCGCCGCGGGGTGCACCGGCATCGGCTGGACCTACGCCGGAGCCGCGGCGGTCGCGGTGGTCGCCGGCGAGCTGGCCGGCCTCGTGCGCGGGCGCCGCGCCGACACCCCCGCCGCCACCTGGGCGGCGATGCACCACGCCGTGCGCAACCTCGGCCGGCCGGGCCTGGTCGCCGAGGCGCTCTCCGCGGTGGACCTGGCCGCCTGGGACCTGCACGCCCGGCTGCTCGGGGTTCCGCTGTGCGTCGCGGCCGGCGCCGTGCACGACGCGGTCCCGGTCTACGGCAGCGGCGGGTTCACCTCCTACGACCTCGGCCGCCTCACCGAGCAGCTCACCGGATGGGTGGACGCCGGGATCGACCGGGTGAAGATGAAGACCGGCCGCCGGCCGCACGCCGACGCGGCCCGGGTCCGCGCGGTCCGCACCGCCCTGGGCCCGGACCCGGCGCTGTTCGTCGACGCCAACGGCGCCTACCGGCGCAAGCAGGCGCTGGCGCTGGCCGAGGAGTTCAGCACGTGCGGGGTGAGCTGGTTCGAGGAGCCGGTCAGCTCCGACGACCTGGACGGGCTGCGGCTGCTGCGCGACCGGGCCCCGGCCGGGATGGACGTCGCGGCCGGGGAGTACGGCTACGACCTGCCCTACTTCGCCCGGATGCTGGACGCCGGCGCGGTCGACTGCCTGCAGGCCGACGTCACCCGGTGCGGCGGGCTCACCGCGCTGCTGCGGGTCGCCGCCCTGTGCGACGCCCGCGGCGTCGACCTGTCGCTGCACTGCGCGCCGCAGGCGAGCGTGCACGCCGCGACCGCGGTGTGGCACCTGCGCCACCTGGAGTACTTCCACGACCACGTCCGCATCGAACGCCTCGCCTTCGACGGCGTCCTGGAGCCGGGCCCCGGCGGCGTCCTGCGCCCGGACCGCGACCGGCCCGGCAACGGACTCGCGGTCCGCGATGCCGACCTCGGCCGCTACCGGGTGCCCGCGCCGTGAGCCGGCGACGGGCGGCGGCCCCGGGCAGCACGCGCACGACACCGGCCGCGCAGCCGCGCGAGCCCGTACGGCAGGGAGAACCGCAACCACGCGGGACAGGGGAGCAGTGATCATGCTCAGCCGAAGCGAACGAGCCAGGCTCGCCGAGATGGAGAAGCAGCTCGAACACGAGGACCCGGAGCTGGCCCGTCGCCTGCGGGAGGGGTCACCGCGGCGGCCACCGTGGATGGCCCGGCTGCTGCTGGTCGTCGGCACCATCGGGGTGCTGTGCGGGCTGGTCGGGGCGAGCCCGGCCGTGCTGGTCATCCTCGGCGTCGTCCCCCTGGTGGTGAGCCACGTGCT
>JASLAP010000444.1 GCA_030147065.1 Pseudonocardia sp. | reverse complement strand
GTCCGGTCCCGCCGGCACCGCGGGCGGCTCCGTCGCACGTGGCCGCCGCGGTGCCCCTGACGCGCCCATCCAGGAAGGACGCCACGTCGTGAGCCGCATCCCGCGCATTCGCCCGACCGGAGCAGCCGTCGCCGGCGCCATGATCGGGGTGGTCGTGCTCGCCGGGTGCGGCGCCGGCCAGATCGCCCAGACCGCCGAGCAGGTCGCCGCCGTCGGCGGGGTCAGCGGCGACGCCGGTCCGATCGCCGTGCGCGACGCCACCATCGCGTTCCCCGACGACGCCGAGGGCGCCGACCTCTACGCGGTCGGCGACGCGGCACCGCTGCAGCTGAGCATCGCCAACTCCGGCCCGCGGCCCGACCGGCTGGTCTCCGCGTCCAGCCCGGCCGCGGCGTCGGTGGAGGTCAGCGGCAACGCCGAGATCCCGCCCGGGCAGATCGTGTCCATCGAGGCCGCCCCGGCGGCCGACGAGCCCGCGGCCGGACCCACCGGCGTGGCCACCCCGCCGACGACCGCGGAGCCCGCCCCGGTGGAACCGACGGTGGCGCCGACCGGACCGCCGAGCCCGGCGGCCGAGGCGCCCGAGAACCCCGAGACCACCGAGGAGCCCGGGGTGGGCGGCTTCGACCCGGCCGGTCCCGGCCAGGGCACCGACCCGCAGCCGGGCGCGATCGACCAGGGCATCCAGATCGTGCTCACCGGGCTGCGCGAGGAGATCCGGGCCGGCATGACCTACCCGGTCGTGCTGACCTTCGAGCAGGCCGGCGAGGTGCGCATCGACGTGCCGGTCGCCAACTCGACCGCCGAGCGCGAGGTCGAGCACTCGGAATGACGCCGGGATGACACCGGGATGACACCGCGCGCCCGCGCGGCGCGCGCCGCGTACCTCTGCGCCGAGTGCGGTCACCGCACCGGCCAGTGGGTCGGCCGGTGCCCGTCCTGCCAGGCCTGGGGATCGCTGGCGGAGGCCGCCCCGGTCGCCCCGGCCCCGCGCGGCCGGGTCGCGGCGGGCGCGCCGACCACCCCGGCCCGGCGGATCTCCGACGTCGAGCTGGACTCCGCCCGGGCCCGCCCGACCGGGGTGTCCGAACTGGATCGGGTGCTGGGCGGCGGGCTGGTCCCCGGCGCGGTGGTGCTGCTGGCCGGCGAGCCGGGCGTCGGGAAGTCCACATTGCTGCTCGAGGTGGCCGCGCAGGCCCCCGGGCGGGTGCTGTACGTCACCGGCGAGGAGTCGGCCGGGCAGGTCCGGCTGCGCGCCGAGCGCACCGGCGCCCTGCGCGACGAGCTGTACATCGCCGCCGAGTCCGACCTCGGCTCGATTGCCGGGCACATCGACGCGCTGCGGCCCGACCTGCTGATCGTCGACTCGATCCAGACCATGTCCACGGCGACCGCCGACGGCGCCCCGGGCGGGGTCACCCAGACCCGCGCGGTGACCGTCGCGCTGACGGGGCTGGCCAAGGACCGCGGGCTGCCGGTGGTGCTGGTCGGGCACGTCACCAAGGACGGCGGCATCGCCGGGCCGCGGGTGCTCGAGCACCTGGTGGACGTGGTGCTGGCGTTCGAGGGCGACAAGCACTCCACGCTGCGCATGGTGCGCGGGGTGAAGAACCGGTTCGGCCCGGCCGACGAGGTCGGCTGCTTCGAGCTGCGCGACTCCGGCATCGTCGGGATGCCCGACCCGTCCGGGCTGTTCCTGGACCGCTTCGACGGGCCGCCGGTGCCGGGCACCGCGGTCACCGTGGTCCTCGACGGGCGCCGCCCGCTGCCGGCCGAGCTGCAGGCCCTGGTCACCGGCAAGGACATCCCCAGCCCGCGGCGCGCGGTGAGCGGGCTGGACAACGCCCGGGTGGCGATGCTGCTCGCGGTGCTGGAGAAGCGGGCCCGGGTGCGGCTGCACGACGCCGAGGTCTACGCGGCCACCGTGGGCGGGATGCGGGTGGTCGAGCCGGCCGCCGACCTGGCCCTGGCGCTGGCCATCACCTCGGCCAAGCGCGACGTCGCGCTGCCCGCCGACGTGGTCGTGATCGGCGAGATCGGGCTGGCCGGGGAGGTGCGCCGGGTGGCCGGGGTGGACCGCCGGCTGGCCGAGGCGGCCCGGCTGGGCTTCACCCACGCCCTCGTCCCGCCCGACAGCGGCACCACCCCGCCCGGCATGAAGATCACCGAGGTGCGCGACATCGGCGCCGTCCTCGACGCCATCCGCTGACCCCCGCCCGTCGAGAACGACGCTGCGGGATCGACTTCGCCGGAGTCGATCCCACGACGTCGTTCTCGACGGTCACAGGGTGCGGGTGATGGGGACCGGGGGGCTGATCACGTCGTCGACGCGGGTCATCACGTTGTAGCCGCCCGCCGGGACGTCGGTGCGCGGGCCGGTGCAGCCGGGGGCGGACGTGCGGCCGGCCCAGTTCACCGCGAAGGCCACCGGCTGGCCGGGGACGAGCGTGCGCAGGTCGACCCCGGCGACGGTCGAGCAGTCGTTGCTGGACCACAGCCGGGCGCCGTCCACCCCCCAGACCACGATCTCCTGGCGGATCGGGTCGAGGTCGCGGACGCAGGGCCGGTCGGACACGTTGGTGACGACCAGTCTCAGCACCGGGCGGTCCCCGACCCGGTGCGTCGCGGGGGCGACCTCGGTGGTGACGGCGAGCATCGCGTTCACGCACGGCTCGGGGCCGGTGGCCGGGACCGGCACCGGGGTGGGGGCCGGGCCCACCCGGCGCGGGGTCTCGTCGGGCAGCAGCCGTTCGAGGTCGAGGGTGGGGGGTGCGGAGGCCGAGGCCGGGCCGGGGCCCTTGCCGGCGGGAGCGGCAGTCGGCGGAGCCGGGGCGGCCGCCGGGATCCTGGCCGGCGCCGGCACGGACGCCGGGTCGGGCGCGGGGTCGGGCGCCGGGCCCGGTCCTGGGGGCGCGGGCTCGGGGATGACGACGACCGCCGGATCCGGCGTGGGCGGGGGCTGCTGCTCCGTCGCCGGCACGGTCTCGGCCGCGGCCAGCGCGGCCCGGGCGCTGACCGCGTCGTCCCCGGCGGGGGCGAGCAGGGCGGCGACCGACCAGACGATCCCCAGCAGCACGCCGACCGCCGAGGCCAGCGCCACCCACCGCCGGCGCCAGTAGACGCTCGCGGGCAGCGGACCCACCGGCTCCCACATACACGCAGAGTACCGATCCGATTACCACACGTCGCAGACGCCCGGCGCTCCGGCGCGTCGCGACACCCGGCGGTCCACCCGCCCGACGGACCCCCGGTCGATCTTCCCCCGACCGCGCCACCGCGCCGACCCGCCTCGGTCGGGCCGCGACGACGCCCCGCGGGCCGCGGGCGGTCCGGCGCGCTGTGGCACGATCTGCTGCCGTGCCGTTGCCCGACCTCGTGCTCGACTGGTACCCGCGCGCCGCCCGCGACCTGCCGTGGCGCCGGCCCGGGACCACGCCGTGGGGCGTGCTGGTCAGCGAGTTCATGCTGCAGCAGACCCCGGTCGCCCGGGTCGAGCCGATCTGGCGGGACTGGATGGCGCGCTGGCCGCGACCCAGCGACCTGGCCGTCGCGCCCCGCGCCGACGTGCTGCGGGCCTGGGGCAAGCTCGGCTACCCGCGCCGCGCCCTGCGCCTGCACGCGGCCGCCGCGGCGATCGCCGAGGAGCACGGCGACACCGTTCCGTCCGATGTGGATGCGCTGGAGGCGCTGCCCGGGGCGGGCTCCTACACGGCGCGGGCGGTGGCCGCGTTCGGCTACGGCAGGCGCTGCCCGGTCGTCGACACCAACGTCCGCCGGGTGGTGGCCCGCGCCGTGCACGGGGCGGGCGACGCCGGGCCGGCCCGGGTCCGCGCGGACCTGGCCGACGTCGACGCGCTGCTCCCCCCGTCGGACGCGGAGGCGGCGACGGTCTCGATCGGGCTGATGGAGCTGGGCGCGACCGTCTGCACGGCGCGGGCGCCGCGCTGCGGGATCTGCCCGGTGCGCACCGAGTGCGCGTGGGTGGCCGCCGGGCGGCCCGAGTACGCCGGGCCGCGCAAGCCGGTGCAGACCTTCGCCGGCACCGACCGCCAGGTCCGCGGCCGGCTCCTGGACGTCCTGCGCGGCACCGACGAGCCGGTCGAGCGGGCGGCCCTGGACGCCGCCTGGGCCGACCCCGCCCAGCGCGACCGCTGCCTGCACTCGCTGCTGGTCGACGGCCTGGCCGAGCAACTCGACGACGGCCGCTTCACCCTCCCCGCCTGACGCCGTCCCCCCACCCAGTTCAGGAAGGCCACCTTGCTGACCGTGAGGTTCAGGAAAGCCACCTTCCTGCCCTGTGCGTTCCGGAAGGTGGCTTTCCTGAACCGGGGGCGCGGGGGGCGGCGGGCGCCCGGGTGGGGGTGGTGACGGTGGAGCGGGTGCGGTTCCGGCTCGATGTGGCGGCGGTTGAGGCGTTGGGGAGGTTGCGGGAACGGCTGCGGGACGCCGGGATCGGGGTGCCGGGCGACGAGCCGGGCGTGACGGTGGCCGCCGCGGGGGCGGTGCCGCCGGCGGCGCGGGAGGTGCTGGCGGACGAGCTGCGGGTGCTGGCGCTTCCGTCGATCTGGTTGGCCACCCTGGGCACCGTCGCCGGCCGGCCCGACGAGCTGGTGCTGGCCGCGGTGGTGGACGCCGAACTGCTGGCGGTGCACGCCGCCGTGCACGACGCGCTGGCCGGGCGGGTCAAGGGGCCGGTGGCCGCCTACCTGCCCGGGACGTGGCTGCCGCACTGCGTTCTCGCGGTCGAGCGGCCGGCCGAGGCGTTCGCCGTGCTGCACCCGGTCACCCCCGTCCTCGCCCGGGTGACCGGCGTCGTCGTGGACTGATGCCGTCCCCGAAGGCATGTGTCAACTAGAGTTGACATCATCGAGATGATCGGGGCGGATCGCCGGTGACCCGGTCCAGGAACGCGGCGACCGCAGCCCGGTAGCCGGCCGGGTCGGCGGCGTGGACGAGGTGCCCGCTCCCCGGCAGCCGGACGTGCGTGGCGTCGGCCAGCCGGTCGGCCATCCGAGCCATCTGCCCGTCCGGGGCGACGCTGTCCGCGGCCTCGACCAGCAGCACCGGGCAGCGCACGGCGTCCAGGGTCGCCCAGTGGTCGACCTCGGCCCACTCCGCGGCGATCGTCGTGGTGTGCCCGACGTCGGCCAGCAGGTGGTAGCCGTCGACCCGCTCGGTGACGCACTCGGTCATGTACTCGCCGAACTCCTGGCGCGGGTGCCCGAACACCTCGCGCACCTGCGCCAGCGACGCGAACGGCTGGGGCAGCGCGGTGAACCACGCCCGGGCGTCGGCGGCGCTGCGCCCCCGGAAGTCCACGGCCATGTCCTCCACCACCAGCGCGCGCACCAGGTCCGGGCGGCGGGCGGCGAGCACCAGGCCGTGCAACGCCCCCATCGAGTGCCCGACCACGATCCCCGGGCCGAGCGGGTCGAGGACCTCGGCGGCGTCGGCGGCCATCCGCTCGGTCGTCCACGGCGGCGCGGCGGCGGACCGGCCGTGCCCGCGGGCGTCCGGGGCGACCACCCGCCCGTACCCGGCCAGCCAGCCGGCCGTCGACCACCACGTGCGGGCCCGGCCCATCAGGCCGTGCAGCAGCAGGACCGGCGGGCCGTCGCCGCCGAACTCGACCACCTCGAGGTCCACGCCGTCGGAGGTCCGCACGGTTCG
Source organism: Pseudonocardia sp. (assembly GCA_030147065.1). GTDB lineage: Bacteria > Actinomycetota > Actinomycetes > Mycobacteriales > Pseudonocardiaceae > Pseudonocardia. Next base: position 6,380 of record JASLAP010000444.1, on the reverse strand, counting down.
CCGCACCCGCACTACCCTAGGCGCATGGCCGTGGTGAAGATCAATGCAATCGAGGTGCCCGAGGGCGCCGGGCCGGAGCTGGAGAAGCGGTTCGCCAACCGGCTGCACGCCGTCGACGGCCAGCCGGGCTTCCTGTCCTTCGAGCTGCTGCGCCCGGTCAAGGGCGAGGACCGGTACTTCGTGGTGACGCACTGGGACTCCGAGGAGTCGTTCCAGAACTGGCTCACCGGGCCGGCCATGGAGGCGCACTCCGGGGAGCGGGCGCGGCCGGTGGCGTCCGGGTCGTCGCTGCTGGAGTTCGAGGTCGTGCAGCACTCCGCGGCCCAGCCCTGACCGCGCCGGCACCGGCTGCCGAGCTCGACCGGGCGGCCGCGCTGCTCGACTGCGCGGACGCGCTGCTGGTGTGCGCGGGCGCCGGCATGGGCGTCGACTCCGGGCTGCCGGACTTCCGCGGCCCGGAGGGGTTCTGGCGCGCGTACCCGCCGTACCGGGCGCTCGGACTGCACTTCACCGGGATCGCCGACCCGGTGCACTTCGCCACCGATCCCGAGCTGGCCTGGGGCTTCTACGGGCACCGGCTCGGGCTCTACCGGACGACCGTGCCGCACCCCGGGTTCGCCGTGCTGGCCCGCTGGGCGCGGCGGTTCCCGGTGCGGGTGTTCACCTCCAACGTCGACGGCCAGTTCCAGCGGGCCGGGCTGCCCGACGTCGCGGAGTGCCACGGCTCGATCCACTTCCTGCAGTGCCTGGTCGACTGCGGGCAGCCGGTGTGGCCGGCCGACGACGTCGAGGTGCGGGTGGACCCGGCGACCATGCGGGCCGCGCCGCCCCTGCCCACCTGCCCGACCTGCGGGGCCCTGGCCCGGCCGAACATCCTGATGTTCGGCGACGCGGAGTGGGTACCGGACCGGTCGGCCGAGCAGGTCCGCGAGCACGCCGCGTGGGTGCGCGGGCTGCGCGCGGAGGGCGCCCGGCTGGCCGTCGTCGAGATCGGGGCGGGCACGGCGATCCCGACCGTGCGCCGGGAGGCCGAGGTCGCCGCGGCCGCGTCCGGCGCGCTGGTCCGGATCAACCCGCGCGAGCCGGACGTGCGCCACGGCCGCGGGGTCGGGCTGGCCGCCCCGGCCGCGGCCACCCTGCACGCGCTGGACGAGCGGCTCAGCTGAGCAGCGCCCGCGGGTCGGGCCAGTGGCAGCGCACCGCCGTGGCCGTTCCACCGCCGTGGTCGTCGGCCAGGGTCCGGTCGGCCTCGACGGCGCCCGTCCGCCGGTAGAACGCCCGGCCCGCGTGGTTGGCCTCCAGCACCCACAGCCACAGGCCGGACCCGGGCCGCTCGGCGAGCGTCCAGTCCGCCGCGGTGGCCAGCAGCGCCCGACCCAGCCCGCGGCCCTGCTGATCGCCCCGGACGTGCAGGTTGTCGACGTAGACACCCCACTGCGGATCGTCGTCGGCGAACAGGCAGACGAAGCCGACCGGTTCCCCGGCCGCGACGGCCAGCCACGCCCGCTGATCGGGACGGGGCTCGGCGAACCGCTGCTGCCAGACGGCCAGTCGCTCGCCGTGCACGTCGCCGTCGAGGTAGGCGTCGCTGAGCATGCCGCGGTAGGTGCGCAGCCAGCTGTCGGCGTGCAGGGCGGCGACCACGGGGGCGTCGGCCGGGCCGGCCGGCCGGATCTCGGGGCTCACCGCCCCAGCCTGGCCGACCGGACCCGACCGGTCAGCCCCGGGTCACCAGGTGGTCGAGCACCCGCCCCCACAGCGGCACGACGACCAGGTGCCCGGCGCCCGGGACGACCTCCAGCGCCGCGTCCGGCAGCTGCCGGGCCCACCACTCGCCGTGCGCCGGGCCGATCTCGGCGTCCTGCGCGCCGTAGCCGAGCAGCACCGGCACCCGCACGTCGGCGGGGTCGAAGCCCCACGGGCGCAGCATGTAGCCGGCGATGTCGGCGACCATGCCGGTCGATCCGCGGGCGAGGGCCTGATCCATCATCGCGGTCAGCCGCGCCCGGACGCCGGCACCGGCCAGCACGTCGGCGTCCACGTCGAGCGCGCCGACCAGGCCGAGCCGGTCGTCGCCGCTGAGCCCGTCGAGCATCGGGCCGAACGCCTGGCCCAGCGCGGCGTGCACGACCGGGGCCGGCTGCCCGCGCAGCGCCTCGAGACCGGCCCGGTGCTCGGCCGGCACCCAGGGCACCTCGTCGTCCGGGGCCGGGGTGGCGAGCACCGCGACCCGGCCGACAAGCTCCGGGCGGCGGGCGGCCAGCGCCGCGGCGACCCGCCCACCCGCGGACCACCCGGCCACGCCGGCTGTCGCGCCGGGCGCCAGCACCTGCTCCAGCAGCGCGGCGGCGTCGTCAGCCGCGGCGTCGACGGAGGCGAATTCCGCGCCCGGCTCGTCGGACCCGCCGTAGCCGGGCCGGTCGACGGCGAGCAGCCGCACCCCGCGCGCGGCGGTCGCCGCCGGGTCGGGATCGAACGCGCCGGAGCCGGGGGCGGCGTGGCAGAACAGCACGACCGGCGCGTCGGCGGGCGCGTCGGGGGTCAGGTCGTGCACGGCGACCCGGCGGCCGGTCGGGCGGACGAGCAGGTCCGGGGTCTTCGTCGTCATCATGGGACCACGATCTCCCACCCTCGGTGACACCGTGCTGTCACCGTTTTCCGGAATCCTCGGAGAGGTGAACCGGACCGAGCGGCTGTACGCGATCGCCGAGGAACTGCGGGCCGCCGGGCCGTCCGGGCGCACCAGCGGGTGGCTGGCCCGGCGGCTGGAGGTGTCCACGCGGACGATCAAGCGCGACATCGACGCGCTACTGCAGGCCGGGCTGCCGCTGTGGGCCCAGCCCGGGCCGGGCGGCGGCTACGTGCTGGACGCGGCCACGATGCCGCCGCTCAGCGTCACCGGCGCCGAGGCGGCTGCGATCGCGGTCGCCCTGGCCGCCCTGCCGGACCTGCCGTTCGCCGTGGACGGGCGCAGCGCGCTGGCCAAGGTGCTGGCCGCGATGCCGGCCGCGGAGCGGGAGCGCGCGGAGTCGATCGCCGCGCGGCTGTGGCTGCGGGCGCCCGACCGGGTGCCCCGGCCCGCCGTCGCCCGGGTGATCGACGAGGCGGTGCGGCAGCGCCGGGTGCTGGTGATCGGCTTCCGGGACCGCAACGGCGAGCTGACCGAGCGGGCCGTCGAGCCGGTGGCGCTGGCCGCGACCGGGGGCCACTGGCACCTGCTGGCCTGGTGCCGGCTGCGGCGGGGCCCGCGCTGGTTCCGCACCGACCGGATCACCGCTGCGCACCCGACGTCCGAGCCGGCGCCCGAGCACGACGCCGCCACCCTCTTCGGCACCCCGCCCCCCGACGCCCATCCCGTCACCCTCCGCTGACCGTCGAGAACGACGCTATGGGATCGACTTCGCCGATGTTGATCCCACGAAGTCGTTCTCGACGGCGTAGGCGGTGAGGCGGTCGGCGAGGTCGGCGGGGCGGGAGAGGGCGACCAGGTGGCCGCCGGGCATCTCGTCGAGGTCCATGCCGAGGCGCTCGCGGACGATCCGGCGCTGGAACTCCAGCGGGAAGAACCGGTCGTCGCGGGCCTGCAGGAACCGGACGGGCAGGGCCTGCAGGTCGAGGTCGGGCCACGGGGTGGTGAACGGGGTGCCGCTCTGGTCGGGCTCGCCGGCGGCCATCGCCTCCGCGACGACGTCGGGCGGCACGTCGTGGAAGAACGCGTCGGTGAGGTCCGCGACGTCCCAGCCGCCCCGCCGGGCCTGCTCCAGGCGGGCCTCGTCGTGCCCGGTGACCGTCCACCACTCGCCGCCGGACTCCCGCGGACGGGGCGTCATCGCGTTCAGCATGACCAGCAGATCGACCGGGACCCGTCGACACACCAGCGGCCCGGTCAACCCGCCCATGGACTGCGCGACCAGGACGACCCGGGGCCGGTCGGCGCCGGTCAGACCGGCCGCGTCCATCGCCGCGACGACGACGTCGGTGTACTCCGCCAGACCGGCGGCGGGATCGGCCGCGGGCAGGTCGACGGCCAGCGCGTCGTGACCACGGGCGCGCAGTTCCGGGACGAGACGGCTCCAGTACCAGGCCGATCCGCCGGCGCCGGGGACGAGAACGAAATGTGCCATACTCCTAATCTAGGAGTAGATACTCCTGCTTCACAAGGAGAGGCCGCATGCGCAGCTACCACGACCCGTGCGGGGTGGCCCGCGCGTTGGACGTCGTGGGCGAGCGGTGGGCGCTGCTGGTGGTCCGCGAGTTGCTGCTCGGGCCGAAGCGGTTCACCGACCTGGCCGGCGGGCTGCCCGGGCTGAGCCAGAACGTGCTGTCCCAGCGGCTGCGCGAACTGGAGGACGCCGGGGTGGTCGAGCGCGTCCGGCTGGGCCCGCCGGTCGGCAGCCGGGTCTACCGGCTCACCCCGCGCGGGGCCGAGCTGGAGGCGGTGCTGCTGGCGCTGGCCCGCTGGGGGTCCCGCGTCCCGCTCTCCGACCCGCTCTCCGACGCGCTGCCCGGCCAGGTACCCGATCCCCTGGACGGCCAGGTGCCCGATCCGCCGGCTCCCGGCGGGCCGGGACCCGCGGAGCCCGGAGCGGGCCGGGCCGGGCAGCTGAGCCCGGACGCGCTGGCGCTGGCCCTGCGCACCACCTTCGACCCGACCGCCGCCGGTGACCTGCGGGTGGCCTGCACCTTCCGGCTCGACGACGACGTGCTGCACGCAGAGGTCCGGGACGGGCGGTTCGCGCTCGCTCGCGGCGAGCACCAGCACGAGGACGCCGTGGTGTCCACCGACGCGGCGACCCTGCGCGCCGTGGTGTTCGCCCGCCGGCCGCCGGACGACGCCGAGCGCGCCGGCACCCTGCGCATCGACGGCGACCGGGCCGTCGCCGTCCGGCTGCTCGGCTGCTTCCCCCGCCCGACCCCGGCCACCCACCCGAGCTGAGCGCACCCCGTCCGCTCCGGTATCGGGCCCCGCCGCACGGCCCAGGCCCGATCGAACGCCCACTCGACCAACCGGATCAGCCGAACTTGCCACTCGCCGGAGGTCGAGTGCGGGCCCAGATCCGGGGCCGGGTCGGTCGCGCCGGGAGAGGTGACGCCGATCGAGGGCGACCGGGCGATCGAACGGGCCGCTCGGCCGGCGGGACGGGCCGTTCGCCCGGAGGGAGGCGGCGCGGGTAGCGGTCAGCGGGCGGGCGAGCCGGGGTGTTCGTCGAGCAGGTCGGGGATGCCGTCGTCGTCGCTGTCGATCAGCAGCGGGTCGGGGTGGCCGGCGCGGACCGCCTCCAGCTGCGCGGCGACAGCGAAGCCGGCCAGCAGCGCGATCCCGGTGATGTTGGCCCAGAGCAGCAGGGCCATCACCGCGGTCAGCGGGCCGTAGGTGTCGCCGAAGCCGCCGGCCGCGCTGACGTAGAGCCCGAGCAGGGCGGAGACCAGCAGCCACACCAGCACCGTGACCGCGGCGCCGGGCGCCACCCAGCTCAGCCCCGGCTGGCGCCGGCGCGGCGCGTGGTGGAACAGCATGGTGACCGCGACGACCAGCGCGAGCAGCCCCAGCGGCCAGCGGGCCACGTCCCACAGGCTCTCCACGACGTCGCCCCAGCGGTAGACGTCCTCCAGCGCGTCCCCGAACGGGTCGCCGGCCACGATCAGCAGCAGCCCGACGGCCAGCGCCAGCCCGGCGGTGGCGGTGAGCACCGCGGCCCGGCCGTACTTGCGCAGCACCGGGCGGTCCCGCTTGGTGCCGTAGATCCGGTTCGCGCCTCGCTCCAGCTGGGCGAACGCCGACGTGGCCGCGGCGAACGCGGTGATCAGGCCGAGCGCCACGACCACCTCGCCGCGCTCGCTGGCCTCCTCGCTGCCGCCCTGCACCGCCTGGGCGACCAGCTCGTCGCTGCTCACCGGGGACACCGCCACCACCGTGCGGGCCACCACTTCGGAGAACGACTCCACGCCGAGCGCGGTCGCCAACCCGGCCCCGGCGATCACCAGCGGCACGGTGGCGAGCGCCAGCTGCAGCCCGAACGCCCGGGCGTGGCTGAATCCGTCGCCGTAGCGGAACCGGGCGAAGCTGCCGAGCAGCAGCTTCCGCAGACCCAGGTGGCGGACCGTGTGCCACACGTCGTCGGCGGACAGTTGCTCCCCGGACATCAACTCGGTCTCGGGGACGGCGCGGACCGAGCTCACGGGACGAACCTACTGGTGGCGGGGCACTCCGCCCCACCCCGAACTCGACTCGTGCCGTCCCGCCGCGATCCGGGTCCGGCCGGACGCACGCAACTCCCGCCCAACCCGACCGACCCCCACCCGCCGAACGAGAGCGACTCTCGCCCACCCCCGGCAAACGAGAGCAGCTCTCGCCCACCCACGTCGAACGAGCACGACTC
>JASLAP010000218.1 GCA_030147065.1 Pseudonocardia sp. | reverse complement strand
CACCTGGCCTTGCAGGTCGGTCCGGGTGCACACCTGGGCGGCGGCGAGCGTGATCCGTCGGGCGTCGCGGCGTTCGAGGGTGAGCAGGTTCGCCACCGCGGAGTCGGGTCGGCGGTAGCCGTGTGCGGCGAACACCCCGTTGCGCTCCAGTGCCGCGACTGTTTCCACTCGGATCTGCTCGACCAGCCGCTCGAACTCCTGGGTGGATTTCAGCGTGTGGATCAATTCGGCGGCGGAATGACGCGGCCCGCGCAGCAGTGCGAGGATTTCCCGTAAGGAGGCCTCCGCATCAGCGATCGGGTCCGGTGTCATGCCTCGAATTCTAGTCGAACACGGGTTCGACGTCGAGAGGTAATGTCGGGCCTGTGGATAACTGGACCACAGGTGAGTCTTCACCGGTCGAGATGGACAGGTTGTGGACAGCTCGGGGTGCAGCGCCCGGGGTACGGCCGTCACCGCAACCACACCATTCGAGAACAACACCTGCATCGCCGAGGTCAGCGACGCGTGATGCGGTGTGAGGTGGAGAACCCGCTACACCTGATCCTGGCGGCTCGGCGGCTCGGCGGCTCGGCGGCTCGGCGGCTCGGCGGCTCGGCGGCACGCGCGGTGGCCGGCCTCACCACGCCCCCCGCGCATCCAGGTCGCGACCACGAACCCGGGCAGATCGGTGGCCGCGCCGCCACCCAGGGAGATCACCACGTCCTGCCGGGGTCAGCCCGACCCGGTCGCAGACCTCCCAGCAGAACCCGGCCATCAGTACCGGGGCGCACTTCCGTACCTAATCGGGATCCGGATTCGCAGCCACGGGCTGCGCCCCCCGGTTTCCATTCTACCCCGCACTACCGACAAGATCGGATCTGCGCGGCTGCTTCCTGTCAGTTGTCCACATCGGGGCCGGTCCATCCACAGAATTCAGGTGCGTCTGGGCGGGCGTGGGGCACGGGCCTATGGTCGCGGCATGGCCCGTCCCCATTCCCCTTCGTCCGCGCGACTCGGCGCGGTCTTGAATGCGCCTCCCGGAGCGCCGCGATCCGACCGGTCGGCGCCAGCCGAGGTGTCGTCGAATTCCGAGGAGACCGGCCGGGGAGGGGTTCTGCCGTGGCTCCCACCCGGCGCGCAGCGACCGATCGCCCACGGTGCCGAGGCCGGAAGCGGGGAGTGGGCCGTTGCCGGGACAGCAGTGCAGGCCCGAGGGGAGCCCGGGACCGCGCCGCTGGAGGCGGGGTGGGGGAGTGCGTCGACGCCGCATCCCGACCCGCCCACCCAGCCGCTGCTGCCCGTCGCGCCGGGTCTTCGCGCCGCCGCTCGACTCCGGCGGTGGGCTCCCGCCGGCTGGCGGGGTGCGCGGGTGGATCCCGGGCGGCCGGCGGCGGTGGTGCTGGCGCTGGTGGCTGCGCTCGGTGCGGTGGTGGCTGCGGTCGGGGTGTGGACGCAGCGGCCGCAGGTGGAGCCGGTCAGTGCGCTGCCCGCGGTCGCGGTGGCCGAGCCCGACCCCGGTGGGGCACCACCGGTCGAGGATGCCGGTCCGCTCGTGGTCAGTGTCTCGGGGAAGGTGGCCCGGCCGGGGCTCGTGCAGGTGGAGAGCGGTGCCCGCGTGGCCGACGCGCTGGCGGCGGCCGGCGGGGCGCTGCCCGGAACCGACCTGACCGGGCTCAACCTGGCCCGCCGGGTCGTCGACGGGGAGCAGGTGGCGGTGGGCGTGCCGCCCGCACCGGACGTCGCGGGATCGACCGGGCCGACCGGCGCTGGCGCGGTGGAGCCGGTCCCGGGCGGCAAGGTCGACCTGAACGCGGCGACCGAGGACCAGCTGGACGCTCTTCCCGGGGTGGGGCCGGTGACCGCGCAGCGGATCCTCGAGTGGCGCACCCGCAACGGCCGTTTCGCCCGGGTGGAGCAGTTGCGCGAGGTGGAGGGCATCGGCGAGCGGCGGTTCGCCCAGCTGCGCGAGCTGGTGACGGTCTGATGCGCTCCCGGATCAGCGGCGAACCGCCTCGTCCGCCCGACCTGCGGCTGGTGCCGGCGGCGCTGTCCGCCTGGTCGGTCGTGCTGCTCGGCATCGGTCTCGGTCCCGCCGCCGGCTGGGTGCTGGCCGGCGCCACGGCTGTCGTCGCGGGGCTGGGGTGGTGGCGCCGCTGGCCGGCGCAGGTGCTGGCGGCGGCGGGATGTGCGGCGGCGGCCGGGGTGGTCGTCGGCGCGCACCTGCTGCTGGTCGCCGGGCACCCGCTGCGCGGTCCGGCCGAGCGCGGGGCGGCGGCGACGGCCCGGGTGGTGATCACCGACGATCCCCGCCCGATCCGGGCCGGTCCCGGCGCGCCGACGCCGGGACCGGCGTCGGTGCTGGTCCCGGCGAGGGCGGTCGCGGCCGAGGTCGGTGACGAGCGGTGGTCCACCGGCGGGCGGGTGCTGGTGATCGCACCGGCGGAGGGCTGGGCGACCCTGCTGCCCGGCCAGGAGGTCACCGCCGACGGTCTGCTCGCCCCGCCCACCCGGTCGGACCTGGTCGTCGCGGTGCTGCGGGTCCGCGGACCGCCGGGCGACCCGGCCGCGCCGCCGTGGTGGCAGGACGCCGCCGGTGGGCTGCGTTCCGGCCTGCGCGACGCGGCCGCCGCGGTGCTGGCGCCGGCACCGGCCGGGCTGCTGCCCGGGTTGTCGGTCGGTGACCGCACCCTGCTCACCCCCGAGGTCGAGGACGACTTCAGAGCGGCCGGGCTGACGCACCTGCTCGCGGTGTCGGGGGCCAACCTCGCGATCGTCGGCGGGGCGGTGCTGGCGCTGCTGCGCCTGTTCCGGGCCGATCCGCGGCTGGCCGCGGTGCTGAGCGCCGGTGCGGTGATCGGGTTCGTGGTGCTCGCGCGGCCTTCGCCGAGCGTGCTGCGGGCCGCGGTGATGGGCGGGATCGTGCTGCTCGCACTGGCTCTGGGCCGGGGGCGATCGGCGCTGCCGGCGCTCGCCGCGGCGGTGCTGGTGCTGCTGGTCGCCGATCCGGCGCTGGCGGGCGACCCGGGGTTCGCGTTGTCGGTGGTCGCCACCGCGGCCCTGGTGCTGCTCGCCCCGGCCTGGGCCGAGGCGGCGCACCGGCGGGGGATGCCCAGGTGGGCGGCCGAGGCGCTGGCAGTACCGGCCGCCGCGTTCCTGGCCACCGCACCGCTGGTGGCCGGGCTGAACGGCACGGTCAACCCGGTGGCCGTGCTGGCGAACCTGCTGGCGGTTCCGGCGGTGGCCCCGGCCACGGTCCTCGGGGTGCTCACCGCGCTGCTCTCCCCGCTGGAGCCGCTGCTGGCGCTACCGCCCGGCTGGTCGCCGGCGGAGTTGTCGGCGTGGGCGGCCGGCCCGGCGGTGGGCTGGCTGGTCCTGGTCGCCGACCGGGCCGCCGCCGTGCCGGGAGCCGTGCTGCCGTGGCCGGACGGGATGGGCGGCGGCCTGCTGCTGACGGCGGTGGTGCTGGTCCTGGTGGTGCTCGTCCGGTCGCGGCGGTGGCGGGCGCTGCTGGCCGCGGCCGTGCTCGGGCTGGCCGTGGTGCTGGTGCCGACCCGGGTCCTGCCGCCGGGGTGGCCGCCGCCCGGGTGGGCGGTGGTGGCGTGCGACGTGGGTCAGGGCGACGCGTTGGTGCTGGCCACCGGCGAACCGGGATGGGCGGTGCTGGTCGACGCCGGACCCGACGACGGGCTGGTCGACGCCTGCCTGCGCCGGCTCGGGGTGCGGGGCATCGCCCTGGTCCTGATCAGCCACCTGCACGCCGACCACATGGACGGCCTGGGCGGAGCGCTGCGCGGTCGCCCGGCGGGTGGGGTGGCGGTCGGCCCCGTGCGCGAGCCGCGCCGCGCCCTGGCCGAAGCGGGGCGCCGGGCCGCCGAGGCCGGGGCTCCACTGGTCGCCCTGATGCCGGGGCAGCAGCTGCGCTGGCCCCGGCTCGTCCTCGACGTGCTCGGACCCCGCCACCCGGACCCGGCGCCCGATCCCGACGACGGCACCGCGGTCAACGACGGGTCACTGGTCGTGCGGGCCCGGACCACCGCCGGAACGGTCCTGCTGTCCGGCGACATCGAGTTGGCCGCCCAGGCCGACCTGGTCGCCTCCGGCGCGGACCTGCGTGCGGACGTGCTGAAGATGCCCCACCACGGTTCCCGCTCCACGTCGCCGACGTTCCTCGACGCGGTGCGACCGCGGGCGGTGCTGGTCAGCGTGGGCGCCGGGAACACCTACCGGCACCCCGACACCGCCCTGCTCGAGCGCCTCGAGGCCGCCGGCGCGGTGGTGCGGCGCACCGACACCGCCGGCGACATCGCCCTCACCGGACCGGCGGACGCCGGACCGGCAGGGCCGGCAGCCTTCGAGATCGTGACCCGGGGCAGCCCGCTGCCCGCCGCCCGACGGCGGCCGGTCCGGTCTGCGGGACACCTCTGCACGCCGGCCGCAAGGCCGCACCCCGCTGGCCGGGCGGTGCGCTCAGCCGATCTGGCTGGCCGCCCGGGCCGGGCGTCTGCTCGATCGCCCTCCGGGCGAGCAGCGCGCTGCAGGCCGCGCAGGCGCGGGTCTGGTGCCCGCCCGGTTGCCCGGTGGACGGGCGGAGCCGTCCTGCCCCGGGCAGGCACGAGCGCCGAGACCCGCGGTTCGAGCGGCGCGCTCGGTCTTCCCGCCCGAGCGCACCGCTCGCTCATCCACCCGCACCGGCGGGTGTACGGCTCAGCGGACGTGGGCGGCGAGGGCCTCGCGGACCGCCTTGCTGGTGGAGGGCACCGTCGCGGTCGGGCCGATCTGCCCGGACACCGCGTCCAGGGTCTTCAGCCCGTCGCCGGTGATCAGCAGCACGGTCTCGGCGTCCGGGTCCAGCGCGCCGGACTCGATGAGCTTGCGGGTGGTGGCCACGGTCACCCCACCGGCGGTCTCGGCGAACACGCCCTCGGTCTGCGCCAGCAGCCGGATGCCCTCGACCACCTCGGCGTCGCTGACGTCGGCCACCGCGCCGCCGGTGCGCCGCACGGCGTCCAGGACGTAGGGGCCGTCGGCCGGGTTGCCGATCGCCAGCGAGCGGGCGATGGTGTCCGGCCGGACCGGGCGGACCACGTCGTGGCCCTCGGCGAAGGCGGTCGACACCGGCGAGCAGCCGGTCGCCTGCGCGCCGAACACCCGGTACGGGGTCGCCTCGACCAGGCCGAGCTTGCCGAGCTCGGTGAAGCCCTTGTCCGCCTTGGTCAGCTGCGAGCCGGACGCCACCGGCACCACGACCTGCTCGGGCAGCCGCCAGCCCAGCTGCTCGGCGACCTCGTAGCCCAGGGTCTTGGAGCCCTCGGCGTAGTAGGGCCGCACGTTGACGTTGACGAACGCCCAGTCCTCGTGCTCGGCGGCCAGCTCGGTGGCGAGCCGGTTGACGTCGTCGTAGTTGCCGTCGACGGCGAGCAGGGTGCCGCCGTACACCGCGGTGGTGAGCACCTTGGCCTGCTCCAGCGACGACGGGATCAGCACCACCGAGTCCCACCCGGCGCGGGCCGCGGCCGCGGCGACGGCGTTGGCCAGGTTGCCGGTCGAGGGGCAACACAGCACGGTGAAGCCCAGCTCGCGGGCCGCGGCCAGGGCGACGGCGACGACCCGGTCCTTGAACGAGTGGGTGGGGTTGCCGGTGTCGTCCTTGACCCACAGGTTGCGCAGGCCGAGGGCGGCGCCGAGCCGGTCGGCCCTGATCAGCCGGGTGAGGCCGGGCTCGGTGTTCGGGTGGGCGTCGACGTCGGCGGGCACCGGCAGCAGGTGCCGGTACCGCCAGATCGACTTCGGGCCGGCCTCGATCGACTCGCGGGTGACCCGGCCGAAGTCGTAGGCGACCTCCAGCGGGCCGAAGCACTCCGGGCATGCGAACTCGGCGGCCAGCGGCACCTCGTGCCCGCACTCGCGGCAGGACAGCGCCCGGGCCGGGCCCAGGTCGAGGTCGGTGGAGGAACGGTTGCCGCGCACAGTGGGGTCAGCCGTCAGTGTCATCGAGGATCTCCTCATCTTTCCCGCGCGCACGCGCAGGTCGGAATTGGCACCGTGATCGAGGCGCGTGACGCGCGTCCTCGCCGGTTGCCGGGGCTTCAACGGGCCGTTCCCTCTGCCCCTCTGGATGAGCCATGTTCAGTTGTCGGTGACGACGAGGTTACGACAGCGCCGCGACGGTTCCCAAGCCGGCGTCCGGGATGTGGGAGGCGGGTCACGCCCGGTCGGTGCCGTGGGCCAGCATGGGGACATGTCCCTCGCGCCCGTGCAGCTCGTCCTCGGCGAGGAGGAGTTCCTGGTCGAACGCGCGATCGAGGAGCTGGTCGGGCAGCTGCGCGCCACCGAGCCGCAGGCCGAGCTGCGCCGCTACCGGCCCGCCGAGCTGACCCCGGGGGACCTGGCCGAGGTGCTCAGCCCGTCGCTGTTCGGCGAGGGCCGCCTGGTGGTGCTGCAGTCCGCGCAGGAGGCCGGCAAGGACCTGGCGACGGCGATCGTGGAGCAGTCCGCGGATCCGGCGGACGGGATCGTGCTGGTCGTCGTGCACACCGGTGGGGCGCGCAACAAGGCGATGGTCGACGCGTTGCGCAAGGCCGGGGCCGCCGTCACCACCTGCGCCCGGATCGGCCGCTACGAGGAGCGGGCCGACTTCGTGCGGGCCGAGGTCCGCCGGGCCGGTGGGAAGATCGATCCGGCGGCGGTCGGCGTGCTGATCGAGTCGGTCGGCTCGGACCTGCGCGAGCTGGCCGCGGCCACCGGGCAGCTGGTGGCCGACACCGGCGGCCGGATCGACGAGTCCGCGGTGCGCCGCTACTACCGCGGCCGGGCCGAGTCGTCGGGCTTCGCGGTCGCCGACAAGGTGGTGGCCGGGGACCGGGCAGGCGCGCTGGAGGCGCTGCGCTGGGCACAACTGCTCGGCGTGCCGTCGGTCCTGGTCGCCGACGCGCTGGCGGACGCGATGCGCACCCTGGCCA
>JASLAP010000189.1 GCA_030147065.1 Pseudonocardia sp. | reverse complement strand
GACCCCGGCCGCCGAGGCCGGGTTCCGGCCCGGGGACCGGATCGTGGCCTTCAACGGCCAGCCCTACGAGGAGTGGCGCGACCTGCAGGAGGCCATCCGCGGGGCGACCGGCACGGTCACCGTGACCGTGGAGCGCGACGGACAACTGATCGACCTGACCCCCACGCTGATCACCACCCAGCTGCGTGACCTCGACGACACCGAGACCATCGTCGACGCCAGCTTCCTGGGCCTGTCGCCGCTGCAGGTGGTCGAGCGCCAGGACCTGCCGGCGGTGGCCGACCAGATCGGGACGGTGATCAGTCGCACCGGCGAGGCGATCGTCGCGCTGCCGTCCCGGGTGCCGGCGCTGTTCGGGGCGGCGTTCCTCGGCGAGGAGCGCGATGTCAACGGCCCGGTCGGGGTGGTCGGGGTGTCCCGGATCGGCGGCGAGATCCTGGCCCAGAACATCCCGATCGGCCAGGAGATCGCGTTCTTCCTGCAGTTGCTGGCCGCGGTGAACATCTCGCTGTTCCTGTTCAACCTGCTGCCGATCCCGCCGCTGGACGGCGGGCAGATCTTCCCGGCGCTGTGGGAGTCGGTGAAGAAGCGGATCGCCCGGCTGCGCGGCCGCCCCGACCCCGGCCCGGTGGACGTGGCCAAGCTGATGCCGGTGGCCTACGTGGTCGCGCTGGTGTTCATCGCCTGGAGCGGGCTGCTGCTGGTCGCCGACGTGATCAACCCCGTGCGGCTGTTCCAGTGAGCGAAGCCGCGGGCGAGCTCGCACCGCGATCGCTGGCCGTGTTCGACATCGACGGGGTGCTGGCCGACGTCCGGCACCGGCTGCACCACCTGCAGGACCGGCCGCAGCGGTGGGAGCGGTTCTTCCGGGCCGCCGACCGCGACCCGGTGCTCGTCGAGGGCGCCGCCCGGCTGCGCGCCGCCCTCGACGACCACGACGTCGTCTACCTGACCGGTCGCCCGGAGCGGAACCGGCGGCTCACCGAGCACTGGCTGGCCCGGCACGGGCTGCCCACCGGTCCGCTGCTGATGCGCCCGGACGACGACCACCGCCCGGCCCGGTTCTACAAGCGCGAGGTGCTGCGCCGGCTCGGCCGGGCCCGCGAGGTCGTCTCGGTGCTCGACGACGACCCGGCCGTGGTCGACGTGCTGGCCGCCGACGGCTGGCCGGTCGAGCTGGCCACCTGGCTGCCTCACTCGCGCACGCTGCGCCGCGCCCAGGAGGACGCCGGGCGCACCTGAGGGCTTCCGCCCCAGGAGGGTGCCAAGCGCACCTGAGGGTGCTTCCGGACACGCGCAGCGGCGGGCCTGATCACGGGTGGGGATACTGGAGCCGTGAGCGTCTCGCTTGGCATGCCGACCCCGCCCGCCCCCACCCTCGCCGACCGTCGCAAGACCCGTCAGCTGATGGTGGGCAAGGTCGGTGTCGGATCGGACCACCCGATCTCGGTGCAGTCCATGACCACCACGGTGACCTCGGACGTGAACGCGACGCTGCAGCAGATCGCCGAGCTGACCGCGGCCGGCTGCGACATCGTCCGGGTGGCCTGCCCGAGCCAGGACGACGCCGACGCGCTGCCGGCGATCGCCCGCAAGTCGCAGATCCCGGTGATCGCCGACATCCACTTCCAGCCCAAGTACGTCTTCGCCGCGATCGAGGCCGGCTGCGCGGCGGTCCGGGTGAACCCGGGCAACATCCGCAAGTTCGACGACCAGGTCAAGGAGATCGCCGCCGCGGCCCGCGACCACGGCACCCCGATCCGGATCGGGGTCAACGCCGGCTCGCTGGACAAGCGGCTGATGCAGAAGTACGGCAAGGCCACCCCGGAGGCGCTGGCCGAGTCGGCGATGTGGGAGGCGGGCCTGTTCGCCGAGCACGACTTCCACGACATCAAGATCTCGGTCAAGCACAACGACCCGGTGGTCATGGTGCGCGCCTACGAGCTGCTCGCCGAGCAGTGCGACTACCCCCTGCACCTCGGCGTGACCGAGGCCGGCCCGGCGTTCCAGGGCACGATCAAGTCCGCGGTCGCCTTCGGCGCGCTGCTGCGCCAGGGCATCGGCGACACCATCCGGGTGTCGCTGTCCGCCCCGCCGGTCGAGGAGATCAAGGTCGGCACCCAGATCCTGCAGTCGCTGAACCTGCGCCCGCGCAAGCTGGAGATCGTGTCCTGCCCGTCGTGCGGGCGCGCCCAGGTCGACGTCTACAAGCTCGCCGACGAGGTCACCGCCGGGCTGGAGGGCATGGAGGTGCCGCTGCGGGTCGCGGTGATGGGCTGCGTGGTCAACGGACCGGGGGAGGCCCGGGAGGCCGACCTGGGGGTGGCCTCGGGCAACGGCAAGGGCCAGATCTTCGTCCGCGGCGAGGTGATCAAGACCGTGCCCGAGCACGCGATCGTCGAGACCCTGATCGAGGAGGCGATGAAGATCGCCGAGACGATGGAGGTCGAGGGCGAGCCCCAGGTGACGGTGGGCTGACGCACCGCTCGCCGGCGATCCCGTCGTAGGAAGATCGGTGGCCGTCTGGCATCGTGGGAGGGTGCTTCGTGTTGCCGGGGCGCGGCTGCTCGACGACCGGGACCGCGCTGGGGTCCGCGCGCTGCTGGAGAGCGATCCGGTCGCCGCCTGCATGGTCGCCGCGCGGGTCGAGATCGCCGGGCTGGACCCGTGGCGGCTCGGCGGTGAGCTGTGGGCGGTCGGCTCCCGGTTGGACGGGTTGTGCTTCTCCGGGGCGAACCTGGTGCCGCTGCGCGGCGAGCGCTCGGCGCTGCGCGCGTTCGCCGACCGGGCCCGCCGGCACGGGCGCGGCTGCTCGTCGCTGGTCGGCCGGGCCGAGCTGGTGCTGCCGCTGTGGGAGGACCTGGCGGGGCACTGGGCACCGGCCCGCGAGGTGCGCGCGGACCAGCCGCTGATGGCGCTGGCCGGGCCGCCGGTCACCGCGCCCGACCCGTACGTCCGCCCGGTGCGGCCCGACGAGCTGGAGCGCTACCTGCCGGCGGCGATCGCGATGTTCACCGAGGAGGTCGGCGTCGACCCGCGGCTCGGCGACGGCGGTGCGGGCTACCGCTCCCGGGTGGCCGAGCTGGTCGCGGCCGGCCGGGCGTTCGCCCGGTTCGAGGGCGACCAGGTGGTCTTCAAGGCCGAGATCGGCGCGCTGTCCTCGCAGGTGGGGCAGATCCAGGGGGTCTGGGTGCACCCGGAGCGGCGCGGGCACGGGCTGGGCACGGCCGGCACCGCCGCCGTCGCCGAGCGGCTGGCCGGCATGGGCCGGGTGTCCAGCCTGTACGTCAACGGCTTCAACCACGTCGCCCGGGCCGCCTACCGGCGTATCGGCTTCACCCAGATCGCCAGCTTCGCCACCGTCCTGTTCTGACCCGGGGCGGTCAGCCGGTGGGGTGGCGGTAGCGGCGCACGGCCAGCGGGAGGAAGACCGCGACGATCGCGACCGGCCAGAGGACCGCCAGCAGCATCGCGTTCTGCTCGGCCCAGGTCGCCGTCGGGCCGACCGGGCCGGCGTTGCCGAACAGCTGCCGGACCGCGGTCACGGTGGCCGAGAGCGGGTTCCAGTCGGCGATCGGGCCGAGCCAGCCGGGCAGCTGCGACGGGTGCACGAAGGTGTTGGCGATCATCGTCAGCGGGAACAGCGGGGCCCAGGCCAGACCGGCGGCCTCCTGGCTGACCACCAGCCCGAGGTAGATGCCGACCCAGATCATGGCGAACCGGAGCAGCAGCAGGAGCCCGACCGCGCCCAGCGCGCCCAGCACGCCGCCGTGGGCCTGCCAGCCGACCAGCAACCCCAGCCCGACCAGCACCACCAGGTCGAGGCACGAGTTGACCACGTCGGCCAGGCTGCGCCCGATCACCGGGGCGCCGGGGGCCATCGGCATCGAGCGGAACCGGTCGGTGACCCCGCGGGCCCGGTCGGCCGCCACCGCGGCCACCGTCGCCGCGGCCCCGTTCACCATCGCCTGGGCGAACATCCCGGGCATCAGGAACTCGCGGTAGTCCCCGCCGCCCGGCACGGTGATCGCGCTGCCGAAGACGAACCCGAACAGCAGCACGAACATCGCCGGGAAGGCGACGCTGGCGATGATCACGCTGGGGTTGCGCACCCAGTGCAGCAGGTCGCGGCGGGCGACGACCCAGGAGTCGGCCAGGGTCCAGCCCAGGCCGCCGGTGGGCGTGGTCAGGGTGCTCATGCCGGGGCTCCGATCCGGTCGGCGGGAGTGCTCGCGGGTCCGGCCGGGCGGCCGGTGAGGTGCAGGAACACCTCGTCCAGGGTCGGCCGGCGGACGCCGATGTCCTCGGCGGGCAGGCCGGCCTCGTCGAGCGCGCGGACCAGCCCGGTCAGCGCGGCGACCCGGTCGTGGACCGGCGCGGAGATCCGGCGCAGCGCGGCGTCCACCTCGACCGGCCCGGACGCCGCGCGGGCCAGCAGGTCGGCCGCGGCGGGCAGGTCGGCGCCGTCGCGCACCAGCACGTCGATCCGGTCGCCGCCGATCCGGGACTTCAGCTCGTCCGGGGTGCCCTCGGCGACCTTCCGGCCCCCGTCGAGCACCACGATCCGGTCGGCCAACTGGTCGGCCTCGTCGAGGTACTGGGTGGTCATCAGCACCGTCGTGCCGGTGGCGACCAGGCCGCGCAGCGCGTTCCACACCTCGCCGCGGTTGCGCGGGTCGAGCCCGGTGGTCGGCTCGTCGAGGAAGAACACCCGCGGGGCCAGCACCAGGCTGCTGGCCACGTCCAGGCGCCGGCGCATGCCGCCGGAGTAGGTCTTGGCCCGGCGGTCCGCGGCGTCGGTCAGGCCGAACTGCTCGAGCAGCTCGTCGGCCCGCCGGGCGGCCGCGCGGGCGCCGAGGTGGAACAGCCTGCCCCACATGACCAGGTTCTCCCGGCCGGTGAGGATGTCGTCGACGGTGGTGTGCTGGCCGGTCAGGCCGATCGCCCGGCGCACCAGCGCGGGTTCGCGCGCCACGTCGTGCCCGGCCACCTCGGCCCGCCCGGAGTCCGGGCGCAGCAGCGTGGTGAGCATCCGCACCACGGTGGTCTTGCCGGCGCCGTTGGGCCCGAGCAGCCCGCACACCGTCCCCTCGGCGACGTCCAGGTCCAGGCCGTCGAGGGCCTGTTTCGCGCCGAAGCGCTTGCCGAGCGCCTCGGTCCGCACCGCGTAGCGCATCCCGCCCGCCTCCTGTCTGGGTACACCGTACGAAGATTCACGTACACCGTACCCAGTTCTAGGATCCGGTCAAATGACTTCCTCAGCGCGCGGTGAGTCCCTCAAGCGCAGCCTCGCGCTGCTGTGGGGGACCCGGGACGAACCGACCCGCGGCCCCAAGCCGGGCCTGACCCGGGAGCGCGTCGTGCGCGCCGCGATCGACATAGCCGACGCCGAGGGCCTGACCGCGCTGTCCATGCGCCGGATCGCGGCCGAGCTGAAGGTCGGGGCGATGTCGCTGTACCGGTACGTGCCCGGCAAGGACGAGCTGATCGACCTGATGGTCGACGAGGTCTACGGCGAGGAACCGGTCCCCGACGACGACGGCAGCGGCTGGCGCGCCCGGCTGGAGAGCGCCTGCCGGGGGGAGTGGGCGCACTACCACCGCCACCCCTGGCTGCTGCACGTCCCGCAGGGCCGTCCGCTGCTCGGCCCGAACTCGCTGCGGGCCACCGAGGCGACGTTGCGCATCCTGGACGGCACCGGCCTGGACGGGCGCGAGCTGATCGACGCCGTGCTCACCACCTCGTCCTGGGTGGCGGGGCTCGCCCGCACCTCGCTGGAGGCCTCCGCGGCGGCGTCCGAGACCGGGATCAGCGACGAGGAGTGGTGGGCCGCGCAGGCGCCGTACCTGGACGGGGCGCTGGTCGGCGACGCCTACCCGATGCTCGGCAAGGTCGCCGACGCCGCCGGCTTCGAGGGGTCCCAGGACCGCGCCTTCGAGTTCGGCCTGGTCCGGATCCTGGACGGGCTGCAGGCCCTCATCGACTCCCGGGCCCGTTGATCACCATGACGTCGATCACCACGACGTCGATCACCACGACGTCGATCACCACGATGTCGTCCGCGACGGGTCCGGGCCTTCCAGGGCGCGGTCGAGGGCGGCGGTCAGGTGCGGGCAGTCGCGGACCGGTTCCGGGGCCGGGCAGTCCCGGCCAGCCAGCAGCACCGCCCGGGTCCGCTCGGCCCGGGCGATCTGCGCGTCCAGCGCCGCGACCTGCTCGTCCACCACGGCTGCCCAGCCCCCGGCGCCCGGGCGCAGCGCCCGGCGGATCGCGGCCAGGCCCAGCCCGAGGTCGCGGCCGACGGCGATGAAGGCCAGCCGGCGCAGCTCGTCGCGGCCGTAGCGGCGGCGGCCGTCACGCCGGGGCGGGTCGATCAGGCCCTCGCTCTCGTAGTACCGGATCGCCGACGGGGCCAGCCCGACCCGCCGGGCGGCCTCGCCGATGGCCACCGGCCGCTCGTCGGAGCTTGACCTCGAGGGCCCTTGAGCATCCACCGTGGTGCGCATGACGTCTCCGGTCCCACCTTCCCCCGCCGGATCCCCGGCGCCGTCCTGGACCACCGGTACCACGCCCAACAGGTTCGCCGCACTGCCGGCCGGCTGGTTGGGGCGCCTGGGCGGGCGGCTCATGAGCGCGGTCAACCGCGGGCAGCAGCGCGAGGTGCTGGGCCTGCTCGGCCCGCCCGCCGCCGGCGGCGCCCTCGACGTGGTCGAGGTCGGCCCCGGCCCCGGCGTGCTGCTCGGCCTGCTCGCGGCCCGGCCCGACGTCCGGCGGGCGACCGGGGTCGAGCCCTCGCTCGACATGCGGGTGCTCGCCGTGCGGCGCCTCGCGGCGGACATCGCCGCCGGACGGGTGGAGGTCCGGGCCGGCGACGCGGCCGCGACCGGGCTGCCCGCGGCATCCGCGGACCTCGTCGTCTCGGTGAACACCGTGGCGATCTGGCCCGACCTGGAGGCCGGCGTGGCCGGGCTGCACCGGGTCCTGCGCCCGGGCGGGCGGCTGCTGCTGAGCTGGCACGGCGGCCGCGAACCGGCCCGGGCCGCCCGCGGGCTGCTGCTCGACGACGAGCGGCTCGACCGCGTGCGGGCCGCGCTGGACGGCCGGTTCGCCGGGGTCGAGCGGGTGCTGACCCGTCGCTGCACGGTCTTCGACGCCCGCGTCGCCCGGGCCGGGTAGCCGGGCGCCAGCGGGTCCTGCCGGGGCGGTGCCCGCGGCTGGGCATACTCGCCCCGTGCCCCGCCCCCTCCGGTCCCGCGTCGCCGCCCTGCTCGTCACGCTCGGCCTGGTGGCCGGGGTGGCCGGCTGCGGGCTGTTCGACGGCGACGGCCCGGGCGAGACGTTGGACGCCTTCCTGACCGCCTGGACGGCGGGCAACGACGCGGGCGCCGCCGCGCTCACCGACGACCCGGCAGCGGCCGCCCAGGTGCTCGCCGACGCCCGCGCGGCGCTGTCCCCGGTCGGCCTGGTCGCCGACGCCGGGCAGGTGCGCGAGGCCACCGACCGCGCCACCGCGTCCGTCGACGTGCGGTGGGACCTGGGTTCCGGGCGGACCTGGAGCTACCTGGGCGAGCTGGAGCTGATCGCCGACCCGGACCGGGAGAGCGGGTGGGTCGTGCACTGGGCGCCGACCGTCGTGCACCCCCGGCTGGCCGCCGGGCAGCGCCTGGACGTGCGCACCGAGGCCCCGCAGCCGGCGCCGGTGGTGGACCGCGCCGGGGTGCCGCTGCTGGAGACCACCCCGGTCGTGTCGGTGCTGCTGGACCGGCTGGCCGCGGGCGACCTGCCGGCGGTGTCCGGCGCGCTGGCCGCGGCGCTGTCGCCGATCGACCCCGGCATCACCGCCGGCTCGATCACCGACGGCGCGGCGCGCACCCCGGACGGGCAGGCCCACACCGTCGCGGTGCTGCGCGAGCGCGACTACCTGGGCGTCAAGAACGCGATCCACCAGCTGCCCGGGGTCCGGTTCACCACCAGCGAGCGGCTGCTGGCCCCGGACGCCGGGTTCGCTCGCCAGGTGCTGCCGGCGGTGCGCACCGAGATGGCCGACCAGCTGGACGGCACCCCGGGCTGGTCGGTGCTGCTGGTGGACGCCGGCGGCAACGCGATCACCACGCTGGCCGAGGGGCCGCCGGAGCCGGGGGCGACCGTCGGGGTGTCGCTCGACCGGGCGATCCAGACCGCGGCCGAGGACGCGGTGGAGCCGGCGGCGCAGCAGACGATGATCGTCGCCGTGGCGCCGTCGACCGGGGAGGTGCTGGCGGTCGCCCAGAACGCCGCGGCCGACGCCGAGGGGGCGCTGGCGCTGACCGGCCGCTACCCGCCCGGCTCCACGTTCAAGATCGCCACCGCGGGGGCCGGCCTGGCCGGGGCCGGGCTGACCACGCAGACCCCGGTGGCCTGCCCGGGCAGCACCGTGATCGGCGGGCGGGCGATCCCCAACGCCGGCGGGTTCGACCTGGGCACCGTGCCGCTGCGCACCGCGTTCGCCCGGTCCTGCAACACCACCTTCGCCCAGCTCGCCACGCAGCTCGACGCCGGCGCCCTGCCGGCGGCGGCGCTGCGGCTGGGGCTGGGCGCGGACTACGTCGTGCCCGGAGTGACCACGGTCACCGGCTCGGTACCGCCGACGGACGACCCGGTGCAGCGCGCCGAGAACGGCATCGGGCAGGGGCAGGTGCTGGCCAGCCCGCTGGGCATGGCCCTGGTCGCGGCCACCGTGGCGCACGGCGCGCCGGTGGTGCCCCAGCTCGTCCGCGGTCGGCCCACCGAGGTCGTCACCGCGGCGACCGGCCCCGACCCGGCCACCCTGGAGCCGATCCGGCAGATGATGCGCGCGGTCGTGACCGAGGGCAGCGCCGGCCAGCTCGCCCCGCTCGGCGAGGTGCACGGCAAGACCGGCACCGCCGAGTTCACCGGCGACGGCCGGGCGCACGGCTGGTTCGTCGGCTACCGCGGGGACGTCGCGTTCGCCGTGCTGGTGGTCGACGGCGGGGCGTCGTCGGCGGCGGTCGACGTGACCGGGCGCTTCCTGGCCGCCCTGCCCTGAGCGCTGCTGACGCCCTGCCCCGACCGCCCGTCCGGGTACCCGGACGCGTGCCCGCCGGACGCGCGCCGGGCACGCGGCCGGGTGGGGGTTGCCCGGCCCCTTATCCTGGGCGGATGGCGTCCAGTCGAATCCCCGCGCTCGCGTTCGCCGCGGACGTCGTCGCGGTGGTGGTGTTCGCCGCGGTCGGCCGGGCCAGCCACGCCGAGTCCGGCGACCTGCTGGGCCTGCTCGGCACCGCCGCGCCGTTCGTGGTGGGCCTGGTCGCGGCGTGGGCGACGCCGGTGGTCCGGGTGCGCCCGGCCGGTCTGCGCGCCGGGGCCGTGGTGCTCGCGGGCACCGCGGTGGTCGGGCTGCTGCTGCGCTTCGCGTTCACCGACCGCTTGCCGCCGAGCTTCGCGGTGGTCACCGTGATCGCGCTGGGCGTGCTGCTGCTCGGGTGGCGGAGCCTGTCGATGGTGGTGGCCCACCGCGCCGCGGCCCGGGTGCGCTGACCCGGAGCCGACCCGCGCCCCGCGGGACCGGACCCCCGCCCGACCTACACTGGACCCATGTCCGCCCGCACCCTGCTGACCCCCGGCGTCGTCTCGCCGATCCGACCGGTCCCGGCGCACATCCCGCGACCGGAGTACGTCGGGAAGAAGCGGCCCTCGCGCAGCACCGACCCCTGGGTGCAGACCCCCGAGGTGATCGAGGCCATGCGGGTCGCCGGCCGGATCGCGGCGCAGGCGCTGGCCGCGGGCGGGGCGGCGGTCGCGCCCGGCGTCACCACCGACGAGGTCGACCGCGTGGTGCACGAGTTCCTGCTCGACCACGACGCCTACCCCTCGACCCTGGGTTACAAGGGCTTCCCGAAGTCCTGCTGCACCAGCCTCAACGAGGTCGTCTGCCACGGCATCCCGGACTCCACGGTGATCGCCGACGGGGACATCGTGAACATCGACGTCACCGCGTTCATCGGCGGCGTGCACGGCGACACCAACGCCACCTTCCTGGCCGGTGCGGTCGCCGAGGAGGACCGGCTGCTGGTGGAGCGCACCCGCGAGGCCACCCAGCGGGCGATCAGGGCGGTCCGGCCCGGGCGCGAGCTGAACGTGGTCGGCCGGGTCATCGAGTCCTACGCCCGCCGCTTCGGCTACGGCGTGGTCCGCGACTTCACCGGCCACGGCATCGGGCGCAGCTTCCACAGCGGGCTGACCGTGCTGCACTACGACGAGCCGAGCGTGGAGACCGTCCTGGAGACCGGGATGACCTTCACCATCGAACCGATGATCACCCTCGGCACGATCGACTACGACGTCTGGGACGACGGCTGGACCGTGGTCACCAAGGACCGGGCGCGCACCGCCCAGTTCGAGCACACCGTGCTGGTCACCGCGGACGGCGCGGAGATCCTCACCCTGCCCTGACCCGGTCCACGCCTCGGGAACCCGGTTCCCGGGCCCGGGGCGGCTCCCTAGGCTGGCCGGCATGGGTCATGTGTACGACGGCATCGACGCGGCGCTGGCCGGCTGGATCGAGGCCCAGCCGGTGTTCTTCGTGGCCACCGCGCCGCTGGCCGCCGACGGTCTGGTCAACCTCTCGCCGAAGGGCGGCATCGGCACCTTCCGGGTGCTCGACGAGCACACCTTCGCCTACCTCGACATCATCGGCAGCGGCGTGGAGACGGTCGCCCACCTGCGGGAGAACGGCCGGGTGTGCGTGATGCTGTGCGCCTTCGAGGGCAAGCCGAACATCGTCCGCCTGCACGGCACCGGCCGCACGGTGTTCAGCGAGGACCCGGGTTTCGACGCCGCGCTGGCGCCGTTCGGCGAGGCGGGCCGGGTCCGGCGGGCCTACCTGCGCGGCGTGGTCGTCGTCGACGTGACCCGGGTGTCGGACTCCTGCGGCTACGCGGTGCCGCGGATGGAACTGGTGGCCGAGCGGGAGACCCTGGACAAGGTCTGGGCGGCCCGGGACGTGCAGCGGGTCGCGACCTACAAGGTCGAGCGCAACGCCACCAGCCTGGACGGGCTGCCCGGCCTGCCGGTCGGCACCCCGGCCTGAGGTGACGGGCCCGCAGGTCCCGCCGCCGCGGCCGCGCAACGCCACCACCCTCCTCGGTCTCGAAGGTCACGCCGGATGCGGCGGTCGGCCCGGGAGCCGCCGGGCGGCTCGTGCCCGCGGCCCCGGGCGTCGATCAGGAGGCCGGCTTCCGGGCGAGCACCGAAGCGCTGTGGACGCCGTAGGTGTCGCTGGCCGCGCGCGCCTGCTCGGACAGGAACTCGTAGTCGTTGCGCCGCACCCGGTCGACCTGCAGGCCGGCGCGCGTCATGGCGTCCTGGTAGTCGGCCTGCCGGGGTGCGCCACCGATGCAGGAAGCCCACAGGTCGACGTCGGAGACGATCGCCTCGGTGAGGGCGGCATCGGTCACGATGTCGGCGATGGCCAGCCGGCCGCCGGGTCGCAACACCCGGGCCACCTCCCGGAAAACCTGGTCCTTGTCGGGGGTCAGGTTGATGACGCCGTTGGAGATGACCAGGTCGACGCCGGCGTCGTCGACCGGCAGCTGCTCGATCCGCCCGGCCCGGAACGCGACGTGGTCGAGCCCGTGCTCGGCGCGCAGCCGGTCGGCCTTCTCCAGCTGCGCGTCGGTCATGTCGATCCCGATCACGCGCCCGGTCGGACCGACGCGCAGCGCCGCGAAGAAGGCGTCCATGCCCGACCCCGAACCGAGGTCGACCACCGTCTCCCCCTCGCGCGGACCGGCCAGGTCGAAGAACCAGCCGACCCCGGCGAAGGACTCGATGGCCCCGTCCGGGATGCGGTCCAGATCGGCCGCCGGGTAGCCCAGCCGCTCGGCCAGCGCCCGGCCGGTCTCGAAGTGGAACTCCCGCTGTGGTGTCCGGGCGACCGCCCGGTACATCTCCTGCACCTTGGCGGTGAGCGTCGCGGTGTCGACGGGCGCGGTGCGCTGCGTCATGACGATCTCCCTCCTGTGCCCCGCGGTCCGGTCACACGACCTCGAGGCTGGTCCGGACGGGCACCGGGTTGGCCAGCGAGTCGCGGACCGGCGAGGTGTCCTGGACGTACCGGCACAGGTCCTCGAGCTGCGCGGGCGTGGCGTTCGGGCTCGACACCCGGCCGCGGGCGCGGATCGCGGTGAAGCCCGGCCCGGGTCCGTCCAGGCCGAGGAACGGCCGCACGTCGAAGTCGCCCTCGACCTCGTACTCCATCCAGGTGATCTCGATGCCGCGGGCCGCGGCGTTGGCCGCGTAGCCGACGGCGTAGCAGAACGCGAGCGCCTGCAGCAGCAGCTCGACGGCGTTGGGGCCCCGGTTCGCGCCCAGGAGCACCGGTGGCTCGTCGCCGTGCAGGGTGAAGGCGGCCGCCCGGCTGCGGTCCTCGCCGCCGCCCTGGACGAACGTGTGGATCTCGCCGGTGTTGTAGGTGCCCTCCTGCCACCGGCTGCGGGCCCGGAAGGTGAACCGTCCCAGGCCCGGGTCCTCCCGGACGGCCTCGACGGTCTCGGTCAGCGCCCGGACGTCGATCCCGTTGCGGATCGCGGTGGTGGTCACGGTCCTCCTCCTCGCTGTCGTGTCCGGTGGGCGGCCCGGGAGGACCGCCTTCGGCCACGGTAGGCAGCCGGCGAGGGGGTGACATCGGGGTCTGCACGGGTACCGGGGGGCCCGCACCCGGGCCTCGGCGGCCGCAGCCACCTAGACCAGCCCGATGTCGATGCTGCGCGCGACCGCCTCGGTCCGGGCGGCGACGCCGAGCTTGGTGAAGATCCCGGCCACGTGGTGCTCGACGGTCCGGGGGGACAGGTGAAGCGACGCGGCGATGTCGGCGTTCCCGCGGCCCTCCCGCACCAGGGCCAGCACCTCCAGCTGGCGGTCGGTCAGGTGCGCGGGGTTGGTCCGGGTCGACGAGAGCGGTCCCCGGGGGACGCTCAGACCCGCCCGCCGCATGCGGCGGCAGATGCGGTGCTCCAGCGGGCGCGCCCCGAGCGCCCGGGCGATCCCCACGGCCTCGCCCAGCGCCGCCCCGGAGTCGCTGAGGGACAGCAGGAGGGCGCGGTCGTGCTGCCAATCCACGGCGCCGAAGGCGTCGGCCGCCGCCGGCCAGTCCCGGCGCATCATCGCCGCGTGCGGCGGCGGCGCCGCCGCCTCGAAGCCGTGGGAGGCGCCGCAGACCACGGCCCAGGCCGCGACCCGCGCCCCGGCGGCCCCCCGACGCAACGGCTGCCGGCCGACGATGCGGGCGATCTCGGCCAGCCGCTCGACCGGCAGCGGACCGCCGCCGGTGAGGGCCCGCTCGACCTGCAGCTCCAGCACCGGAGCGATCCGCTTGAGCTCGCCGGTCCGGTCCGCGTCGGCGGTCAGGTCGGCCAGCCGGGCGTCGGCGTCGGCATCCCCCCGGCGCACGGCCCGCTCGGCGAGCACGGTACGCGCGACCAGGCCGGCGACCGTGCTCCCCGGGGCGGTCGAACGGTCCAGCGTGGCCCGGGCCAGTCGGGCGGCCTCCTCCTCGGCGCCCCGCCTCAGCAGCAGCCAGGAGCGGACCGCCTGCAGGTAGTCGACCATCGTGTCGACCTCGTGCTGCTGGGCGTAGCGCAACCCACGGTCCAGGTCGTCCAGCGCCGGCCCGGGCCGGACCCACAGGAGGCTGCAGAAGGCCAGGGCCGTGTGGGCCAGCACCGCGTGCTGATGTTGCCCGGTCCGGTGGGCGGCATCCAGCCCGGCCCGCAGCATCTCGGTGTCGGAGGGGTCCAGCTGCATCCGGGTGGCTCCGGCGGCGGTGAGCGCCCGGGCGAGGACGTCGTCGTCGTCGGCACCCAACTCCAACGCCCGCGCCGCCCAGCGCAGCGCGTCCTCCGCCCGGCTGGCGAGCATGGCCATCTCCGCGCAGCCCACGTAGCCGCGGGCTGATTCGGCCGAGGTCCCGCTGCGGATCAGGGCGCGCAGCG
Source organism: Pseudonocardia sp. (assembly GCA_030147065.1). Taxonomy (GTDB): domain Bacteria; phylum Actinomycetota; class Actinomycetes; order Mycobacteriales; family Pseudonocardiaceae; genus Pseudonocardia. The sequence continues at coordinate 8,109 of JASLAP010000189.1, read as the reverse complement.
CGGCGCACGCGTCCCGCCACGCCGATTCCCCGTCCCCCGCGAACCAGTGCAACTGGGACCGCAGGTGGGTGCAGCGGCCCGTCGCCACGTCGTCGCCCGCGTCCTTCCGCAGCGCGATCGCCGCGTCGGCCGCCCCCACTGCCTCCTCCCAGGATCCGACCAGGTGCGCGGTCTCGGCCAGCTCCTCCCAGAGCCGCGCCTGTTCCGGCCGCGGGAGCCGGTCGCGGTAGGTGACGGCGCGGCGGAGGTGGGCCAGGGCCTCCCGGTGCGACTCCAGCGCCCTGGCCTGCCGGGCGGCCGGCAGGGCGTGCTCGGCCACGACGTCGGCGACCCCGGCTGCCTCGGCGTGGTGGACGAGGTCGGCCGGCTCCGCGCCGAGGTCCTGCAGGGCCTGCAGGATCGTCCGGTGCAGCTGGCGGCGGCGCCCCGGCGGCACGCTGGAGCGGACCGCGGCCCGGGTCAGCTCGTGCCGGAAGCGGACGTGCTGCGGGTCGCTGGTGAGCAGCTGTCGGCGTTCGGCGGGCTCGGCCGCGGGAGCCCAGTCGGGCTCGACGACGTCGAGCAGCCGGGTGGGCATCCGCGACGGGACCATCGAGACGAGCTCGAGCAGCTGCCGCGGCCGGTCGGGCAGCCGCGCGACGCGGCTCAGGACGGCGTTGGCCAGTGAGGGAGGCGGCGGTCCGTCGCCGGAGGCCATCAGTTCGGCCACGAAGAACGGGTTGCCGTTGCTGAGCGCGTAGATGCGATCGGTGTCCTGCCCGGCCAGCGAGGCCACCGCCGCCCGGGACAGCGGAGCCAGATCTACGGTGAGCGTGGACGTCCGCTGCAGGGCGTCGATGGCCGCCCACAGCGGATGGCCGGGGTCCACGTCCCCCAGGCGCAGGGTGAGCACGAGGAGCACCGGCAGGTCGACGACCCGCCGGCCCAGCACGGTGATGGCGTCGATGGACGCCTGGTCCGCCCAGTGCACGTCCTCGACCACGACGACCGCCGGGGCCTTCCCACGGCGCAGGTCCTCCAGCAGCATCCGGTGCACCGCGGCAGCACCGGGGGCCGGCTCGCGGCGCAGCAGCTCGGCCGCACCTCCCGACAGGTGGTCCGCCAGATCGCGGAAGGGTCCCAGCGGGCGGGGCGTGGCCAGGTCGTCGCACAGCCCGATCAGCACCCGGGCGTCGTCCCGGTGGCGATGCACGAAGTGCGTCACCAGAGCCGTCTTCCCGATGCCCGGTTCCCCCGTGACCAGGACCACGCAACCGCGGGCCGCTGCCGCGGCGTGCAGCGCAGAATCGAGCCTGTCGAGTGCGGCCCCACGTTCCACGAGCTCGGACATCTGCCCATCCCCGGTCCGGCTGGCCCACGACCTGGGCGGGCCCCGCGGTCCTCGTCCTCTCGTCCGTCGGCTGGATCCGGTCGGCCGACGTTACGCCGAACGGCGGGTGCCCCGGTACCCCTCGGGTGGTTCCGACACCGGAGCTTCAGGTGGCAGCCGGAGGTGCCCCAGCTGGACGAGCCCGGCGAGGTTGTCCCACTCGGCCGAGGCCTCGGCGAGGAGCCCGTCGACGAGCCGGTACACGGCCAGGTAGTCGGCCGTCAGCCGGCGTCCCGACGGTGGCAGCCGGCCCATCGGTCCGAGCTGGGTCTGGAGCGACGCGCGTTCCCCGGCGGCTGCTGCTTCGCCACGACCTCCGCGGAGCCGGGCGGGCACGAGGGACCGGTCGGGCAGCGGCGGCGCGAGCTGAACGCGGCGACCGTGCGCGACCTCGTCGACCAGCTCCGCGGGGCCGCCGGTGAGATCGACCCGGACGCGGACGTCGAGCAGCGCGCCTTCGAGATCGACTCCCTCGTGCTCGGCGCCCACTCGGCGTTCCTGCTGCTCGCCGACCCCGCCGACCTGGAACGGGCCCGTCGTGCCGTGCGGGCCCGGCTGGGCTGAGCCCGGATCCGAGCGGACCTCAGGCCCGCAGCGAGGCCCGGTCCCGGCCGGGGCGCAGCGGTACCCGCAGGCCGGCCGGTGACGGCCGGCGCAGCGCGTCGGCGATCTCCGGGTCCTCGGGCGACAGGCCGGTCGCGCCGAGGACGAACCGGTGCACCAGCCGGTGCCAGTCCCCGGCCCGGGCCAGCATCCCGTGGCCCGAGCCGGGCACGTCGAACCGGGCGGTCCGGTCGGTGACCCGCTTGGCCCGCACCGCGTAGGCGAACGACGCCCCGGGACCGGTCACCCGGTCCCGGTCGCCGTGCGCGATCAGCACGGTGCGGCCGGCGAGCTGGTCGACCGGATCGCCGTCGAGCACCCACGGCGCGAGCGCGCACACCGCCACCACCCCCGGCGCACCGGCCGTCAGCAGCGCGGCGCGCCCGCCCATGGAGTGTCCGACCAGCACCACCGGTACCCCGGGGTGCCGCGCGGCGATCGTGGCCAGCGCGGTCCGGGCGTCCCGCGCGGCGTCCGCGGCGGTGCCGTTCCACCCGCGGTAGCGGTAGCGCAGCAGGTAGGTGGCCAGGCCGGCGGCGGCGAGCGGCCGGGCGAGGGGCACCACCCGCCGGTAGGAGAGCCGGCGCCGCTCCCCGCTCTCGCGGCTGTCCGCCTTCCCGCCGTGCAGCACCAGCGCGACCGCGGGCGGGGTGCCGGGCGGCCGTCCGACCGGTTCGATGCGCGGCAGGCGCGGCGGGGGAGCGGACACGGTGGACACCTCACGGCCGGGGACGATGATCGGGGAACGACGCCGCCGCACCGTCTTGTTCCGCCGGGGGGCATGATCGGGCCGGGGACCCGGGTCGCGCGGTCGGGTCCGGGCCGGTCCGGGACGCGCCCGGGTCGGGCGCGGTGAGGAGGGGACGGATGTCGGGCGATCGGCCGCTGACCGGATGGCAGAAGCTCCGGTTGACCTTCACCCGCCGCTGGCGGGACACCGGTTTCTGGTACGGCCTGGCGATCACGCTGATCTGGCCGTGGGCGCTGTTCGGCACCCGGGTCGGCTGGCGCGGCGGTGAACACCTGCCGCGCACCGGCGGTGCCCTGCTGGCCGCCAACCACGTCTCGTTCGCCGACCCGATCTACGACGTCGCGTTCACCGTCTCGCACGGGCGGGTGCCCCGCTTCCTGGCCAAGTCCGAGCTGTGGTCGGTACCGGTCGTCCGGTCGGTGCTCGGCGGCGGCGGGCACATCCCGGTCTACCGGCAGTCCGCGCGGGCCGGGGACGCCTACCGGGAGGCGATCGCGGCGATCAACCGCGGCGAGATCGTGGTGTTCTACCCGGAGTCGACCTACACCGAGGACCCGGCCGGCTGGCCGATGAAGGGCAAGAACGGCATCGCCCGGATCGCCCTGGTCACCGGGGCCCCGGTGATCCCGGTGGCCAACTGGGGCACCCAGCAGCTCGTCCCGCCGGGTACCGGGCTGGTGCGGCTGATCCCCCGCAAGCGGATCAGGGTGGTGGCCGGTCCGCCCGTCGACCTGTCCCGGTGGGTCGGTGGCCCGCGCACCCGCTCGGCCCTGGACGGCGCCACCGCGGCCATCATGGCCGACATCACCGCGCTGGTCGCCGAGGTGCGCGGCGAGACACCGCCCGCGGTGCCGTTCGACCCCGACGCCGTGAAGGCCGTGCCGGGGCCGGCCGGCCGGCCCGCCGCGGTCGAGCCCGAGCGCCCGGCCGGCTGACCGGGCGGGCCGTCAGAGGTCCAGCCCGAGCAGCGCGTTCTCCACGACCTCGGGCAGCGCCGGGTGGATCCAGTACTGGCCGGTGGCCATCTCCCGGGCGGTCAGCCCGAAGGACATCGCCTGGATCAGCGGCTGGATCACCGTCGCCGCGCCGGGCCCCATCAGGTGCGCGCCGAGCAGCCGGCCGGACCCGCGCTCGGCGAGCACCTTGCAGAACCCGGTGGTGTCCTCCAGCGCCCAGCCGTAGGCGATGTCGCCGTAGGCCTGGACCTTGACCGCGTAGTCCAGCCCGTCGTCGCGGCAGTCGGCCTCGGTGCGGCCCACCGAGGCGATCTGCGGGTCGGTGAACACCGCCGAGGGCACGAAGCGGTGGTCGGTGCGCCGCGGGTGGTCCGGGTCGAGCAGGTTGTGCGCGACCACCTTGGCCTCGTGGTTGGCCACGTGCTTGAGCTGGTAGGGCGAGCTGACGTCGCCCAGCGCGAACACCCCCTCGGCCGGGCTGCGCTGCTGCTCGTCCACGACCACGCGGCCGTCCTCGTGGGTGGGGATGCCGGCCTTCTCCAGATCCAGCAGGTCGCTGTTGGGGGTGCGCCCGGCCGCCACCAGCAGCACGTCGCCGTGCGCGGCGGTGCCGTCGGCCAGGTCCACGGACACGTCCCCGGGCCCGCCGCGCACCCCGGTCACCGTGGCCCCCAGGCGCAGGTCCCAGCGGTCCGCGGCGAGCGCGGTGTACCTCCGCGCCACCGTCTCGTCCTGGCTGCGCAGCATCAGGTCACTGCGCCCGATGACGGTGACCCGGCTGCCCAGCGCGGAGAACACGTGCGCGAACTCGGCGGCGATGTAGCCGGCCCCGATGATCACCAGGTGCTCCGGGGCGGCGGCCAGCCGCATGATCGTGTCGGAGGTGTGGAACGGCACACCGGAGCCCGGGATCGGGTCCGGCGCCACCGGTCGGGCGCCGGCCGCGATCACCACCCGGTCGGCGGTGAACGCGTCCGGGCCCGCGCCGTCGGTGCGCTCCACCTCCAGCTGCAGGGGCCCGGTGAACCGGGCGTGGCCCTCGTAGACGGTGACGTTCGGGCTGCGGTGCAACCGGTACTCCCGGCCGCCCGCCGAGATCGGGTCGATCCGGCCGAAGATCCGGTCCCGGATGTCGGACCAGCGCACCCGGTCCAGGCGCGCGTCCACGCCGAACCGGCCGGCGTGCCGGACGTGCTGGGCGACGTCGGCCGGGTGCACGTACATCTTGGTCGGGATGCAGCCCACGTTCAGGCAGGTGCCGCCGAACGTGCCGTGCTCCACCATCGCCACGTCGAGGTGCTCGAAGCGCCGGTCGACGAAGGAGTTGCCGGAGCCGGTGCCGATGACGACGAGATCGTGGTGCCGCACCCGTCGAGGCTAGCCGGGCGCGGCGCCGCGGACCGCCGGCCGCGTGCCCGGCGGCCCGTCGCCCGGTCTGGTATCCAGAGCAGATGAGCGAGGTCTTGGCAGCGACGCTGCACCGGGCGTGGGCGGCGGACCTCGGTCCGGGCACCCTCTACGACATCCTGCGGCTGCGCCTGGACGTGTTCGTCGTCGAGCAGGCCTGCCCGTACGCCGAGCTGGACGGGCGCGACCTGGAGCCCGACGCGCGGCACTTCTGGTTGGGCGGCGAAGGCGGCGCGGAACCGGTGCTGGGCTGCGTGCGGGTGCTCGAGGAGCCCGGCGAGCTGCTGCGGATCGGCCGGCTGTGCACCGCTGGGTCCGCGCGCGGTCGCGGCCTGGGCCGCCGGCTGATGGAGGCGGCGCTGGCCGAGGTCGGCGACGGCACCGCGGTGCTGGACTCCCAGGAGCACCTGGCCGGGTTCTACCGCGGGTTCGGCTTCGAAGCGGTCGGGCCGGCCTACGACTGGGACGGCGTCGCGCACGTCCCGATGCGCCGCGCCGGCCGCTGACCGGCACCCGATCGGAAGCCGGTGAGGCCGGGCGTCGCCCGACCCGGTGCGGGATACTGCGGGTGGCGGCCACCGCCGGGCGACGCCCGTGGTCGGCGGTGCCGGTCGCCGACCCGGGAGAGGAACTGGCATGACCGAGGACCCCACACGCGCCACCGCGCGCCCGGACCACCCGCGCTTCGGCCAGGTCGGCCCGGCCGACCCGCGGGAGGACCCGGCGACCCGCCCGGCGATGCTGCCGGCCGACCTGCGCGCCGGTGGCCCGACCACCCCGGTGCCGTACGAGCCCGACGGCCACGACAGCGAGTCGGACTCGGAGCGGCCCACCGTCCGCACCCCGGTGCCCGACCGGACCACCGGTGACGGGCCCGACAAGCCGACGACCGGGCTGCCGCACTCCCGCAGCGGCGGGCTCTGGACCGGGCTGATCCTGTCCGCGATCGTGCTGGTGTTCCTGCTGATCTTCATCCTGCAGAACAACGAGCCGGTGCGGATCGACTTCCTCGCGGCGTCCGGGACGCTGCCGACCGGGGTGGCGCTGCTGTTCGCCGCGGTCGCCGGGCTGCTGCTGGTGGCCATCCCGGGCGGTCTGCGCATCCTGCAGTTGCGCCGGGCGGCCAAGCGCGGTTCCCGCAGCTGACGTGCTGCGCATCGGGAGGCGCCCGCTGCCGGTGGTCGGCCGGGCCCGCATGTACGTCTGCGGGATCACCCCCTACGACACGACGCACCTCGGCCACGCCGCCACCTTCGTCTGGGCCGACGTCGCGGCCCGGGTGCTGCGCCACCTCGGGGTCGAGGTCGAGGTGTGCCGCAACGTCACCGACGTCGACGACGTGCTGGACGCCGCGGCCGCCGCGCGGGGCTCGGCCGCCGACAGCTTCGCCGCGGTCCAGCAGTTCCGCTTCGACCGGGACATGGCGGCGCTCGGCGTGCGGCGCCCGACCCACGAGCCGCGGGCGCACAACCACATCGGGCAGGTGGTCACGCTGGCCGCGGCGCTGGTCGAGGCCGGCTCGGCGTACGTGCGCGGCGGCACGGTCTGGTTCCGCGGAGCCGGCGCGCCGGACCGCGCCGGGCTGACCGGGGACGCGGCGGCCGCGCTGGCCGCGCAGTTCGGGCAGGTGTTCGGCCACCCCGACGCCGAGCACCCGGCCGACGTGCCGGTGTGGCGGGCCGCCCGGGCCGGCGAGGCGGCCTGGCCCAGCCCGTGGGGCGAGGGCCGGCCCGGCTGGCACGCCGAGTGCGCGGCGATGGCCCTGACCACCCTCGGGCCCGCGCTGGACCTGCACGTCGGCGGGGACGACCTGCGCTTCCCGCACCACGCCTACGAGGCCGAGATGGCCGAGGCGGTGACCGGGGTGCGCCCGTTCGCCCGGGCCTGGATGCACGTGGGCGCGGTGCGCGTGGACGGCGCCCGGATGGCGAAGTCCACCGGGAACCTGGTGCTGGTCTCCGACGTCGTGGCCAAGCACCCGCCCGCGGTGCTGCGGCTGCTGCTCGTCGACCGGGCGTGGGCGCGGCCGTGGGACTTCGAGACCGCCGCGCTGGACGCCGCGGCGACCCGGCTCGAACGGCTCTACGCCGCCGCGGCGCGCGGGGGCGAGGCGGGCGCCGCGGCGACCGGAGCGGTCACCACCGCGCTGCTGGCCGACCTCGACGTGCCGGCCGCGCTGGACGTCGCCGAGGAGGCCGGCGGCGATGCCGCCCGCCTGGCCCTCTCGGTGCTGAACCTGAGCTGACCGGCCCGGCGGGCCGGTCAGCGGGCCCGATCAGAAGTTGCGGCGCCGGCGACCGGACGACTGGGTCGCGCTGAAGGTCGCCCGGGTCGTGGTGACCCCGGTGCGGGCCCGGCGCGCGGCCCGGTTCTCCGGCCCGCCGTCCTGAGCCGGCTGCGCGGCCCGGCCGCGGCCCGACCGGCCGCCACCGGAGCGGCCCCCGCCGCGCGGGGTCTGGGCCGGCTTGGCCGGCTCGGCGACCGGGACCCCGGACGGCAGGCGGGCCCCGGTGATCCGGCTCAGGCCCTCGTCACCCGGGGTGACCTGGGTGTGCGTGGGGCGCACGCCGGCCTGCCGGGTCAGCTTGTCGACGTCGTGGCGCTCGGGCGGGGTCACCATCGTCACGACGATGCCGTCGTCGCCCGCCCGGGCGGTCCGGCCGGCGCGGTGCAGGTAGTCCTTCGGGTCGGCCGGCGGGTCCACGTGCACGACCAGGCTGACGTCGTCGATGTGGATGCCGCGGGCGGCGACGTCGGTCGCCACCAGGACCGGGGTCCGACCCTGCTTGAACGCGTCGATCGCCCGGTTGCGGGCGTTCTGGGCCTTGCCGCCGTGCAGGGCGCCGGCGTCGATACCGCTGCGGCGCAGCACCTTCACCAGTCGGTCGACCCCGTGCTTGGTCCGCACGAACAGGATCGTGCGCCCGTCCCGGGCGGCGATCTCGGTGACGACCTGCGGCTTGGCGGCCAGGTCGACGTGCAGCAGGTGGTGCTCCATCGTGGACACCTGGCCGGTGGCCGAG
>JASLAP010000185.1 GCA_030147065.1 Pseudonocardia sp. | reverse complement strand
CGGGTCTCCGGGACCACGCTGATCGCCCTCGCCGACGCCGCCGAGGAAGCCGGCTCCGGGCGGGTGCGGCTGACCCCGCAGCAGAAGATCGTCGTGCTGGACGTGCCGGACGGGAACGTCGAGGCGCTGGTCGCCCGGCTGAACACGCTGGGCCTGCAGGCCGAGCCGTCGCCGTGGCGGCGGGCCACCATGGCCTGCACCGGCATCGAGTTCTGCAAGCTGGCCATCGTCGAGACCAAGGAGCGGGCCATCCGCCTGGTCGACGACCTGGAAAAGCGCCTGGCCGATGTGCACCCCGGGGTGCCGATCTCGATCCACCTCAACGGCTGCCCGAACGCCTGCGCCCGCACCCAGGTCGCCGACATCGGGCTCAAGGGCCAGATCGTCACCGACGCCGAGGGCAACCAGGTCGAGGGCTTCCAGGTGCACCTGGGCGGCGGGCTGGGCCTGGACGCCGGGTTCGGCCGCAAGCTGCGCGGGCTCAAGGTGACCAGCGCCGAGCTGGGCGACTACGTCGACCGGTTGGTCCGCCGGTACGTCGAGCAGCGCGCCGAGGGCGAGCGGTTCGCCCAGTGGGTGCTGCGCGCCGACGAGGGCGACCTCCGATGAGGGCCCGGAATGTCTGAGCGCGCGGTGCCCTTCTACTGCCCGTACTGCGGCGAGGAGGACCTGCGGCCGGCCGAGCAGACCGACCGGGTGCCGCACGGCGCCTGGTACTGCCCGGACTGCCTGCGGACCTTCTCGCTGAAGATGATCGGAGTCGGAGTGCCGGAGGTGCAGCGATGAGCGAGCTTGCGAGCGAACCATTGAACACAGCGTCTCGCGAAGCGTCGACCGAGCTCTGCGAGGTCGAACGATGAGCGTGGCGACGGAGACCGACCTTCGGGGTGTCGCCGAGCGCGGGGCGGCCGAGCTGGGCCCGCACGCGACCGCCGAGCAGCTGCTCGGCTGGGCTGCCGCGACCTTCGGCGACCGGTTGATCGTGGCGTCCAACATGCAGGACGCGGTGCTGGTCGACCTGGCCGCGAAGGCCGCCCCCGGCGTCGACGTGCTGTTCCTGGAGACCGGCTACCACTTCGCCGAGACCATCGGCACCCGCGACGCCGTCGAGCACGTCTACGACGTGCGGATGGTGAACGCCACCGCCGAGCACACCGTGGCCGAGCAGGACAGCCTGCTGGGAAAGGACCTGTTCGCCCGCGACCCCAACAGGTGCTGCGCGCTGCGCAAGGTGGTGCCGCTGCAGCGGACCCTGGCCGGCTACGACGCCTGGGTCACCGGGGTGCGCCGGGTCGAGGCACCCACCCGGGCGAACACCCCGTTGGTCACCTACGACGACAAGTTCGGCCTGGTGAAGATCAACCCGCTGTCCGCCTGGAGCGACGAGGACATGGACGCCTACATCGCCGAGCACGGCGTGCTGGTCAACCCGCTGGTCGCGGAGGGCTACCCGAGCATCGGCTGCGCGCCGTGCACGGCCAGGCCGGCCCCCGGGGCGGATCCGCGCAGCGGCCGCTGGGCCGGCACCGGCAAGATCGAGTGCGGGCTGCACGTCCAGTGACCGCCCCGACGCTGGACGCCCTGGACGCGCTGGAGTCCGAGGCGATCCACATCTTCCGCGAGGTGGCCGGCGAGTTCGACCGGCCGGTGATCCTGTTCTCCGGCGGCAAGGACTCCACGCTGCTGGTGCACCTGGCGGTCAAGGCGTTCGCGCCGGCCCCGGTGCCGTTCCCGCTGCTGCACGTGGACACCGGGCACAACTATCCCGAGGTGATCGACTTCCGCGACCACCTCGCCGCCCGGCTGGGCCTGCGGTTGGAGGTCGCCCACGTCCAGGACTGGATCGACGACGGCCGGCTCACCGAGCGCCCGGACGGCACCCGCAACCCGCTGCAGACCGTCCCGCTGCTGGACTCGATCAACGACCACCGGTTCGACGCCGTGTTCGGCGGCGGGCGCCGCGACGAGGAACGCGCCCGGGCCAAGGAGCGCATCATCAGCCTGCGCGACGCGTTCGGCCGGTGGGACCCGCGCAGCCAGCGCCCGGAGCTGTGGGACCTCTACAACGGCCGGCACGCCCCGGGCGAGCACGTGCGGGTGTTCCCGATCTCCAACTGGACCGAGCTCGACGTCTGGCGCTACATCCAGCGCGAGGACATCGAGCTGCCGTCGATCTACTTCGCCCACCGGCGCGAGGTGTTCCGCCGCGACGGGATGTGGCTGGCCGAGGGCCCCTGGGGCGGGCCGCGCGGCACCGAGGCGCTGGAGGACCGGTCGGTGCGCTACCGCACCGTCGGCGACGGGTCCTGCACCGGCGCCGTGGAGTCCACCGCCAGCACCCTGGACGAGATCATCGCCGAGGTCACCGCGTCCCGGCTCACCGAACGCGGCGCCACCCGCGCCGACGACCGGCTCTCCGAAGCCGCCATGGAAGACCGCAAGCGGGAGGGGTACTTCTAACGTGACCGGACGGGATCTGCTGCGCTTCGCCACCGCGGGGAGTGTCGACGACGGCAAGTCCACCCTGGTCGGGCGGCTGCTCTACGACACCAAGTCGGTGCTGGCCGACCAGATCGAGGCCGTGCGGCGCGCCTCGGTCGACAAGGGACTGTCCACACCGGACCTCTCGTTGCTGGTCGACGGGCTGCGCGCGGAGCGCGAGCAGGGCATCACCATCGACGTCGCCTACCGCTACTTCGCGACCCCGACCCGGGAGTTCGTGCTCGCCGACACCCCCGGGCACGTGCAGTACACCCGCAACACCGTCACCGGCGCCTCCACCGCGGAGCTCGCCGTGCTGCTGGTCGACGCCCGGCACGGCATCGTCGAGCAGACCCGCCGGCACGCCGCCGTGCTCGCCCTGCTGCGGGTGCCCCGGCTGGTGCTGGCCATCAACAAGATCGACCTGGTCGACTACGACGAGGCCGTGCTCACC
>JASLAP010000089.1 GCA_030147065.1 Pseudonocardia sp. | reverse complement strand
GTGGCGTAGCGGACCCGGGCCTCTCCGGCGGGCCCGATCGCGGCGGTCTGCCAACCGCGCCCGAACCGCTCCCGCACGGCGTCCTCGGCACGCGCCGCGGAGAGCCCGGCCAGCTCCGGCGCGGGTTCGAGGCGGGCGCCGTCCCCGTCGACGAGCAGCACCGACAGCCGCGCCGCCCGCCCCCGCACGACGATCGCGTCGTTTCCGGTCAGCTTGCCCGCGATGGCGAACCGGCTGGACGCGAGCGCGTCGGTGAGCAGCCCGGTGAGCGGGGACTTGGCCACCACGGCGAACTTCGCGCTGGTCGTCAGCGGGGTGCCGACCAGCGGGGAGAACACGAACGCCAGCGGCGCGTCCGGGCCCAGCGGATCGACCCCGGCCGGGGCCAGCCGGTGCAGCAGCCAGGTACCCAGGCCGACCCCGCCCAGGTAGGCGCGCAGGACGGCGTCGTCGAGGGGGAGGGGCGCGCTCGTCGCCCCGCGGTCCCCGACGTCGATGACGAGGGCCCGCCCGAAGTACCCACCGGCCGGCACGGCCCCGAGGGTAGGCCTACTCAGCCGCCGGCGTCGGCCGAGAGGAAGGCGACCGTGTCGCCGGGGACGAGCGGCAGGTGGGCGTCCCGGGTCATCTGGTCGCCGTTGACCGCCGCGACGACGTGCCGGTCCAGGGCGATCCCCACCGCCGCAGCGGCGGCCCCGAGGGACGCCGCCCGCACGGTGCGCGGCCCCCGCTGCCCGCCGCCGGCCAGCGCCCCGAACCGCTCGACCACGACCTCGGGCTCCGGGCGGGCGAGCGCCGCCGCGTAGTCGTCGGGCTCGTTGACGTTGACCAGCGAGTCCAGGCCCGGGTCGAGCCGGGCCAGGTCGGCGCCGGCCAGCAGCGCCCGGTCGTCGAGCTGGGTGACCTCGCAGTGCCGGAACAGCATGCCCGGCCGCAGGTCGCCCTCGCCCAGCAGCTTCTCCACCAGCCCGGCCAGCGAGGTCCGGTAGCCGGCGGCCAGCGGCTGCCGGTAACCGCGCGCCACCGGCAGCACGACGTCCGCCCGCCCGTCGGCGAACCCGTCCAGCACCCGCCGGACCAGCGCCGGGTGCAGGAACGGGAGGTCGGTCGAGCACACGAACGCCACCGGCGCGCGCTCACCCACCGCGGCCAGACCCGTCGCCAGTCCCCGCATCGGCCCCAACCCTTCGACCGGGTCGGCCACCACCTCCGTCCCCGGTGGCAGCTCGGGCAGGTCCTGACCGGGCGCGGCGACGACCAGCACGGGCCCGTCGACGGCCCGGGCGAGCAGGCCGGTGGTGCGCCGCAGCAGCGTCGAGCCGTGCCACTCCAGAGCGGCCTTCGGGCGTCCCATCCGGGAGGACCGGCCGCCGGCGAGGACGACGCCGGCGGCTGCTGCGGGCGTGACCACTGGGCGATGGTAGTCAGGTGTCCGGCCCTGACCGGAACCCCTTGGCGGCGGTCTTCGTCCCGGACCTGCTGCGACAGGTCGTCGCCGGAGCGAGCCCCAGCGTGGGGGTGCTAACGGAAGTAGGGGTAGGGGGATAGGTGTATCCCGGACCCCAGAAGGGCGGATACCCCCACCACCCGTACGTGTTCGCGTAGGAGGCCGGGTCTTCGTCCGTCACGTCCGGGTCGCTACCAGCATGCCGGCGATCATCGGCTACTTCGTGCTGTTCTTCGCGTGCGTGATCCTGGGAATCGCTGTCGTCGGGCTCCTGTTCCTCCTCCTCCTCATCGGCGGTGCAGCCGCCCAGATGGGCAGAGCGGTCCGCAGCCCCACGGATCACCGGCCCGGTGAGTGACGGCGGGAAACTGCGGCTTCTCTCGCATGTGGGTGTCATGCTCGTCGGTCGTCGGTGTGGGGTCAGACCGCGCATGATCAGGCGTTGCGGTGCCGTCAGAACGAGCGCGCACCACGGGTGCAGCGACAAGTCGTGCGGGGGTTGGTCGCTGGCACCTCGCTCTGGAGTCCCTTGGCGTAGGGGCGAAGGTGCACGGTGAGGGGCCCCGCCGCGGCGGGGCCCCGTCTCGTGCTGTCACTGCAGTTGTCCGGAGAATCTCAGGCAAGGGCCGGATAGCTGCGGGGCTCGTGGCCGCCGGTGTCCTGGGGACGCCCGCCGGTCTTCGGCTCGTGCGCTGCAGAGCCGTGCGTGGGCGGTGGAGGGCGACCGGGGCCCGCCCGGTCCGTCGTCAAGGCATCACCTCCTGCACGCTCGATCTGGTTACCGACGTGACCGCGGGCGGCCCGCGCTTCCGGGCCCGGGCGCGTTCCTCGTCCGCCTGCTCGTCCGCGGACGGCGGTGGCTCCCTCCGCACCGGGAGGGACGGCCGCTTCGGCGGCAGGCGTCGGGTGAGCAGGCGGACAGTCCGGCGCGGTGGCCGGCAGTCCGGCGGTCGGCGAGATCCGGGTAGTTGGCCGCCATGAGCGCGTCGAACTCGAGGGTGAGCAAATCCGGATCCGCGCAGACGACCTCGGCGAGGTCGGCCGGCGGACTGCCTGTTCCGGTACGGCCGGGTCCGTGTTCGACCATCATGGTGTAGATCTCCCGACCGCTCGGGTCACGCGTTGATCTGCTTCTTCGCAGCCTCGGCGGCGCTGATCTCGATCTTCCGAGGCTTCGCCTGCTCAGCAACCGGGATCCGCAGGGTCAGGACGCCGGCGTCGTAGCTGGCGGAGATGTGCTCGGTGTCGAGCGCCTCACCGAGGAACAGCTGGCGGGAGAACACGCCGAGCGGGCGCTCGGCCACCTGCATCTCCACGTTGTCGCCCGCAGCCGTGGGCCGGCGCTCGGCCTTGACCGTCAGGACGTTGCGCTCCACGTCCAGCTCGACGGCATCCGGCGACACGCCCGGAAGGTCGAACGCCACCACGAACTCGTCGCCGACACGATAGGCGTCCATCGGCATCGCCGTGGGCTTGCTCCACGTGCCCGGGAGGTTCCCGAAAACCTGCTGGGTCAGGCGGTCCAGCTCCCGGAACGGGTCCGTGCGCATCAGCATCGCGAAGTCACTCCCTCCTCGTCGACGTTCGTCGCGATGCCCGGAGCAACACCGAAGCTCAGCTGTGCCACCTCGGATACCTGCGATGATAACTAGAGGTTTATTGGAGCGCAAGCCCTCGGTCTACCGGTGTCACCAGCTCCGTGGCGGCTCGCGGCGCACGGGTCCCACCCGGATCAGCCAGTTCCGAGCCGCCGGCGGCCTGCGGATCCGGACCGGCACCGAGACACCCGACGCCGGCGCTTCCGCCGGCTTCTGGGCCGCCCGGCGCTGCGCGTCGTAGCGCGCCCGGCGGGCCGGGTTGCGCAACAGCGCGTACGCCTCCTGGAGCGCCCGCAGGTCGGCGTGTGCGGGGTCCGGGCCATCCGACGGCCCGCTCCGGGTGTCCGGGTGCACCTCGCGCAGCCGGCGCCGGTACGCCCGGGCGACCTCGCGGGCGTCCGCGTCCGGCGCCACTCCCAGCAGGGCGTAGGGATCCCACCCCCACTCACTCACCGGTACCTCCCACCACGTCTGCCACCATGGTGCGGGGTGCGGAAAGCCCCGGCAATACCCATCGCCGGGCCGGGTCGGGCGGCATCCGTACGTACGTCCGCCGACTTCCGTCGGAACGCGCACGAGGTAGCAGGAAGCTCCACCGCTCGCCCTTCCCAGCTTGATCTCAGCCGGTCATGATCAGCACCTGCACGGCCTTGACCAGGAGTACGA
>JASLAP010000087.1 GCA_030147065.1 Pseudonocardia sp. | reverse complement strand
GCGATCACCGACTTCACCGTGATGGTCGACGGCACCAGCCACATGTTCATCACCGGCCCGGACATCATCAAGACCGTCACCGGCGAGGAGGTCGACTTCGAGGACCTCGGCGGCGGACGGGCGCACAACACCAGGTCCGGGGTCGCGCACTACCTGGCCGACGACGAGGCCGACGCGTTCGGCTACGTCAAGGAGCTGCTGGGCTTCCTGCCGTCGAACAACATGTCCGAGCCGCCGTCGTTCCCGGCGCCGGAGCCGACCGCGGGCGCGATCGCCGACGCGCTGACCGACACCGACCTGGAGCTGGACGCGATCGTCCCGGACTCGGCGAACACCCCCTACGACATCCACCAGGTGATCGAGCGGGTGCTCGACGAGGGCGAGTTCCTGGAGGTGCACGCGCTGTTCGCGCCGAACATCGTGGTCGGGTTCGGCCGGATCGAGGGCCGCTCGGTCGGGATCGTGGCCAACCAGCCCACCCAGTTCGCCGGCTGCCTGGACATCGACGCCTCGGAGAAGGCCGCCCGGTTCGTCCGGACCTGCGACGCCTTCAACGTCCCGGTGGTCACCTTCGTCGACGTGCCGGGGTTCCTGCCGGGCACCGAGCAGGAGTGGAACGGGATCATCCGGCGCGGCGCCAAGCTGATCTACGCCTACGCCGAGGCGACCGTCCCGAAGATCACCGTGATCACCCGCAAGGCCTACGGCGGCGCCTACGACGTGATGGGCTCCAAGCACCTGGGCGCCGACGTCAACGTGGCCTGGCCGACCGCGCAGATCGCGGTGACCGGGGCGGCCGGCGCGGTGAGCATCCTCTACCGCAAGGAGCTGGCTGGGCTGGCCGGCGACGAGTTGGCCGCCAAGCGCGCGGAGCTGCAGCAGCAGTACGAGGACACGCTGGCCAACCCCTACATCGCCGCCGACCGCGGCTACATCGACGGGGTCATCCCGCCCTCGCACACCCGCGGCTACGTCGGCCGGGCGCTGCGCATGCTGGCGACCAAGCGCGAAGCCGCCCCCGCCCGCAAGCACGGCAACATCCCGCTCTGACCCTCGTGCGTGAGTTTCCTGCCCATGGGCATGAAACTCACGCACGACCCTGGAGGAGGCACGATGGGTGAGGCTGCGTCGGAGGCCACGCCGGAGGAGCGCAGGGCGCTGTTCCGGGTGGTCCGCGGGGAGCCGGACGACGCCGAGATCGCCGCGCTGACCGCGGTGCTGGCCGCGGTGGCCGCGGCCGGCGCGAACACCGGTGGGGCGCCGCCCGGGCCGCCGAGCACGTGGGCCGATCCGGCGGCGCGGCTGCGCGGCCCACTCGCGGTGGGGCCGCACGCCTGGCGCACCTCGACCTGGGCCCGCTGACGGCGTATCGCGCTGGCGCCGGGAGGGTGACCCAGGCCACACTGGGCACCATGGGTGCCGCTGTCCTGGTCACCGTCCAGCTGGGCCTGGTGCTGCTGGGCGGGCTCGCGGTGGCCATCGGCCGGGCCGTCGCCGGCGAGCCGGGCCACCCCGGCCCGGAGGGCGCCGGGCTCTGATCCTCGAGTCCCGCCCGAGATCCTGGTGCGCGGTCCGTCGGCCCGGTGGCACTCCCGCCGATCACTTCCCGACGGCAGGACGGCCATGGACGACATCGACTTCGTGTTCGTGATCGTGGGGCCGTGGTGGGGCTGTCGCTGCTGAGCTCCGCCATCGTCATCTGGACGCTGGTGCGCCACCAGCGGCGGATGATGCGGGGGACGGCGCTGCCGCCGCTGCCCTCCACGCGGCTCGGCGGCCCGTCCGGTGGATCGGACGGCTGGTCGAGCGGCAGCGGGTCGGACGGCGGCTGGTCCGGCTCCGACGACGCCGACTCCGGCGGCTGGTCGGGCAACCACCACGGCGGCTGGTCCGGCCACGACAGCGGCTGGTCGGGCGGCTCCTGCGGCTCCGACAGCGGCAGCTCGTCCAGCAGCAGCTCGGACTGCTGCTCCTCGCCATCGAGCAGCAGCTCCTACAGCGGTTCGTCGAGCAGCGGGTAGCGCGGTCGGCAGCTGCCCGCTGTGACCGAGCGGACACCGGAATCACACGATTGGGGAGTACCCCATCGTGGGAATACTCGGGTATGAACCCGCTCCTGCTGTTCGCCGTGGTCCTGGCCGTGCTGGTCGGTACGACCCTCTATGCGGTCGCAGCCGAGATGCGCCACAGCAGCACCCGTCGCTCCCGCTGGGAGATGCGCGTCGCCCGCGAGCGCCTGGTCGGCCGCCCGGGCGCCCGCCCGTGGCGCACCGCCGGCACCCCCTGACCGCGGCTACCGCCGGACGTCCTGCTCGCCCCGCAACGCCGCGAGCAGGTCGTCCAGCGCGTCCAGCCGGTGCGCGCTGACCACCGCGTCGCAGTACGGCCAGGCCGCCGCCATCCCGCCGACCAGCGGGCGGTAGTCCGCGTGCCGGGTGCGCGGGTTGGCCCAGACGATCCGGTGCGCGCGCCGGCGCAGCCGGGCCAGCTGCCGGGCCAGCTCGGCCGGATCGCCGGTCTCCCACCCGTCGCTGACGATCAGCACCACGGCGCCGCGGGCCAGCCCGCCGCCGTGCAGGTCCAGGAACCGGCCCAGCGCCTCGCCGATCCGGGTGCCGCCGGACCAGTCCGGGGCCAGCCGGGCCGCCCGCTCCAGCGCCACCGCCGGTGACGTGCGGGCCAGCGCCCTGGTCAGCCGGGTGAGCCGGGTGGCGAAGGTGAACACCTCCGCCCGCTCGGCCCCGGCCGCGCTGTAGAGCAACTGCAGCAGCGCCCGGGCGAACGGCTCCATCGAGCCCGAGATGTCGCACAGCACCACCAGCCGTCGCGGGGTCCGGCGCCGGACCCGCCGGGCCAGCTGAACCGGGTCGCCGCCGGTCCGCCGGGCCGCGCGCAGGGTCCGGCGCAGGTCGACGTGGGCGCCGTGCGCGGCGCGGCGGGTCCGGCGCGACCGGCGCAACGGCGTGGCGACCCGGAACCGGCGCATCGCCGCGGCCAGCAGGGCCAGCTCGTCGGGGGCCAGCGCGTCGAAGTCGCGGGCGGCCAACCGCTCGGCCGCCGAGGCCGCCAGCGGCACCCCCACCTCCCGGCCCCGGCGATCGTCGCGGCCGCCCGACCCGGTCCGCAGGGCCCCACCGGCGACGCCGCCGGGCGCGCGCAGGCCGGGACCGCTGCTCCGGCCGGTGGGCGACATGGCGTCGGTCGGTGGCGCGGTGGGGTCGCCGCGCGCGACGTCGTCGGAGAGCCCGCCGAACACCTCGGCGAACACCGCGTCCAGCACCGGGAGCTGGCCCGGATCGGAGACCAGGGTCGCCCGGGCGCAGAACAGCAGCCGCGAGTTCGTCGTCGGGGCGACCGCGACGACCGCCCGGGCCAGCCGCTCCGCCCGGTCCGGCCCGGTGGGCAGCCCCGCCGCGTGGCAGCGGTCCACGAACGCGGCGACCAGCTCCGGCAGATCCGCGCTCATCCCACCCCCCTCATCCCGCCCGCTCCCTGGTACTCGTCCGACCGGACCGGGCGAGAGCGACTCTCGTCCGACCAGGCCGAGCGAGAGTGACTTTCGTCCGACCCCGCTGGACGAGAGTGGCTCTCGTCCGGCGCCGGGAGGCTGGGGCGGTCAGGCATGGCCGACGAGTGCGGCGAGACCTCGCTCCCGGGCCGCCGCCGCGTCCTCGTCGTACTTGAGCACCGCGCCCAGCGTGCGCTCGGCCGCGGTGGCGTCCAGCTCGGTCACCCCGAGCACGTGCAGCGCGGTGGCCCAGCTGATCGCCTCAGCGACCCCGGGTGGTTTGAGCAGGTCCAGCCCGCGCATCCGGTGCACTGCCGATGCGACCTTGCCGGCCAGCCAGCCGGCCGCGTCGGGCACCCGGCGCCGGACGATCTCCTGGACGCGGTCCCGGTCCGGGTAGCCGATCCAGTGGTAGAGGCAGCGCCGCTTGAGCGCGTCGTGCAGGTCGCGGGTGCGGTTGGAGGTCAGCACCGCGACCGGTGGCAGCACCGCGTGCCGGGTGCCCAGCTCCGGGATGGTCACCGCGGACTCCGCGAGCAGCTCGAACAGGAACGCCTCGAACTCGTCGTCGGCCCGGTCGACCTCGTCGATCAGCAGCACCGCCGGGCGCGGGCCCGGGTGGTCGATGGCGGCCAGCAGGGGGCGGGCCAGCAGGTGCTCGGCGGTGAACAGGTCGGCGTCGCGCAGTTGCTCGCCTCGCGACTCGGCCAGCCGGATCGACAGCAGCTGGCGCGGGTAGTTCCACTCGTAGAGGGCCTCGGCCGCGGTGATCCCCTCGTAGCACTGCAGGCGCAGCAGCGGGGTGTCCAGCAGCTGCGCCAGCGCCTTGGCGGCCTGGGTCTTGCCGACCCCCGGCTCGCCCTCCAGCAGGATCGGCTGGCCCATCCGCACGGCCAGGAACAGCGCCGTGGCCAGGGCGTCGTCGGTGAGGTAGCCGGTGGCGTCCAGGCCGGCGCGCAGCGCGTCGACGTCGGTCGGCAGGCCGTCGGCGCCGGTCACGACCGGTACCCGCCCGGGTCGGCGAGGAAGGCTGCCCGGCAACCGGGCCCGCAGAACCACACGGTGCCCTCGTCGGGGCCGGGCGCGGACGGCGTCGGCGCCGCCGGGACGACCTCCATCCCGCACACCGGGTCGACGACCGGTGCCGGGCGCGGCTGCGGCAGGGCGTCGGTGGCCGGCGCCGACCGCAGCGCGACGATCTGGGCGAACACCGACAGCGCGATCTCGCTCGGGGTGCGGGCCCCGATGTCCAGACCGGCCGGCGCGTGCACCCGCTCGACGCCCAGCACCTCCCGGGCGGCCACCGCGGCGAGCACCCCGGCGGCCCGCTGCCGGCTGGCGACCAGGGCGATGTAGGGCACCCCCGCGGTCAGCGCCGCGGCCAGCACCTCCTCCTCGTCGTGCCCGTGCGAGGCGACGACCACGGCCGCGGTGTCCACCGGCAGCGCCGCGGCCGGGTCGTCGACGAGCTGCACGTCGTGGTCGAGCGCGGTGCCCACCCGCACCAACGCCCTGGCCACCGGGGACTCCCCGCGGACCAGCACCAGCGCGGGTGGCAGCACCGGCTCCAGGAAAATGTCCAGCGCGCCGCCGGACAGGCACGGGTTGTCCACCACCCGCATGCCCGGCGGCGCCGGCTGGGTGCCCCCGCCGGGGGTGATCCGGAGCAGCCCGGCCTGCCCCGAGGTGAGCACCCGCAACGACTCGGCCCGGGTGGTCGACTCCGCGCAGGAGCCGCCGACGAAACCCTCCATGGTCCCGTCGGCGAGCACCAGCGCCTGGTCGCCGGGCCGAGTCGCTGCGGGTGCTCACGTCGGGGGAGGCCGGGCTGCTCCGGATCACCCCCGGCGGGGGCGCCCAACCGGCGCCGCCGGGGGTGCGGGTGGTGGACAACCCGTGCCTGTCCGGCGGCGCGCTGGACATCTTCCTGGAGCCGGTGCTGCCGCCCGCGCTGGTACTGGTCCGCGGGGAGTCCCCGGTGGCCAGGGCGCTGGTGCGGGTGGGCACCTCGCTCGACCACGACGTCCAGCTCGTCGACGACCCGGCCGCGCCGCTGCCGGTGGACACCGCGGCCGTGG
>JASLAP010000027.1 GCA_030147065.1 Pseudonocardia sp. | reverse complement strand
CGGCTGTCCTCGGGCGAGCGGCCGTGGGCCGACCCGACCGCCGGCCGGGCCGCCACCACCCCCGGCGCCGACGAGGGGGTGGCCGATCGCGACCTGCTGCGCAGCACGCTCGCCCGGCTCACCCCGGTGCAGCGGGCGGTGCTGGTGCTGCGCTACTACCACGACCGCCCGGACCCCGAGATCGCCGAGCTGCTCGGCTGCCGGGAGACGACCGTCCGCTCGCACGCCCGCCGCGCGCTGGCCACCCTGCGCGCGCACGGGCACCCGACGACCGACCGCACCAGCGAGGGGAGCAGGCGATGACCGGACCCGAGGACGCCCTGCGCGCCGCCCTGCACGACCCCGCCCTGGACCGCGACCTCGACGGCGACGCCGCGACGGCGCTGCTCGCCGGCACCCTCCGCCGCCGCGACCGGATCCGCCGACGGCGCCAGCACCTGGCCACGGCCGCCGCGGCGGTGGCCGCGGTCGCGGTCATCGGCGGGGTGACGGCGGCCGTGTCGGCCGGAGGGCCGCAGTCGGTGGCCCCCGCCGACCGGCCCACCGCCCCGCTCCCGGCCCCGCCGCCGGCGACCGTCGTGCCTCCCACGACCCCGACGACCGAAACCACGGCACCGCCCACCCCGTGGGTCGTCCTGCCGTCCGCGGCGCCGGAGCCGCCGCTGATCACGCGGGCCGAGCGGACGCGGCCCGATCCCGTCCCGGCGTCCGCCGCCCCACCGGTCCCCCGGACGCCGGACGGCCGCGGGAACGGCTGACCCGGCCGGCACGGCGACGCGCTCCGGCGGCATGCGGTGATCGTCGGTTGCGGCGGTTCGACCGCGCCGGCGCGGCTCTCCCACCGCAACCGGTGATCACCCGGCCAGTGGCCGGGGAGCTGCGGAACCGGCGGATCGACCGCATCGGCACGGCTCCCCGCGCCGCGCTCGATGATCACCCCAGCAGGTGGTCCCGCAGCAGCGCCTCGGCCGCACCGGACCGCCCGTTCGCGGCGAGCAGCCCGGCCGGGGCCACGGCGAAGTCGGCGTCCACCACCACCGGCACCTCGCGCAGGGGCCCGGCCAGCACCGGATCGGCCTGCAGCGTCGACACCACGGCCGCCAGCGCGCCCGGGCGCTGACGCTGCCGGAACACCCCGCCGGACAGCACCACGAGCCCGATCTCCTGCCCGGCGCCCTCGTGGGCGCGCAGGTGGCGGCGCACGGCGATCACCGCGGCGATCGCGGCGACGCGCCGGTCCTCGGCCGCGCTGCCGGGGTCGCGCGGGACGTAGTCGACCTCGCTGGCCATCCGCGCCACGGTCGGGCCGAGCAGGTCGGCCTCCACCGGGTCGACCACGCCCTCGGTCTGCCCGGCGAGGAGCACCCCCTCGGCCGCGGCGCGCATGCCGAGGTCGCCCTCGACGGTCCGGGTGCCCCGCCCGTCCAGCGCGGAGTGGACGTCGGTGGTGGCGCAGCCGACGTCGACCAGCAGCACCCGGCGCCCGGACATCCGGGCGAGCCGGCCCGCGGCGTGCCCGACGGCGTCCGGGGTGGCGACCTTGGCCAGCCTGCGGAACCGCGGGGCGGCGGCCGGGCCGCGCGCGCCGACGGCGTGCCGGGCGTAGAGCCGCGCCAGCGCGGCCCTGGCCGGCGCCGGGACGATCTCCCCCGGCCGCGGCATCACGTTGTCGGAGATCACGACGGTGCGGCCGGTCGCGCGCAGCAGCGCGGCGGCGTCGTCGCGGGCGGCGGCGTTGGCGGCCAGCACGATCGGGAACCGGATCCGGGCCCGCGCCAGCCGCCCGGCGTTGTGCAGCAGCGCGGCGGGATCGTCGCCGTCGGCCCCGCCGACCAGCAGCACCACGCCGGGGCGGGCGCTGCGCAGCAACCGCACGTCGGCCGGTTCGAGCGGCCCTCCGTGCACGTGCACCACGAGGGCCCCGGCCGAGCAGGCCACCCGGTGCCCGACCTCGGTGGCCGTCAACCGCTCCGAGCCGACCACAGCCAGCCTCAGCCCGCCCCCGGCCGACGAGCAGGCCAGCAGGTCGGGCTCGCGGTCGGTGGGCCGGCCCCCGCCCGCCGCGGACACCCCGCGGACCGCGGCGTCGACCCCTTCCAGGACGTCGTGGCGGGTCGTCGGGTGCTCGGCGAAGCCGACCAGCGAGCCGTCCGCCGCGACCAGCGCGGCCTTGGTCCAGGTGGAGCCCACGTCGAGGCAGACCGATGCCGTCTGGCCGGAGGGCGTCACGGCCGTCGAGCCTAACCGCACGACTCCGTCCAGCGTCGGTTCCGATGGCTGCCGATCCTGACGCGGCCGCGGGACGGGCCCGCCGGAGCCCGTCGACCAGGCCCGATCCGGGGATCGGCTCATGGTCACCGCGGTGCCGCGGCGGTAGCGTCGGCCCGCCGCACCGGATAGTCGAAGGAGCACCGATGCTCGGACTCATGCAGGACCGGCCGCTGAGCCTGGCCCACGTCTTCCACCGCGCGGAGCAGTACTTCGGGCACAAGTCGATCGTCACCGCGGGGGCCACCGAGGAGACCACGACGACGATCGCGGAGTGGGCGCAGCGCGTGCGGCGGCTGGCCACCGTGCTGGACACCCTGGAGATCGGCGCGGACGGCCGGGTCGGCACGTTCTGCTGGAACACCGGCCGCCACCTGGAGCTGTACCTGGCCGCGCCGTGCACCGGCCGGGTGCTGCACACGCTCAACATCCGGCTGTTCCCCGAGCAGCTGGTCTACATCGTCGACCACGCCGAGGACGAGGTCGTCTTCGTCGACCGGTCGCTGCTGCCGCTGCTCACCCCCCACCTGGACAAGCTGCCCACGGTGCGGCACATCGTCGTCATCGACGACGGCGCGCAGACCCCGGTGCCCGACGACCCCCGCGTGCGCGACTACGAGGAGCTGCTCGCCGCGTCCGAGCCGTACGCGGGCGAGTTCGTGGTCGACGACGAGAACACCGCCGCCGCCATGTGCTACACGTCGGGCACCACGGGCAACCCGAAGGGCGTGCTCTACTCGCAC
>JASLAP010000421.1 GCA_030147065.1 Pseudonocardia sp. | reverse complement strand
GGCATCTCCCCGCTGGGCCAGCGCAAGCGGCTGCCGACCGTGCTGGACGCCTCCGCCGAGGCGCTGCCGACGGTGTTCTGCAGCGCGGGGCGGCGCGGCCTGGAGGTCGAGCTGGCCCCGCCCGCCGGTGAGCCGGACCAGGTCGGCCGGGGCCAGCTCGACCTCCAGGCCGCGCCGCCCCGCGCTGCAGAACACCGTCGGCAGCGCCTCGGCGGAGGCGTCCAGCACGGTCGGCAGCCGCTTGCGCTGGCCCAGCGGGGAGATGCCGCCGGCCACGTAGCCGGTGGCCCGCTGGGCCGCGGACACCTCGGCCATCCGGGCCCGCCGCCCGCCCAGCGCCGCGGCCAGCGCCTTGAGGTCCAGCGTCGCCGACACCGGGACGATGCCCACCGCGAGCGCGCCGTCGACCTCGGCCACCAGGGTCTTGAACACCCGGGCCGGGTCCAGGCCGAGCAGCTCGGCGGCCTCGGGCCCGTACGCGGCCCCGCTGCCGTGGGCGTAGCTGTGCAACCGGTGCTCGACCTTCTCCCGGCTGAGCAGCGCGGTCGCCGGTGTCCCCTTCCCTGCCACGGGGGTGACGGTAGTTGCCCGGGGAATCACCCCCCGCGGGCGGGCGTTGTGACCGGACGTGATCCAGTCGCTGAAGGACCGCCCACGACCGGTGGTGGCACGACCACCGACAGGACGGCCGGTGGTGGGGCGCGTAGGCTCGGGCCGTCATCCGGCCGTCGCCACGACGGCCACCACCGGGGCCGCGCCGGGCGTGGTCCGGCGCGAGAGGAGCGCGGTGCCGGGCACCGAGCAGGCCGCCGACGCGGCCACGACCGAGCCGACCCGGCCGGTCGTCGACGAGCCGGCCGTGCAGACCGACGCCGGGCAGACCGATGGGGCGCAGGCCGGCGCGCCGGACGCCGTCGACGGCACCGAGGCGGAGGACGCCGCGGCGCGCGCGGCCCGCTTCGAGCGCGACGCGATGCCGCTGATCGACCAGCTCTACGGCGCGGCGCTGCGGATGACCCGCAACCCGGCCGACGCCGAGGACCTGGTGCAGGAGACGTTCCTGAAGGCCTACGCGGCGTTCGGGACCTTCCGGGCCGGCACGAACCTCAAGGCGTGGCTGTACCGGATCCTGACCAACACCTACATCAACGGCTACCGCAAGCGGCAGCGCCAGCCCCAGCAGTCGCCCACCGACGAGATCACCGACTGGCAGATCGCCCAGGCCGGCGAGCACACCTCGCGCGGCCTGCCCTCGGCCGAGGTGGAGGCGCTGGACCGGCTCCCGGACAACGACGTGAAGGCGGCCCTGCAGCGGCTGCCCGACGACTTCCGGATGGCGGTGTACCTCGCCGACGTCGAGGGTTTCGCCTACAAGGAGATCGCCGACATCATGGGCACGCCGATCGGCACCGTGATGTCGCGGCTGCACCGGGGTCGTCGCCAGCTGCGCGACATGCTCACCGACACCGCGCGCGAACGCGGGTTCCTGCGAGGCGGGCAGGAGGTTTCCTCATGAGCTGCGGCAACCACCACGACACCGATTGCGCCGAGGTGCTGGCCGAGGTCTGGCTGTTCCTGGACAACGAGTGCGACCAGACCCGCCGGGCGTTGCTGGCCCAGCACCTCGACGAGTGCTCGCCGTGCCTGGCCCAGTACGGGCTCGACGAGAAGCTGAAGAAGCTGCTCGCCACCAAGTGCGGCAACGAGCACGCCCCGCCCGAGCTGAAGGACCGCCTGCGCGACAAGCTGCGCACGGCCGTGCTGGAG
This sequence comes from Pseudonocardia sp., assembly GCA_030147065.1. GTDB lineage: Bacteria > Actinomycetota > Actinomycetes > Mycobacteriales > Pseudonocardiaceae > Pseudonocardia. The sequence goes on along the minus strand of JASLAP010000421.1, from coordinate 14,560 downwards.
CAGGCCACCGTGACCGTGGAGTCGGGCCCCGAGGGCTCGACGACGACGGTCGAGGTGCGCAGCACCGTCGTCGAGCGCCGCGGCTGAGCCACCCGTAGTTCAGGAAAGCCACGTTCCGGCCCGGAGAGGGCAGGAACGTGGCTTTCCTGAACTGGGCGGTGCGGCGGGGGGCCCTCAGGTGTTGGGGCGCTTGCCGTGGTTGGCGCCGCGCTTGTTGCGGTCGCGGCGCTTGCGGGCACGCTTGGACATGGTTCCCTCCTCGGGGGGCTCGGCGCTGGATCGGGATCGATTCTCCCACGTGCTTTGATGGACCCGGCACGGACGGGGAGGGAGACGCCTGGTGTCCACTCTCAGCGAGCTGCTGGCCGACCACTCGCGGCTGTCGGTCGAAGCGGTCGAGCACCTGCAGCGGGTGGTCGCCGAGTGGCAGCTGCTGGCCGACATGTCGTTCGCGGACTTCCTGCTCTGGGTCCCGCTGGACGCCGACGGCCCGGCCGACGCGCCGGGCGGGCAGTTCCTCTGCGTGGCCCAGGCCCGGCCGACCACCGCCCCCACCGCGCACCCGGAGGACATGGTCGCCGCGCGGGTGGCCGGCGCGGAGAACCCGCAGCTGCGCCGGGCGGTGGTCGAGGGCCGGATCTGCCGCGAGGAGGACCCGCGCTGGCACCTGGAGGTGCCGATCCGCTCGGAGACCATCCCGGTGCGCCACGGCGGCCGGGTGGTGGCGGTGCTCAGCCGCGACACCAACCTGGCCATGCCCCGGGTGCCCAGCCCGCTGGAGATCGCCTACCTGGGGTGCGCCTCGGACCTGTGCCAGATGGTGGCCGACGGCACCTTCCCGCCGCGCGGTGCGGTCGTCGGGGCGGACACCAGCCCGCGGGCCGGGGACGGCCTGGTCCGGCTGGACGTGCACGGCCTGGTCGCCTACGCCAGCCCGAACGCGCTGTCGGCCTACCACCGGATGGGCCACGCCAGCGACCTGGTCGGGCTCTCGCTGGCCCAGGCGACCCGGGACCTGGTGCACGACCCGTTCGACGCCGCCGAGGTGGCCGCCCGGATCGGGTCGGCGCTGGAGGGCCGGCCGTCGCTGCGGATGGAGGTGCGCGCCCGCGGGGCGGTCATGCTGGTGCGGGCCATGCCGCTGCGCCCGCGCGGCGACGCGGCCGGCGCGCTGGTCCTGGTCCGCGACGTCACCGACCTGCGACGCCGGGACATGGCGCTGCTCAGCAAGGACGCCACCATCCGGGAGATCCACCACCGGGTGAAGAACAACCTGCAGACCGTGGCCGCGCTGCTGCGCCTGCAGGCCCGCCGCACGGCGATCCCGGAAGCCCGCCGGGCGCTGGCGGAGAGCGTGCGCCGGGTGAACTCGATCGCCCTGGTGCACGAGGCCCTGTCGGTGTCGGTGGCCGAGCGGGTGGACCTCGACGAGCTGGTGGACAAGGTGCTGCCGGCGATCGGGGACGGCGCCACCGCGGAGTTCCGGGCCAAGGTTCGCCGGGAGGGCAGCTTCGGCACGCTGCCGGCCGCGCTGGCCACCCCGCTGGTCCTGGTGCTCACCGAGCTGGTGCACAACGCCCTGGCGCACGCGTTCGACCCGGGCCGGGCCGGCGAGGTGGTGGTCACCGCCACGCGGTCGGCCGGCACCCTGGACGTGGTGGTCGCCGACGACGGCCACGGCCTGCCGCCGGGGTTCGACCTGGAGACCTCCGACGGGCTGGGGCTGCAGATCGTGCGCACCCTGCTGGACTCCGAACTGGGCTCGGAACTGCAGGTCCGGCCGCGTGCGGGGGGCGGTACGGAGGCCGTTATCGGGCTCGCGTTACGCGGGCGCTAATCTTTGCGCGTGACCGGAGGCCCAGGTCGCAGAAGTACGGGGCCCTCGGTCCCTCCTCCGGAGCGGCAGCCCTGGCGCATGCGCCCAGAGGAACGACCGCGGGCCCGAGGCCGGGTGGTGTCCGGCTTCGGGCCCGCGGTGGGGAGCCTGCTGATCAGGTGGTTCCGCTGATCAGGCGGTGCGTGCGCGCGTACGCGCGTTGCGCCGCTTCAGTGCCCGCCGCTCGTCTTCGCTCATACCGCCCCAGACGCCCGCGTCCTGGCCGCTCTCGAGCGCCCACGTGAGGCACTCGCTGACCACGGGGCAGCGCCGGCAGACGGTCTTGGCCTCGGCGATCTGCAGCAGCGCAGGACCGCTCGTCCCGACCGGGAAGAACAGCTCGGGGTCCTCGTCGCGGCAGATAGCGCGGTGACGCCAATCCATGGTCTCTCTGCTCCTCGTACTTGCGCGATCGGGGTCGCGCCGATCGTCTGTCACGGTGTTTCCGCGCTTGTGAAGGATTTCACGAGCACGCTCGATCTTCAAGGGCGTTGGTCGTGCTCGGTGAGCATGCTCACCCACCCTCCGCAACGAGTGCCGGTCGCGGTGGTTACGACTGCGCATCCACCGCTACCGCTGTCACGTCGGGCGACCGACCTCGGCCCGCCCGCCGGTTCGGGTTACCCCGCCCCGGCAGACCCATGCGAGAGGTTCTCGCGATCACTCGCCTGTCCGGGCTCCACCATGGGCCTTCATTTGCCCTGGTGCGAGCCCTTATCGGCTCGACGGTCCGCAAACAGCGGTGAATGGACGCCGTTCGTCACCCCCGTGGGGGACGGGCGGCGCCCAGCGCGCCGAGCTGCGGGTATCACACGACGACACGTAGCGCGTCACGGACCGCCCGGAACCGGACCTCGTGGTGCTGGCCGAGGTGGTCACCGTCGACCTGCAGCGCAACGGGTTCCGCACTGCGCACCGTCACCGAGGCAACGGCATCCTGGCGCAGGACATTCCGCCCGCGCGGGTCCCCGCCCGGGGACAGCATCCGGCGCAGCGTCGGGGCGACGGTCCCGGCCCCCAGGTCGCGCACGCCGAACAGGCCGAGCCCGGACCGCACCGACGTCCCCGGGTTGGTGCGCACCGCCCGGGAGCCGAGGTAGGTCCAGGTGTGGGTGGTGCTGACGAAGGCCATCCGCACGTCGGCCACCGGCGCGGCGCCGCAGATCTCCACGGTCATCGACCGCGGCCGGCGCAGCTGGTGGAGGTAGTGGCGCAGCGCGGTGCTGGCGTAGCGCAGCGGGGTGGCCTCCCGGCCGGCCGCGCGGGCCCGCTCGACCTCGGCGACCACCTCGGCGTCCCAGCCCAGCCCGGCGTTGAAGGTGAACCAGCGGCCGGCCGACGGCCCGGGGGCCGCGCCGCCGGTGGCGATGCGGGCGGCGATCCGCCCCGCGCCCGGCCCGCGGACGGTCGTCACCGCCCGCTCGTCGGCTCCCCGATCGGCGCTGCGGTCCCCGGCGACCGGGCCGACCACCGGGCCGGGGTCGACCCGGCCCAGCCCGACCCAGGTGCTGCGTTGCCCGCGCAGGGCGGCCAGCAGCGACGCGGTGGCCTCCACCGGATCGCGCGGGCTGCCCAGGGCGCGGGCGAAGACGTTGGCCGAGCCGCCCGGCACGACGGCCACCGCCGGCCGGTCCCGCGGGTCGGCGAGCGCGGCGGGGTCGACGTCCGAGCCGGCCAGCAGGCCGTTGACGACCTCGTTGACCGTGCCGTCGCCGCCGTGCACCACGACGACGTCGAACCCGTCGGCGGCGGCCTGGGCGGCGGCCTCGGCGGCGTGCCCGCGGTGGCTGGTCTCCAGCACGTCCAGCTTGAGCTCGCTGCCCAGGGCCTGGGTGATCACATCGCGTCCCCCGGGCGTCGTGGTGGTGGCCATCGGGTTGACGACGAGCAGTGCGCGCACGCCCGGCACGGTACCCGGGCCCTATCCTCGCCCTGTGAGCACGCACGAGACGGGGCTCCCGGGCCCGCCGCCGCAGGTCAAGGTGGCCGGGCTGCTGGTCGGACTGCAGGGTCTGCTCGGCGTCGGGTTCGCGGTCGCGCTGGCCCTGCGGGCCCCGAGCTCCACCGCCCCGGTCGCCGCCGTGCTCGGCGAGGCCGGCTACTTCGCGCTGATCGGCGCGGCGCTGCTGTTCGTCGGGTTCGGGCTGCTCACCGGGCGTCGCTGGGCCCGCACCCCGGCCATCGTCACCCAGCTCCTGCTGCTGCCGGTGGTGTACTCGCTGATCGGCCCGTCCCGGCAGCTGGTGCTGGGCCTGGTGGCCGGCGCCGTGGTGGTGACCACGTTCCTGCTGCTGATCAGCGAGCGGTCCCGGTACTGGTCGATGGGCCTCGACCCCACCGACGACCCCCGCTGAGCGCGCCCACCGCCGAGCGGGACGCGCACGCGGTTCCCGGGCGCCGGATCGACCCCGGCGTCCCGTCCGACGACCCGGGTCAGGCCGGGGCGGCGGCGGTGGCGCCGAGGGCGGCCAGGGCGTCGCCGTCGAGCCGGTTGACCGTCCACTCGTCCATCGCCACCGCCCCCAGCGACCGGTAGAAGCCGATGGCCGGGGAGTTCCAGTCCAGCACCGACCACTCCAGCCGGGCGTAGCCGCGCTCCACGCAGACCGCGGCCAGCCGGGCCAGCAGCGCCCGGCCGAAGCCGTGCCCGCGGCACTCCGGACGCACGTAGAGGTCCTCCAGGTACATCCCGTGCACGCCGCGCCAGGTGGAGAAGCTCAGGAACCACAGGGCGAACCCGACGACCTCGCCGTCCAGCTCGGCCACGTGCCCGAACAGCGCCGGCGCCGGCGCGAACAGCGCGGCGTGCAGCTGCTCGGCGGTCAGCCCGCACATCTCGGCGGACCGCTCGTAGTCGGCCAGCTCGTGCACCAGCGCCACCACCGCCGGCACGTCCTCCGGGCGGACCTCGCGGATGCTCATCGTGCTCCCTCGCAGCGCGCGGGGGACCGGTTCATCCGGGGACCCCCAGGTTGACGTGGTCGAGCCGGGGCACCCCGCGCTCGTCGCCGAGCACCGCCCAGCTGGGCGCCTCCATGGCGAACCGCACCCCCTCGGTGGCCGGCAACCCGATCCAGCGGGCGACCATCACCCGGCTGAAGTGGCCGTGCCCGACCAGCACGACGTCGCCGTCGGCGAGCCGCCCGCGGGCCTGCGCCAGCACGGCGTCGGCCCGGGCCGCGACCTGCTCGGCGGTCTCCCCGCCAGGGCAGGGGTGGGTCCAGACCGTCCAGCCCGGCACGGTCTCCCGGATCTCCGGGGTGGTGCGGCCCTCGCACTCGCCGTAGTCCCACTCGACGAGCCGCTCGTCGGTGCGGTCGACGGTGAACCCGGCCAGCTCCGCGGTGTCCCGGGCCCGGGACCGGGGGCTGGACAGCACGAGCGCGGGCGGCGCGTCGCCGCGCAGGCCCCGGACCAGCTCGCCGGCCGCCCGGGCCAGCTCCCGGCCGCGCTCGGTGAGCGGGACGTCGGTGTGCCCGGTGTGCTTGCCGGACACCGACCACTCGGTCTGCCCGTGCCGCAACAGGTACACCTTGCCGCCGCTCACCCCGCGATCCTAGATCCGCCCCCACCCCTCCGCTGCCCCCCGCCCGCCCCCCGGATGGCAGGAAAGCCACTTTCAGGACCGAATCCGTCCTGAAAGTGGCTTTCCTGACTCGGGGCGGGGGTGCGGGCGGGATCAGGAGGCGGGGTGGGCGTGGACGGTGGCGGCGGTGAGGCGGGGGACGGCGTGGGTGAGGCGGTGCTCGGCGGCGTGCGCGGTGCGGTGCGCCTGCTCGACGGTCACCCCGGCCGGCACGGACAGGTCCACCTCGGCCCGCAGGGCGTGCCCGATCCAGCGCATCCGCACCCCGTCGACCGCGACCACCCCGTCGACGTCGGCCAGTGCCGCGGTGGCCCGGTCGACCAGGTCCGGGTCGACGGCGTCCATCAGCCGGGCCAGCACCTGCCGGGCGGCGCTCCAGGTGACCACGGCGATGGCGGCGGTGATGGCCAGCCCGACGACCGGGTCGGCCCAGCGCAGGCCCAGCGCGCTGCCGCCGGCCGAGAGCAGCACGGCGAGCGAGGTGAGGGCGTCGGCGCGGGCGTGCAGCCCGTCGGCGACCAGCGCCGCGGAGCCGATCCGCCGGCCGGTGCGGATGCGGACGCGGGCGGCGACCTCGTTGCCGACCGCCCCGGCCAGCCCCGCCCCGGCGACCGCCCAGAGCGCGGTCACCTCGGCCGGGTCGGCCAGCCGGCGCAGCGACTCGTAGCCCGCGAGCACCGCCGAGCCGAGCACGACCAGCACCACCAGGATCCCGGCGACGTCCTCGGCCCGGCCGTACCCGTAGGTGTAGCGCCGGGTGGACGGCCGGCGTCCGAGCAGCAGCGCCACGCCCACCGGCACCGCGGTCAGCGCGTCGGCCACGTTGTGGAGGGTGTCCGACAGCAGGGCGACCGACCCGGACATGACGACGACGACGGCCTGCGCCGCGGCCGTGGCGGTGAGGACGACCAGCGAGACGCCGAGCGCCCGCAGCCCGGCCCGGGACGACTCCAGCGCCGGGTCAACCCGGTCGGCGGCGTCGTGGCTGTGCGGGACGACGACGTGCCCCACCGCCCGCCCGACCCGCCGGAGGGCGCCGTCCGCCCTCGGATGTCCGTGGCCGTGGCCGTGTCCGTGGCCGTGCCCGGCGGTCGACGGGGGGTCGGTGGGCGGGGTGGCAGCCATATCGGGCACCATACGTGCACATGTGCGCACGCGACGACGGTGCAACTGCCCCCGACTGGCAGTCACTACCCCCCGGCGCCCACGTCGAGGTGGCCGCGCAGGCGTTCCGGATGCTCGCCGACCCCACCCGGCTGCGCCTGCTGTGGTTGCTCTGCGGAGCAGAGCAGGACGTGTCCGGGCTGGTCGCGGCGGTCGGGGCGGCGCGGCCTGCGGTGTCGCAGCACCTGGCCAAGCTGCGGGCGGCCGGTCTGGTCGGCACCCGCCGCGACGGCCGTCGCGTGCTCTACCGGGCGCGCGGCGGCCACGTCCGGCGGCTGCTGGCCGAAGCCCTCGAGGCCGCCGGGCACACCGTCCGGGACCTCCCCGAGCACGACTGAGCGGCGGCCCGGATCAGGACACGATGACGTAGAGCCCGAACCCGACGATCGACGTCGCGGCGAGCAGGCACAGCCCTGGCCGTGTCGTGGAACCGTTGGTGAAATCGAAGATCAACGCAGGGCCGGTCGGCCACCTCCGGGGGGTGACCGGGGCCGTCGGGGGCTGTCGGGGGCCGTCCGTACAGTCCCGGCCGTGGCGCGAGCGAACCGCAGGAGCCGGCCGGCCCGGACGAAGCTCCGCCCGGACCCGCCGGAGGTCCCGCCCACCTGGGCCCCGGCCCCGGCCGTGCTCGACCCCGGGGCCACCTGGGACGGCGTGCTGGCCGACGCCGGGGTCGAGGTGCCCGAGCACGTCGCCGACGTGACCCTGCAGGAGTGCCGGTGGGAGGGCGCGGACCTGTCCGGGCGCACCCTGACCGGTCTGCGCTGCCGGGACACCGCGTTCGTGCACTGCGACCTGTCCGGCGCGGTGCTCGACGACGCCGGTCTCACCCGGGTGAGCTTCACCGACTGCCGGCTGACCGGCGTCGTGCTGGCCGGGGCGAGCCTCATCGACGTGCACGTCGTGGACTGCCGGGGCGACCTGGCCAACCTGCGGATGGCGCGGGCGTCGCACCTGCTGGTCGAGGGCACCGGTCTGCAGGGTGCCGACCTCTACCGGTTCACCGGCACCGACTGCGCCCTGCTCGGCTGCGACCTGACCGGCGCGAGCTTCGTCGACGCCGAGCTCGCCGGGGCCGCCCTGCACGGCTCCACGCTCGACGAGGTGCGCGGCGCGTTCGCCCTGCGCGGCACCCGGATCGGCGCCGACCAGCAGATCCCGCTCGGGCTGGCGCTGCTGGGCGGGTTGGACATCCAGGTCACCGAACCCCCCGGACGGTGACCGCGAGCGGGGCCCGGTCCGGGCCCCGCCGTCCGGTCAGCGTGCCGCGGTGAACCGCGCCTGCGCGTCGGACCAGTTGACCACGTTCCACCACGCCTTGACGTAGTCCGGCTTGACGTTCTTGTACTGCAGGTAGAACGCGTGCTCCCACATGTCCAGCATCACCAGCGGGACCTGGCCGGCGGGCAGGTTGCCCTGCTGGTCGTAGAGCTGGTGGACCAGCAGCCGCTCGCCCAGCACGTCCCAGCCGAGGATCGCCCAGCCCGAGCCCTGGATGGTGGTCGCGGCCGCGGTGAAGTGCCCGTTGAACGCGTCGAACGAACCGAACGCGTCGTCGATCGCGGCCGCGAGCTCCCCGGTGGGCTCGCCCCCGCCGTCCGGGGACATGTTCTGCCAGAAGATCGAGTGGTTGACGTGCCCACCCAGGTTGAACGCCAGGGTCTTCTCCAGCCCGACGATCGCATCGAAGTTCCCGGCCTCGCGGGCCGCGGCCAGCTTCTCCAGGACGCCGTTGAGCGCGGTGACGTAGGTCTGGTGGTGCTTGGAGTGGTGCAGCTCCATGATCTCGCCGGCGATGTGCGGGGCCAGGGCGCCGTAGTCGTAGGGCAGGTCGGGAAGGGTGTACTCGGCCATCGGACCTCCAGGATCGTGACGTTGTCGCAACCATCCTGCAGCAGCCAGAACGATGCTGCACGCGTTGTCGGGCCGACCGCGCTGGGATACTCTGCTGCAAGCTCCTGGCAAGAGCACCCCGTTGGGGCCCGGCGCGGTCGGTGATCGTTTCTGGCGACTCGGCATCGACGACGGACGGGGCCCGGCGGGTGATCCGCCGGGCCCCGCGGTCAGTCCTCGTCGAAGGCCACCGCGACGACCGTGGCGCCGGACCCGTCGGTGCCGATGGTCAGCCGGTCGGCCAGCTGGCGGGCCAGCCACAGCCCCATCCCCGGCGCCTGCGGGTTGCCCGGCAGCGGGGAGTCCACGCCAAGGTAGGGGTCGGTGATGCCGCTGCCGTGGTCGGTGACCGTGCACAGCCAGCCGCGGTCGTCGCGCTGCAGGGTGAGGAAGACCGGCGGCCGGCCGTGCTGCAGGGCGTTCGTCACGATCTCGTTGGCCGCGGTGACCAGGTTGTCGGCCAGCGGCTGGCGGGCCCCCGGGCCCAGCGCGCGGATCAGCGCGTGCCGGGCGGCGCCGAGGTCGACGACCCGGCCGGCCGGCAGGACCGTGCGCAGCCCCGGCCGGTCCGCCCCGCCCGCCGGCGGGTCGGCCAGCGACCGCAGCAGCTCGGCGTCCACCGCGGAGCCCTGGTCGGCCGTCCCGTCCGGGCCGGGCTCGCCGGCCGCGGTGAGCAGGGTGTGCGTGCGCCGGGCCAGGTCCAGCAGGTCCGGCGGGGTGACCCGGACGTCGTACGGGCACAGCCCGGAGAACCGGTAGGGCGCGAACACCCGGGCGATCAGCGCCTCGTACTGCATCCACTGCCGGCGGGCCAACGGGTCGTCGCCGAACGGGACCGGCCCGGCGACCCGCACCCGACGGCCCTCCGCGCACTCCCGGTCGCAGATCCGCTGCAGGCCGGCGAGGACGCCCATGGTGCTGCGCCGGGAGTCCGGCTGCGGCTCGAACCGGATGTGCGGGTCGTCGTCGAAGGCGTCGCGCAGGACGGTCAGATCGTGGTCGGGGGCCTGCACGATCACCACGTCGCCGGCGCTGAGCCCGGCCGAGACGAACGGCGTGGTCGCCAGCACCAGTTCCGCGTCGGAGCCGAACAGGACCCCGTCGTGGTGGCAGCGATCCTGGTCAAGGCTCATGCCCCGGGCTCCGGTTTCTCCTGCAGCACGAAGTGGCGGTCGTACCCCGTGAGCCGGAGTACCCGCCTGCCGACCGACGAGACCCCGGCCAGCCGGACCTCGTTGCCGGCCTCGCGCAGCACCGCCGTGGCGTGCACCAGCGCCCGCCACGCGCCGACGCTGAGGAAGCCGATGCCGCACAGGTCGATGCGCAGGGCGCCGTCGGCGTGCCCGGCCACCGCCGTGCTGACCACCGACTGCAGCAGGGCGTGGTTGGTGCTGTCGACCTCGCCGCGCAGCACCAGTTGGCCCGCTGCGGGGGACTGCGCCACCAGGTAGCTGTCGCGGACGCCGGTGGGGTGGCGCGCGGTGGCGACGTCCAGCTCCGGCCCGGCGATCCGGTGCGGCGGGTAGCGGCACAACGAGGACACCCCGCGCTCGGTCCAGCACTGCTCGGCCGCCCGCTCGAAGTGGGCGAACTCCGCACCGGTCGCGACGTCGGCGGCGGCCTCCGGGCTGCCGCAGGTGCGCACCCCGGGGAACCCGTCGTCGAAGGCCTGCCCGATCAGCCGGTCGAAGGCGCCGGGGCGGTAGAGCCGCTCCGGGTCGACCACGGTGAGCTGCTCGGAATCGGCGGCCGCGGCCGCGGCCACGTCGTGCTCGGCCAGGTCGACGACCAGGTCGTCGAGCGTGCCGGCCTCCTCGTCCGCGGCGTAGATCAGCTTGTCGCCGCGGTCCAGGCCGCGCCGGGCCCACTCGGCCACCCCCGCCCGGTCGGCCGGCCCGGACCCGCTCACCAGCAGCAGGTGGCCGTCCCACGGATCTCGTGCGGCGCTCGCGGCGTCCACCCAGCTGCCCCCGTTTTCGCATGCCCGCCACCGCCGCGACGGGGGCGGCTCGCGCCGCGCCCGCACACCACAGAGGAGTGGACTCCTTCCACCGACGGTCGCCGATTCTGGCCCACCGCGGTCTCACCCGCCCGTCACGGCCGGTGGCGGCCGATCTCCGCGGTCGCGGCCGCGCCGACCGCGCGGAGCAGGTCGGCCACCTCGCCGGCCTGCCGGGCGGGATGATCGTTCCACCGGGTCAGCTCGCGCACGCGGGCGGCCCGGACCGGTGGCGCCGGGCACCACCGCACCCGCTCCCCGGGGGCGGCGAACAGCGTGTGCCAGGTCAGGTCGAGCGCCCGCTGCACCGGCTGGGTGTGCACCGCGGGTAGCCCGCCGCCGGCCTGCACGACCGCCCCGACCAGGCAGGCGGCCACCACCGGGTGGTCGCCCAGCTCGTGGGCGTTGTGCGCGGTGACGGTGCGGGGGTGGCCGGCGGCGTCGCGGTAGGCGAACCAGGCGTGCTGCAGCCATCCGGCGTCGACCAGCCGGCGGGCGTCACCGGCCAGGTCCCGGATGCGGTGCAGGCCGGCGAGCTGCGCGGCCAGCAGGTCCTGCTCGGCGAGCCGGCGGCGGTCCAGCCGGCGCTGCCAGCGGTCGGTGAGAGGCTGCGGGAGGGTGGGGCGGAACGGGGTGCGGACCGGGGCCATGGCGGCCTCCCTTCCGGAGTCGGTCCGCCACGGGTGGCGGACACCCTGGATTGTCCTCCGGAAATGCGGCCCGCGGCGCCCCGGCGCGGCCTGCTGCGCCAGTTCTCCGGGGATGTGCCGTGGGCACCTCCCGCGGGCCGGGCCACCTCCGGGCGGGCCGTGGAAGGTCGACACAAGGAGAAGCGACGCTGACCGACGGGGATGTCCCGCTGGTCAGCGCCGCTCGCCGTGCCAGGATCAGGCCGCCTGCTTGGTCTCCCAGAAGATCTTGTCGATCTGGGCGATCAGGTCCAGCAGCTCCTGGCCGGTGGCCGGGTCCATGGACGACTTGCCGCCGCCCTCGCCGCCGCCTGCCTTCTTGGTGGCCTTGTTGAACAGCTGGTGCAGCTCCGGGTACTTCTCGAAGTGCGGGGGCTTGAAGTAGTCGGTCCACAGCACCCACAGGTGGTGCTTGACCAGGTCGGCCCGCTGCTCCTTGATCTGGATCGCCCGGGTGCGGAACGCCGGGTCGTCGTTGGCCTGGTACTTCTCCTGGATGGCCTTGACCGACTCGGCCTCGATCCGAGCCTGCGCCGGGTCGTACACGCCGCAGGGGAGGTCGCAGTGCGCGGTGGCCTCCAGCCGCGGGCGGAGAATGCGGGACAGCATCCGCATGGTTCCTCCCTGGTGGTGATCGTTTCTGGCCTGGCCGACACTACTCGCGGTGCCCGCGGCGGGCAGGGCCGGTGAGGAGGTCGGGGTGCGCTGGCGCAGGGTCGCGGTGCGCGGCCCGTCGATGTCGCCGAGCCTGCGCGACGGTGACGTCGTGCTGGTCCGATTCGGTGCCCCGGTCCGGCCGGGCGACGTGGTGCTGGTCACCTGGGCGGCCCGGCCCGGGCAGGTGTCGGTGAAGCGCGCGGTCCGGCCGGACGGGACCGGCTGGTGGGTCCTCGGCGACAACCCGGACGGCTCCACCGACTCCCGCACCCTCGGCCCTGCCGCCGTGCCCGCGGTCGTCCGCTACCGCATGTGGCCCCGCCCCGGCCGCCTCCGCCCCCGGTGACGGGCGGGGTGGGGCGGGCGGGGGCGCTACCATGGCGGCGCATCCGAACAGCAACCTCCGGTGCGCGCGGCGCCAACCCGCGGCGCGCTCCGCGAGAAGCCGTCCGGCACCGCGGCCCAGGGCGATACCCGGCTCGGTGCGCGGCGAGCAGCGCCCCGCAGGGCGCTACCCACCAGAGCACCGCACGAGGAAGCCCTTCTGCCATGACTGTCGTTCCCGATCGCGCCCCCGCCGCCCCGCCGATCTCCACCGCGGACATCTTCGCCGCCCACCGCGGCGGCAAGCTGGCCACCGGCCTGACCGCCCCGCTGTCCGACTCCCGCGACCTGGCCATCGCCTACTCCCCGGGGGTGGCCGAGGTCAGCCGGGCGATCGCGGTCGACGAGACGCTGGCCGACCGCTACACCTGGGCGAGCCGGATGGTCGCCGTGGTCAGCGACGGCACCGCGGTGCTCGGCCTGGGCGACATCGGCCCGCGCGCCGCGCTGCCGGTGATGGAGGGCAAGTCGGCGCTGTTCAAGGCGTTCGGCGGGCTGGACTCCATCCCGATGGTGCTGGCCACCACCGACGTCGACGAGATCGTCGAGACGATGGTGCGGCTGCGCCCCAGCTACGGCGCGGTCAACCTGGAGGACGTCGCCGCGCCCCGCTGCTTCGAGCTGGAGCGGCGGCTGGTCGAGGCCCTGGACTGCCCGGTCATGCACGACGACCAGCACGGCACGGCGATCGTGCTGCTGGCCGCGCTGCGCGGGGCCTGCGCGGTGCAGGGCCGCGAGCTCGCCGGGCTGCGGGTCGTGGTGTCCGGCGCCGGTGCGGCCGGGGTGGCCTGCGCCCGGATCCTGCTCAGCGCCGGGGCGGACGATGTCGTGGTGCTCGACTCGCGCGGGGTGCTGGTGCCCGGCCGGGCCGGCGTCACGGGGGAGAAGGCCGCGCTGGCCGCGTGCACCAACCCGCGCGGGGTCACCGGCTCGACCGCCGAGGCGCTGGTCGGCGCGGACGTGTTCGTCGGGCTGTCCGGGGCGGCGCTGCCGGCCGAGCTGCTGTCCCGGATGGCGCCGGAGGCGATGGTCTTCGCGCTGTCCAACCCGGACCCCGAGGTGCACCCGGACGCGGCCGCCCGGTACGCGGCGATCGTCGCCACCGGGCGCAGCGACTTCCCCAACCAGATCAACAACGTGCTGGCCTTCCCCGGGGTCTTCCGCGGCGCCCTGGACGCCGGCGCCCGGCGGATCACCGAGGCGATGAAGCTGGCCGCGGCGGAGGCGATCCTGGACGTCGCCCGCGACGACCTCGCCGCCGACCGGATCGTGCCCAGCCCGTTCGACCCGCGTGTCGCGCCCGCCGTGTCGGCCGCGGTCGCCGCCGCCGCCGAGCGGGACGCCGCGCGTTCCTGATCACTGCCCGAGGTCGGGACCTGCAGATGTTCGGCCGATCGGCGTCATGGGAGGTTTCCCTGTTCACCTGTTCGGACCAGTCCGGTCCGACGGGGGCGAATCCGGCAGATCGTCACGCGTGCGGCATCGTTGACCCCGGTGAGCGACGATCGAGGCCGGGAGGTTCGGGTGGGCGAGCTCGAGGCGCACCCCGCCGCCGTGCCACCGGCCCCCGTGGCGGCCGGCGGCGGGGCGGTGGCGCAAGCGGTTGCGGACGGCACCGGCGGGCCCGCCGCGGTCGTGGACCCGGTCGGGGCACCCGAACCCGCCCGGCCCGATCCGGAAGCCCCGGTCCGGGCCGGGCACGCCGAGCCGGCGCCGGTCGAGCCGGCCCTGGTGTGCGACCGGGCCGGCCGGATCGTCCAGGTGAACGCGGCCCTGCTGCGGCTGGCCGGGCGGATGCCCGAGCCGCCCGGCCAGTGGTTCCCCGGCTGGCGCCCGGCGCCGCCCGGGCTGTCCGGGGCGCCGCTGTTCAGCCTGGTCCGCGGGGCCGACGAGGACGCCCGGTTGGCCCGCCCGGACGGCTCGGTGGTCCCGGTGCGGCTGGTCCGGCGGCCCACCGCCACCGGGGAGCTGTGCCTGGTGGTGCCGGACCCGGCCGACCCCGCCCGCCCGCGCCCGGCCGGCCCGCCGACCAGCGGTACCTGGTCCTACGACCTGCCCGATGGCGGGCTGCGCCGCGACCGGGCGCTGGAGGAGCTCTACCGCGCGGTCGGCATCCCGCCCGGTGCCACCCCGGTGGAGTCCCAGCAGGTGGCCGCGCTGCGCCGGGCCCTGCGCACCGAGCCGCGCCCGGCCGTGCACCGGCTCGACCTGCCGGTCGCCGGGGGGCGGCGGCTGGACTGCGCGGCCGCGGTGGAGCCCACCGCGGACGGCACCCCGGCCCGGCTGGTCGGGGCCGTCCGGCTGGTCGGCCC
>JASLAP010000721.1 GCA_030147065.1 Pseudonocardia sp. | reverse complement strand
GGTCAGGTACCCGGCCAGCGCGGCGACCGTCGGGTGGTCGAAGACCAGGGTCACCGGCAGCCGCAGGCCGGTCGCCTGCCCGAGGCGGTTGCGCAGGTCGACCGCGGTGAGCGAGTCGAAGCCGAGGTCGCGGAAGGCCAGGCCGGCGTCCGGGCGCTCGGTGTCGGGGTGCCCGAGCGCGGCCGCGACCTCGCGGGAGACCAGTTCGGTGGCCGCGGCGGCCAGGTCGGCCCCGCTGCACTCGGTCAGGCCGGTGGGCTCGGCGGGGCCGTCCGCGGTGGCCAGGGCGCGGATCTCGGGCAGCTCACCGTAGGCGGCGCCGTGCCGGACGTGCGGCTGGCGGGCGGCCAGCGTCGCCCAGTCCACGTCGACCACCGCCAGGTAGGGGTCGTCGTGGTCGAGGGCGCGCTGCAGCGCGGCCACCGCCGTCCCCGGGTCCATCGCGCGCAGCCCGTCGCGGGCGAGCCGGTCGGCGGTGGCCGCGTCGACCAGGCCGCCGCCGGCCCAGGCTCCCCAGGCCAGCGAGGTGGCCGGCAGCCCGGCCGCGCGCCGGTGCAGGGCCAGCGCGTCCAGGTGGGCGTTGGCCGCGGCGTAGGCGCCCTGCCCGGAGCCGCCCGCGGTGCCGGCGAACGAGGAGAACAGCACGAACGCCGACAGCTCCCGGTCGCGGGTCAGCTCGTCGAGGTGGCGGGCCCCGGCGACCTTGGGCGCGAGCACCGCCGCGGCCCGCTGCGGGGTCAGCGCGTCGATCAGCCCGTCGTCGAGCACGCCCGCGGTGTGCACCACGGCGGTGAGGTCGTCGATCCCGTCGAGCAGGGCCGCCACGGCGGCCCGGTCGGTGACGTCGCAGGTGGCCAGGTCGACCCGGGTGCCCGCCGCCCGCAGCTCCGCGGCCAGGGCCTGCCCGCCGGGGGCGTCCGGACCGCGGCGCCCGGCCAGCACCAGGTGCCCGGCCCCGGCTCCGGCGAGCCACCGGGCGACGTGCCCGGCCAGCGCACCGGCCCCGGTGATCAGCACCGTGCCGGACGGGGTCCACGGCCGGCCGCCGGGACCGGCCGGGGCGTGCTCCAGCCGGCGGCCGAAGGTGCCCGCGGCGCGCACCGCGACCTGGTCCTCGGCCTGCTGCCCGAGGACGCCGGCCAGCCGGCGCAGCGCGCGCCGGTCCGGGTCGGTGGGCAGGTCGACCAGCCCGCCGCCGCGCTGCGGGTGCTCCACTGCGGCGATCCGGCCCAGCCCCCAAACCAGGGCCTGCTCCGGGGCGGTGACCCGGTCGGCCCGGGAGACCGCGACCGCGCCGCTGGTGGCCAGCCACAGCGGGGCGTCCAGCCCGACGTCGGTGCGGGCCTGCACGAGGGCAAGGGTGCGGGTGAATCCGGCCGGCGTGGCGTCCGCCGGGTCACCGGGGTCGAGGGCGAGCAGCGAGAGCACCCCGTCGACGGGGGGCAGCTCGGCCAGGCGCGCCGCGACGTCGGCGCGGTCGGGAACGGGGAGCCCCAGCACGTGCACGTCGAGCCCGGCGCCGCGGAGCCCGTCGAGCAGGCCGTCGACCTGCTGCCCGGGCGCCACGGCCACCGCCCAGGTGCCGGCGGGCGGGGGCGGCGCCGGGGCCAGCGGGGTCCAGGCGACCCGGTAGCGCAGGCCGTCCAGCTCGGCGTCGCGGCGGGACCGGCCGCGCCAGGCGGCCAGCCGCGGCAGCAGCGCGTCCCACTCCCCCGGCTCGACCCCGACCAGCCGGGACAGCCCGGCGACGTCGCCGTCCTCGACCGCGGCCCAGAAGTCGGCGTCGAGCGCGCCCACCCCGGTCCGCTCCACGGGGGTGTCGAGCGCGCCCACCGCGCTGTCGAGCCAGTACCGGCGGCGCTGGAACGGGTAGGTGGGCAGGTCGACCGGGCGGGCCCCGGTCCCGGCCAGCAGGGCGTCCACGTCGACGGGCCCGCCGGCTGCCAGCACCTCGCCCAGCGAGGCCAGGAAGCGGTCCCAGCCGCCCTGGTCGCGGCGCAGCGAACCCACCGCCGCCGCGTCGGACCCGATGTCGTCGAGGGTCTCCTGCACCCCGGGCAGCAGCACCGGGTGCGGGCCGACCTCCACCACGACGTCGCAGCCGTCGGCGACGACCGAGCGCACGACGTCGTCCAGGCGGACCGTGCGGCGCAGCCCGGCGAACCAGTAGCCGGCGTCCAGTTCGGCGCCGGTCAGCACGTCGCCGGTGACCGTGGAGTGGAACGGCACCGTGCCCGGCCGGGGGGTGATCGGCGCCAGCGCGGCGACGATCTCCTCCTCCAGCTCGTCGACGTGCGCGGAGTGCGAGGCGTAGTCCACCCCGACCCGCCGGGTCCGCACCCCGGCCTCGTCCAGCTCGGCCTGCAGGCCGTCGAGCGCGTCCGCGTCGCCCGAGACCACCACCGACCGGGCCCCGTTGACCGCGGCCAGCGACACCTCGTCCCGTCCGTCCAGCCACGGCCGTACCTCGTCGTGCGGAAGCCCGACCGAGAGCATGCCCCCGCGCCCGGCGATCCGGCGG
>JASLAP010000710.1 GCA_030147065.1 Pseudonocardia sp. | reverse complement strand
GCACGCCGCCCAGCCGGTCCGGGCCCGGGCCGCGACCGACGGCCGCGCCCCCGAGCGGCCGGCCCGCCGGGCGGCCCGCCACCAGACCCCGCCTCCGGCGCTGCCGACCGAGCCGCTGCGGCTGCAGCCGCGGTCCGGGCGCAGCCGCACGGTGCTGCTGGTGCTGTTCGTCCTGCTGACCCTGGCCGCCGTCGCGGTGGGGGTGTACGTGCTGCGGACGGTGGTGTTCACCGCACCGACGGGTTCCGGCGCGGCGGTGACGTCGACCGGTAGCGTGTCGGCGCGGGACGGTCTGGCCGTGGACGTCCCGGTCGCCGCACCGGCCGGTCCGGCGACCACGAGCGGTGCGGCGGGTGACACGGGGTGGCGCGCGGTGGACAGCGGCGTCCGGTGAGCCCGCTCAGCCAACGCTCCGGCGCTCGGCGTGCACCGTCGGCGCCCGGGGGGACGCACGACGGGGCACTGTGGCCCGGAAAGACGACCGAACCACCCACGACTCCCAGGAACCGGCAGCGATGACCACCTCCCGACTGTTGTCAGATCGGTACGAGCTGGGCGACGTGCTCGGCTACGGCGGGATGTCCGAGGTGCACCGCGGGCTGGACACCCGGCTGGGCCGCGACGTCGCGATCAAGGTGCTGCGCGCGGACCTCGCCCGCGACCCGCAGTTCCTGATGCGGTTCCGGCGGGAGGCGCAGAACTCCGCGGCGCTGAACCACCCGGCCATCGTGTCGGTCTACGACACCGGCGAGGTCGCCGGCGAGTCCGGTCCGCTGCCCTACATCGTCATGGAGTTCGTCGACGGGCAGACCCTGCGCGAGATCGTCAAGACCCAGGGCCCGATGACCCAGCAGAAGGTCACCGAGGTGATGGCCGACGTCTGCGCCGCGCTGGACTTCAGCCACCGGCACGGGATCATCCACCGCGACGTCAAGCCGGCCAACATCATGATCACCCGGGCCGGCGCGGTGAAGGTGATGGACTTCGGCATCGCCCGGGCGCTGGGCGAGGGCCAGAACGTCACCCAGACCGCCGCGGTGATCGGCACCGCCCAGTACCTGTCACCGGAGCAGGCCCGCGGCGAGGCGGTGGACGCGCGCAGCGACGTCTACGCGGCCGGCTGCGTGCTCTACGAGCTGCTCACCGGGGAGCCGCCGTTCACCGGCGACACCCCGGTCGCGGTGGCCTACCAGCACGTGCGCGAGGACCCGAGGCCCCCGTCGTCGGTCAACCCGAACATCCCGCCCGCGCTGGACGCGGTGATCCTCAAGGCGCTGTCGAAGAACCCGGCCAACCGCTACCAGTCCGCCGCCGAGCTGCGCGCGGACCTGGTCCGGGTGCGCTCCGGGCAGGCCCCGCTGGCCCCGATGGTGCTCAGCGAGGACGAGCGCACGGCCATGCTGGCCAGCGGCCCGGCCACCAGCCGGATGAGCGGCCGGCACGGCCTGCCCCCCGCCGGCGGTCCGGCCACCGACTACTACGACGACGACTCCGGGCGCAGCACCGGTCGTGTCGTCGGGATCGGCGTGGCGGTGGCCGCCGTGCTGGGGATCGTCGGCTTCGTCGTCTACCAGTTGCTGCTGGCCGGCCCGGTGACGCCCCGAGAGGTCCCGGTACCGACCCTGGCCGGGCTGACCGAGCAGGACGCCCGCAACCAGATCACCGCACTGGGGCTGCGGGTCGGTGAGGTCACCCAGGTCGAGTCGCGACCCGAGGAGACCGGCACGGTGGTCAGCTCCGACCCGCCGGCCGGCACCGCGATCGCCGAGCGGAGCCCGGTCAACCTGGCGATGGGCACCGGCCCGGCCGAGGTGAACGTGCCCCGGCTGCTGGGCCGCGACGCCGCGCAGGCCGAGCAGGAACTCACCGCCGTCGGGCTGGTGCTGGGCGCCACCACCGAGGAGGAGACCCCGGACGCGGCCAACGTCGGGAAGGTCATCCGGACCGACCCGGAGCCCGGCGAGCGGGTCGCCGGCGGCACCGAGGTCGACATCGTGGTCGGCACCGAGCAGACCTCGGTGCAGGTCCCGGACCTGGAGGGCGACAGCGTCGACGACGCGGTGCGCGCGCTGCAGGCCCTCGGTCTCAGGGTCAACTCGACCGCCGAGGAGGTGGAGGCCGGCGGCGACGAGGGCACGGTGGCCGGCACCAGGCCGGCGGCCGGCACCACGGTCGAACCGGGCACCGAGATCACCCTCCAGCTGTCCAACGGGGAGGGCGCCGAGATGCCCGACCTGATCGGCAAGCAGCCGCAGGAGGCGCTGGCCGACCTGGCCGAGCTCGGACTGGTCAACGTCAAGCTCGAAGAGGACAGGGGCGCCGACGAGGACGACGAGAACAAGGTGACCGAGCAGTCGATCGACCCGGGCGACCCGGTGTCCGGCGACGACCAGATCACCATCACCTTCGGCAACCCGCCGGGCGGGGTCAACGGCTGAGCCGGCCCGGCGGGCCCCGGGGAACCGGGGCGACGCCGCGGCGCCCGCTCGGGGAGACTGGCCCCATGCGCGTCCTCGTCGTCGACAACTACGACAGCTTCGTCTACAACCTCGTCCAGTACCTGGCCCAGCTCGGCGCGGACACCGTGGTGCGGCGCAACGACGAGGTCGACCCCGCCGAGCTCGACGACGTCGACGGCGTGCTGATCAGCCCCGGCCCGGGCACCCCGGAGCGGGCCGGGCGCAGCATCGAGGTCATCCACCGCAGCGCCGAGCGGGAGCTGCCGCTGCTCGGCGTCTGCCTGGGGCACCAGGCGATCGGCGTCGCCTACGGCGGGGTCGTCGACCGCGCCCCCGAACTGCTGCACGGCAAGACCTCGCTGGTGCACCACGCCGATCCGGGGGGCGGGTCCGACGTGCTGGCCGGGCTGCCCGACCCGTTCGTGGCCACCCGCTACCACTCGCTGTCCATCCGCCCGGAGACGCTGCCGGCCGCGCTGGAGGTCACCGGCCGCACCGGGAGCGGCGTGATCATGGCGCTGCGGCACCGGGAACTGCCGCTGCACGGCGTGCAGTTCCACCCCGAGTCGGTGCTCACCCAGGGCGGTCACCGGCTGCTGGCGAACTGGATGGCCGCGGCGGGCCACCCGGTCGCCGAGCCCACCGTGGCCGCGCTGACCGCCGAGACCGCGGCGGTGAGCGCCCGCGCCTGAGCGCGGCGCGATACCGTGGGGAAACCGCACCGGGGTTCCTGGGCACCCGGCCGTCCGTCACGCGAGGTTCAGCACACATGCCGAAGTCGAAGGTCCGCAAGAAGACCGTCTACACGCCGCCGTCCGGCGACCGGCGCACCACCACCCCGGTGAAGGTGCAGGGCCCGACCCATCCGGTGTACATCGCCGTGATGCTCGGGCTGATGCTGGCCGGCCTGGCCTGGCTGGTGGTCAACTACCTGGCCGGCGAGTCGATCGGGTTCATGATCGCGCTGGGCCCGTGGAACTTCGCGATCGGCTTCGCCCTCATCGTGATCGGGCTGCTGATGACGATGCGGTGGCGCTGACCCCACCCGCTGCCGACGGCCGGGTCCGGGAGTGGAGCCCGGCGGCCGGGCTGGTCGCGCTCTGCTGGCTCGGTGCCCTGGCCGCAGTCGGCTGGTGCGCCCTGCTCTGGACCTCCTCCGCCGACCCGGCCGGGCGGCTGATCGCCGGGATCGCCGCGGTCGGGCTGCTGGTGGCCGCGGTGGTCGGCACCCGGGCCCGGCCCCGGCTGCGGGTCGACGAGCACGGGCTGACCGTCGGCGGGCTGTTCCGCGCCCGGCACCACCCGTGGCCGCTGGTCGCCGATGTGCGGGTGCTGCAGATGCGCCGGATGGGGCTGCGCCGCTCGCTGCTGGAGGTCGACACCCTCACCCCGGGCGGCGACGAGGGCCTGCTGGTGTTCGGCCGGTTGGAGCTGGCCGAGGACCCGGAGGACGTGGCCCCGCAG
>JASLAP010000669.1 GCA_030147065.1 Pseudonocardia sp. | reverse complement strand
TGCGGCGACGACTGCTTCTCGACGCTCATGACCGCTCGACGGTAGGTCGTGGCGGCCGGCGGCGCATGCGAGTTGCCCACGGGTCGCCGGGGCCACCGCGATGGGCGCGGGCCCGATCGGCACCGGGGTGGCAGGCTGGGGACCGATCACGCGACGACGACGGGCCGACCACGGCGCCGGACCGGCGCGGATCGTCCGGCGGACGGGAACGGGAAGAGGGCGACGGCGTGGGAGTGCGGATCGGCTACAAGGCCTCGGCGGAGCAGTTCGGGCCCCGGGATCTGGTGGAGTACGCGGTGCTGGCCGAGCGGGCCGGGCTGGACAGCGCGGTGGTCTCGGACCACTTCCTGCCCTGGCGGCACGAGGGCGGCCACGCGCCGTCCGCGCTGAGCTGGCTGGCCGCGGTGGGGGAGCGGACCGAGCGGATCCAGCTGGGCACCTCGGTGCTGACCCCGACGTTCCGCTACAACCCCGCGGTGCTGGCCCAGACCTTCGCCACCCTGGGGGTGCTCTACCCGGGCCGGGTGATGCTCGGGGTGGGCACCGGGGAGGCGCTCAACGAGATCGCGGTGTCCGGGCGGGAGTGGCCGGAGTTCAAGGAGCGCTTCGCCCGGCTGCGCGAGGCCGTGCGGCTGATCCGCGAGCTGTGGACCGCCGAGGAGGAGGTCTCCTTCCAGGGCGAGTACTACACGACCGTCGGCGCGACCATCTACGACCGGCCCGAGCAGCCCATCCCGGTCTACGTCGCGGCCGGCGGGCCGGTGGTGGCCAAGTACGCCGGCCGGGCCGGCGACGGGTTCATCTGCACCTCGGGCAAGGGCATGGAGCTCTACACCGACAAGCTGCTGCCCGCGGTGGCCGAGGGGGCCGCGGCGGCCGAGCGCGACCCGGCCGCGGTGGACCGGATGATCGAGATCAAGATGTCCTACGACCGCGACCCGGCCGCGGCGCTGGAGAACTGCCGGTTCTGGGCGCCGCTGTCGCTGAGCGCCGAGCAGAAGCACAGCGTGGACTCCGCGGTGGAGATGGAGCGACTGGCCGACGAGCTGCCGATCGAGCAGGTGGCCAAGCGGTGGATCGTGGCCTCCGACCCGGACGAGGCGATCGCCCAGATCAAGCCCTACCTCGACGCCGGGCTCACCCACCTGGTCTTCCACGGCCCCGGCCACGACCAGCGGCGGTTCCTGGAGCAGTTCGCCGAGGACGTGCTGCCCAGGCTGCGCGCCCTGGGCTGAGCCGGTCGTGGGGCCGGCGCGGACACGGGTCGACCCGGTCCGCGCGGTGCGGACCGGGTCGACCGGGGGATGGTGGGAACGGTGGGTCAGGCGGCCGTGCGCCGGTCCGAGGGCGGGCGGGGCGCGTCCAGGAAGCGGCGCACCCCCTTCATGCCGTACCGGTCCACCGCCGTCTTGATCAGTGCGAAGACCGCGCCCTGCAGCGTGGCGGCCAGCAGCACCTCACGGGTGCTGTAGTCGTCCGACAGCGGCTGGGGGGTGGAGTCCTCGTTGGAGATCTTCTTCCAGATGATCCCGAACACGCGCCCGGCGAGCAGCCCGCCGAGCATGCCGAATGCCATGCCGAACGGCTTGTAGGCCAGCTTGGCCACCCCGCTCAGCTCGTTGCCGTCCTTCGTCCTGGCCATCACTCACTCCTTCCGGGCCGCCTCGGAGCGGGCCTCGGCGCCGGTCTCCCCGGCGAAGCCCGCGTCCTGACCGGCCGCTCTGCCCACGAACTCCTCGTTCTCGTCGGTTCCGGTGGTGCCCCCGCCGTCGGGGTCGGACCGCTCGGTGTCGGCGGCGCGCTGGGCCGACCCGTCCTCGCGGTTCGGCTGGACACCACCGGTCTCCCGGGTGCGGGCGAGGTGGTCGTCGGAGCCGACATCGGGCTCGGAAGTGCGAGACATGCCCCCAGGTACCCCGTGCGCGGGACCTCTACCCGGGTGGGCAGGATCTCGGCGCGGGTCGGCCGGATCCCGTTTGCCGGGCGTCGGGCTCGGGCACCTGCAGTAGCGAACGGGATCACGGACGCGAGGAACAGGTGATGAACCGCGCAGTGGGGCAGCAGTCGGACGGCGGTGGCACCGCGGCCGTCGCCGACGCCGCCGGCCGTGGCACGACGGGCAGGGGCGCGGCCGACGCCGCCGAGGGCGGGGTCCGGGCCGATGCCCCCGTGTCGGCCCGCTGGTGGGCGGAGCACCCCGCCGATCCCGCGGTGTTGCGCCTGGTGCGCCGCCGCGTCGAGGCCTGGGCCGACGAGCACGACGTGCCCCCCGACGACGTCATGGACCTGCAGCTGGCGCTCGGCGAGGCGATGGCGAACGGCGTGGAGCACGCCTACCGCGATCGCGGCCCCGGCACCGTCGAGGTCGAGCTGGAGATCACCGCCGAGCAGCCGCGGGTGCTCACCGCGCGGGTGCGCGACCACGGGCGGTGGCGGCCGGTGCCGGCCCGCCCCGGGCACCGCGGCCGCGGCCTGGCGATGATCGACAGCCTGACCCGGGAAATGCGGGTGACCAGCGACGCGCGCGGCACCGAGGTCGCCTTCACCCTGCCGCTGTCGGGCTGAGGCCCGCGCGCAGCAGCCCACGGCACGCGAAACACCGCGCCTCCGGGAGGGGGCGCGGCGTCGTCGTGCGGGTGGGCCGTCAGCGGGAGGTGCCGGGCACCGAGCCGCCCGACACCAGCCGGCGCGGCCCGCCCGTACCGGCCCCGCGCACCGAGCGCAGGCCGGGCAGCTGGACCGCCGAGCGCGGCATCGGGCGGCGGGCGCGCAGCACCGGCCAGACCGGCGCCGGCGGGAAGAGCCGGTCGAGCCCGGACGGGTCGGGGCCGCCGACGCTGGACCGCAGCAGCTCGCGGTAGTCGTCGTACTGGGCCACGGCGGCGGCGATGTTGCCCTGGGCGAGGTGGGCCTCGATCAGGGCGCGGCGGGCGCTCTCCCGGCTGGGCGCGGCCCGCACGGCCGTCTCGGCGAGCGCGACCGCCCGGTCGTGCCGGCCGGCGGCCGACAGGCGCAGGCTGCGCTCCTCGAGCGCGTGCAGCCGGAGCTGGCGGAAGCGCTCGCGCTCGACCGCGATCCAGGAGGCGGTCCAGCCCGGCAGGATGTCCGCGTCGAGCAGCGCGACGTCCGGGGTGTCGTCGACCGGGATCTCCGGCATGGCCCGGACCAGGCCCATCGCGTCGGCCAGGTCGACCTCGACGTCGGCGGCCAGCGACAGGGTCGGTCCGTCGGCGGTGAGCAGGCCGGGTGCGTCGACCGCGGCGACCGCGTCGGCCAGCAGCCGGGCGGCCGCGTCGGCGGCGGTGCCCGGCCACAGGTCCGCGGCCAGTGCCGCGCGCTCCTGGGGGCGGGGGTGCACGGCCAGGTAGGCCACCAGCCGCCGGGCGTCGACGCCCAGCGGGACCGCGCCGCCGTGGGAGCCCGCGCCGTCGCGGGAGGTGAGGGTGAACGAGCCGAGCACCGTGACCCGGTGGGATCCGGTGAGGGGAGCCCGCGTCGTGCGAGATCGTCGCTGATCGTCAGACATGGTGGTCCCAAACGTGAAGTGCCGGATGTGTGGATGTGCTGCGCGTGGTGGACCGTGCGCATCCCGTCGGCGCCGGGCCCGCGGAGAAGTGTTCTCCCCGTGAGGTCTCTTGCCAAGGGCTGGCTCGGTCACACTCCCCGGTGACGGCCGGGAACCTGAGTCGATGGTACTCAAGGACTGGCACGGATGCGCACGTGGGTGCCGGTTCCGTCGGTCCACACGTGCAACCAGTCGCAGAGCTGTCGGGCGATCCAGACGCCCCGCCCGCGCGGGTTCGACGAGTGCGGGGCCTGCAGCCCCGGCAGCGGGTCGCGCAGGCTCCCGGTGTCGTGCACCTCGCAGGTGACCCCGTCGAGGTCGATCCAGATGCTGAGCTCGGCCTCGGCGTCGCCGTGCTCGACGGCGTTGGTGGCCACCTCGTTGACCGCCAGCACCACGTCCTCGGCGCGCTCGTGCGGGACGTTGGCCGCCAGTAGGGCGTCCTCGACGGCGTTGCGCACCTCGTGCAGCTGCCAGGCGCCGAAGGACAGCCGCACCTCGGGCGGGCCGAGCAGCGCCGGCGCCGGGGCGGGCTGCTGGGCCAGCACCGCCCGCGGGCCGAGGTGGTGCGGGTTGTGCCGGTGCTCGCCGCGGACCAGCAGCAGCGGGTGGTTGCGCCGGGCCCCTTCGAGCACCTCCCGGTGCAGCGGAAGCTCGGGGAAGAAGCAGGTCAGGGTGACCGGCAGCTCGGCCAGGGCGATGTTGAACGCGGCGTCGAGCTCGGTCCAGAAGGTGCCGTCGGCGCCGTCCAGGCGCGGGGCGTGCTCGCTGACCATGGTGACCGGGCGGCCGGTGGCCGCGGTCAGCGAGCGCAGCTCGCGGGCCCGGCGCCCGGCCAGGGTCTGCCCGGACCCGGCGTCGCGCCCGTCCGGCTGGGACAGCACGACCAGCCCGGGCGGGTCGCCCAGCTCGTCGCGCACGGCCGCCGCGGTGGCCGGGGTGACCGCGGTCGCCACCGCCGACCCGGACCGCAGCGCCGAGGCGACCATCGGCAGCAGCTGCTGGCGCAGGTCGGCCGGGGACCGGAAGAAGGCCGCGACGTGCTGCAGCCGCACCGACCGGTCGCGGCGGGTGTTCTCAACCCGCATGCCGGCTCCGCCGGTGCTGCCCGGAGCGGGGGACCACCACCAGCTGCGCGGCGAACGGCGCGCCGCAGCGGTCCAGCACCCGCACCACCCGCGGGCGCACGCCGGTGAGCACCAGCCGGTGGGTGCTGGGGAACTCCTCGGCCGCGTGCACCAGGCTGACCGCGCCGGCCACGTCCAGGAACCGCAGCGAGGACAGGTCGAGGGTGATGTCGGTGGGCGCCCAGTGCGAGCGCAGCGCCTGGTCGAGCACGGTCTGCAGGAGCTTGCGGATCTGCGGGCGGTTGCTGTGGTCGACCTCGCCGGCCAGCCGGGCGGTGGCCGGCCCGGCCTTGGTGATCCGCAGCAGGTTGTCGTCGTAGACCGCGCGGCCGACCAGCTCGGTGTCGTGCAGCGCGCGCAGGTGCGAGACCGCGGCGTCGTCGAACCGGTGCCGGTCGTAGCGGCACAGCAGCCGGGCCGCCGGGTTGTCCCGCAGGACCCGGCCGACGACCTGCTCGTACTCGGCCACCCGGTCCACGCCGCCGACCCGCAGCAGCCCGGCGCTGTACTCCCCGCTCAGCCGCAGGCCGGGGAAGCCCTGCGCGCTCGCCCGGTCGATCTGGTCGAGGAACATCTCCTCGAACTGGCCCACCGGACGGGCGGCCGCGGCCCGGGTCTGCTCGGTCGGGACGATGATCATGCTGCCGTCGTCGAGGGCCCGGCGCACCGGCACCCCGTCCTCGGCCATCCGGCCGAGCACCGCGCCGGCGGTGCGGTCCTCGAAGTAGACCACCCGTTCGCCGGCGGCCAGCCCGCCGGCCAGCCACTCCGCGGTGACCTCCCACAGCTGCTCGTCGCTCACCGGGACGGCACACGCGTGGTCGACCAAGGACATGTCCTCGATGGTCCTCACCATGCGCACACCCGGTCCGAGACACAGTGGGAGACGCCCGGCCGGTGGCCGTTACGTCACGATCGGGCCACTTTACGACGACCCGATCGTGACTGCAGAGTCCACCAGCCGGCCCAACGCGACGAACCGACCGTCACCGGCGCCCAACGGTAGCGGCGTGCGCTGTGCGGTCCGCACGGGCGCGGCCGGGTCAGCTGACCAGCGGCGGCACCATCGCCTCGACCAGGTGCGGGCCGGGTTCGGCGCCGGCCCGGCGCAGCGCGTCGGCCAGGTCCTCGGCGGTGCGCACCCGGACCCCCGGCACGCCCATGCCGGCGGCGATCGCGGTGAAGTCCAGCTCGGGACCGCCCAGGTCGAGCAGCTGCCGGGCGCGCTCGCCGTAGCCGCTCACCCCGACCTGGGCCAGCTCGCCGCGCAGGATCGCGTAGGCGCTGTTGTTGAACAGCACCGTGGTCACGTCCAGCGACTCCCGGGCGTGGGTCCACAGCGCCGAGATCGTGTACATGGCGCTGCCGTCGGCCTGCAGGCACCACACCGGCCGGTCCGGGCAGGCGACCGCGGCCCCGGTGGCCGCGGGCAGGCCCCAGCCGATCGCGCCGCCGGTCAGCGACAGCCAGTCGTGGCGCGGGGCGCCCGCGGTGGCCGCGGGCAGCCCCAGCCCGGAGGTGATGGCCTCGTCGACCACGACCGCGCCCTCCGGCAGCAGCGCGCCGATCACCGCCGCGGCGGTGCCGACGTCCAGCGGGCCGGTGGGCAGCTCGGGGCGGGCCGCCGGTGCGGTCCGCGCGGTGGTCCCCGGGGCCACCAGGTCGGCCAGCTCGGCCAGCGCGGCGGCCGCCGCGCCGGCCCGCCCGACGACCGGGTGCACCGCGCAGCCTGCGGGCACCAGGTCGCCGTCGCGGCCGGGGTAGGCGAAGAAGGCGACCGGGGAGCGGGCCCCGACCAGCACCAGGTGCCGGGCCCCGGCGAGCTGGTGGTCGGCCATCTCCCGGGCGTAGCCGAGCCGGCCCACCGGGACCACCCCGGCGCCGCGCTCGACCCGGGTCGGGAACGTCTCGGAGATCAGCCGGGCCCCGGTGGCCGCGGCGATCCGGCCGGCCGCGGCCAGCCCCTCGGCGGTGGTGGCGTCCCCGCCGACCAGCAGCACGCACGGCTCGCCGGAGCGCAGCGCGTCGGCGGGGACGCCACCACCGCCGAGGGGCTGGCCGCCGCCGGCCGGATCGCCGCGGCCACCGGGGCCCGGCTGATCTCCGA
>JASLAP010000596.1 GCA_030147065.1 Pseudonocardia sp. | reverse complement strand
CTGGCGGCGGCGGACCTCGGCCGCGGCGCGGCGCGGCGGTGCCGGCTGCGGCCGCCCGTCCGGACCGGCCGGGTCGGCGCGCAGGTAGTAGTGCAGCACGGTGCCGTCGAGCACCGGCTCCAGCCACACCTCCATGCTGCCCACCAGGGCGCCGGTGACCGTCCACCGGATGCCCGCGTCGCCGCGGTCGGCCATCACCTCCAGCCGCAGGTCCGGCCACAGCCGCGGCCACCGGGCCGGCGCCGCGAACTCGGCGGCGACGACCGCGGGCGGCACGGCCAGGAACGTCTCGTCGACCACGTCCACCGACGGCATGGCGCCAGCCTGCCGGACCGGACGAATCGGACCGCCGCCGACCCCTGCCGCAGAGTGCGACCGACCGGTAGGTTGCGCTGAACCACAGCCAGTGCAGGCCAGGAGGTCACCCGTGCGCGAGTACAGCGTCCCCGCCACCGTGCGCATCGACGATGGGGAGAGTCTCGCCGATGCGGTCTTCGACAACGCGTCCGAGCACCCCGACGCGGTCGCCTACCGGCTCCGCGACGCCGCCGGCGAGTGGTCCGACCTGACCGCCGCCCAGTTCGCCGAGCAGGTCACCGGGGTGGCCCGCGGGCTGATCGCGGCCGGTGTCGGCGCCGGCGACCGGGTCGGGCTGCAGTCGCGGACCCGCTACGAGTGGACGCTGTTCGACTACGCGATCCTGGCCGTCGGCGGGGTCACCGTGCCGATCTACGAGACGTCCTCGGCCGAGCAGGTGAGCTGGATCCTGTCCGACTCCGAGGCGGTCGCCGTCGTGGTCGAGTCGGGCAAGCACCGGTCGGTGGTCGAGGAGGCTTCCGACCGGCTGCCCGCGCTGCGCCGGATCTGGCAGATCGAGCCGCCGGAGGGCGCCCCCGGCGGCCCCGGCGGGGTCGACGAGCTGACCGCGCTGGGCGCGGACACCCCGGTCGAGGAGGTGCACGCGCGGCGCGCGGCGACCCGCGCCGACGACCTGTGCACGCTGATCTACACCTCCGGCACCACCGGCCGGCCCAAGGGCTGCGAGCTGACCCACCGCAACATGCTCACCGAGGTCAAAGCGGTCGCCGGGATGCTGCCCGAGCTGCTCACCTTCAACGGGTCGGTGCTGCTGTTCCTGCCGCTGGCGCACGTGTTCGGCAAGGTCATCCAGTGCGGCGCGCTCTACACCCGGACCACCGTCGGGCACACCGCCGACGTCTCCGACCTGCTCGGCGACCTGCAGAAGTTCCGCCCGACGTTCCTGCTGGCGGTGCCGCGGGTGTTCGAGAAGGTCTACAACGGCGCCCGCCAGCGGGCCCACGGCGACGGCAAGGGCCGGATCTTCGACGCCGCCGCGGACACCGCCGTCGCCTGGTCGCGGGCCCAGGACACCGGCGGGCCGGGGCTGGGGCTGCGGGTCAAGCACGCGCTGTTCGACCGGCTGGTCTACGGCAAGCTGCGGGCCGCGGTGGGCGGGCAGGTCGTGGCGGCGGTGTCCGGCAGCGCGCCGCTGGGCGAGCGGCTGGGCCACTTCTTCCGCGGCGTCGGCCTGCCGGTGCTGGAGGGCTACGGGCTCACCGAGACCTCCGCCGGGATCACCCTGAACACCCTGTCCGCGCACCGGGTGGGCACCGTCGGGCGGCCGGTCCCCGGGCACGGGGTGCGGATCGACGAGGACGGCGAGATCATGCTGTCCGGGCCGATCGTGTTCCGCGGGTACTGGCGCAACGAGGACGCCACCCGGGAGGCGATCGAGGACGGCTGGTTCCACAGCGGCGACATCGGCGAACTCGACGACGGCGGCTTCCTGACCATCACCGGGCGCAAGAAGGAACTGATCGTCACCGCCGGCGGCAAGAACGTCGCCCCGGCCGTGCTGGAGGACCGGCTGCGGGCGCACCCGCTGGTCGGCCAGTGCATGGTGGTCGGCGACGCGAAGCCGTTCGTGGCCGCGCTGGTCACCATCGACCCCGAGGCGCTGCCCGGCTGGCGGGAGCGCAGCGGCAAGCCCGCCGGGGACAGCGCGGCCGACCTGGTCGACGACCCGGACCTGCGCAAGGAGATCGAGGCCGCGGTCGCGGAGGCGAACAAGGCGGTCTCCCGGGCCGAGCAGATCCGCGAGTTCCGCATCCTGCCGGTGGACTTCACCGAGGCCGGCGGCGAGATGACCCCCACCATGAAGGTCAAGCGCGCGGTGGTGGCCAGGATCTACGCCGACGACATCGCCGGCATCTACGCCAGCACGAAGCAGGGCGCGCAGGCCTGAGGCCTGGCCCGGTCCGGCTCAGCCGGCCAGCAGCGCGCGCAGCCGTTCGACCCGGGCCGGCCAGGTCCAGGCGGTGCGCATCCACCGCCGGCCGGCCGCGCCCATGGCCGCCGCCGCGTCCGGGTCGGCGAGCAGCCCGGCCAGGGCCGCGGTCAGCGCGGCCGGGTCGCGGCCGTCCACGACCCGGCCGGTCCGGCCGTCCTGCACGGCCTCGGGCGCGCCGCCGGAGTCGCCGACCACCACCGGCAGCCCGCTGGCCGCGGCCTCCAGCGACACGATGCCCAGGCCCTCCACGTCCAGCCCGCCGCCACGGGTGCGGCAGGGCAGGGCGAACACGTCGGCGACGGCGTGGTGCGCCGGCAGCTCGGCGGCTTGCACCGGGCCGGTGAGGACCACCTGGTCGGCCACCCCGCAGGCGGCGGCGAGCCGGCGCAGCCGGTCGCGGTCCGGCCCGTCGCCGACCAGCAGCAGCCGGCTGCCGGGCACCGCGGCCCGCAGCGCGGGCAACGCGCGGACCAGCGCGTCCTGGCCCTTGCGCGCGACCAGCCGGGACACGCAGCCGACCACCGGCGCGGCTCCCAGCCGGTAGCGGCGGCGCAGCTCGGCACGGGCGCCGGGATCGGGGCGGAAGGTGTCGGGGTCGACCGCGGGCGGCAGCAGCTCCAGCGCCGCCGCCGGACCGAACGCCGCGGCCACCCGGCGGCGGGTGTAGGCCGACACCGTGGTCACCACGTCGGCGTCGCGGCCGATCCGGCGCAGCGCCGGGCGGGCCCCGGGCAGCATCGACCAGCCGACCTCGTGGCCGTGCGTGCTGGCCAGCACCCGCTCGATCCCGGCCCGGCGGCGCAGGTGCGCCCCGAGCAGCCCGAGCGGCGCCGAGGCGCCGAACCAGACCGCGCGGGCGCCGTGCTCGCGGGCCAGCGCCGCGGCCCGGGCGGCGACCGCCGGGCCCGGCAGCATCAGCGACGTGGGGTGGCGGTGCACCGGGTAGGGCCGGTCGCGGTCGTGCGCGGCGGCGCCCGGCCAGGACGGCGCGTAGACCACCAGCTCACCGGCGGGCAGCCGGTCGGCCAGTTCGCGCAGGTAGTTCTGGATGCCGCCGGCCCGGGGCGGGAAGTCGTTGGTGACCAGCAGGGTGGGCGGCACGGCGTGACGGTAGTGGTCGCCCCCCGGGCCGGCGGATCGGGCGGCGGCCGGGGTCGGGGCCCGGGCCGCCGCCCACTCCTTGGGGAGCGGACAGTCCTTCTCAGATGCGCCGGGCGGTGGTGAACCGGTCGCGGGACAGGGTCTGGTACTTGACGACGTCGCCGGTCTGCGGGGCGGCCAGGACCTTGCCGTCCCCGGCGTAGATGCCGACGTGGCTGATCGGCTGGTAGGAGAAGACGAGGTCGCCGGGGCGCAGCTGCTCGAACGGCACCGGGGTGCCGACGCCGGCCTGCTGCCGGCTCGACCGCGGCAGGGTGACCCCGATGGCCTTGAACGACCAGGAGGTCAGCCCGGAGCAGTCGAACCGCTCCGGCCCGCTGGCGCCGTACTGGTAGGGCTGGCCGAGCTTGGTCTGGGCGATCTGCAGCGCCCGCACCCCGGCGCCGGTCCCGGTGATCGGGCCGCTCGGCGCGGCGACCTCGGGGCCGATGTTCTCGGCCCGCTCGTCGGGGGTCAGCTCCTCGAGGATCCGCAGCGCCTCGTCGATGCGGACCTCGGCCTCGTCCTTGCGGGCGGCGACGTCCTGCTCGGCGCGGGCGGCCTCGTCCGCGGCGACCTGCGCGCGGGCGGCGGCGGCGTCCGCGTCGGACTCGGCGGCGCGGGTCCGGTCCACCACCTCGGTCAGCTCGCCCAGCGCGCTGCGGTAGTCGGCCGAGAGCACCTCGAGCGCGGACATCTGGTCCAGGAACTCCTGGGGCGACCCGCTGGCCAGCAGGGCGTTGAACTGGTCGAGGCTGCCGCTCTCGAAGGTCGACAGGGCCAGCGCGTCGACCTCCTTGCGGTAGGCCTCCTCGGCGTCCCGGGCGGCCTGGACCGCGGCCCGCGCCGGTTCGACGGCGGCCCGCAGGGTGTCGGCCTCGACGCGGCGGGTGTTCAGCACGTCGCGGGCGGCATGCCACTCCTCGGTCAGCGCCTCGGCCTCGCGCTGCACCTGCTCCACGCGGGCGGCGGCGTCGGAGGGGTTGTCCGGCGGGTCCGGCTGGGCCGCCGCCGAGGGGGCCAGGATCACCACGAGTAGCGCGGCCAGCGCGACCACGCCGGCCGGGACGGCCCGGCGGGACAACCGGATGCGCCCGGATGGAGTACGCCGCAGCGACACCACGCCGATGGTTCCCCTTTTCCGTCGCCCGAACTCGTCCACTCGGACCAGGAATCGTCCGAACGAAGCAGTATTCGGTGGCGCCGCGTCGACATTCACGTTCGAATGGCGGACAACCGCGAAGCCTGGCGGAGACTACGGAGAGCCATCCCCAGCGTCCACCGGCACCCCCACCGACGCGGCGGGGGTGAGCGGTCACCCGCTGCGGGTGAAGGGTGACCGCCGGCGTGCGGCGATCACGGAATGGTCACCCGGCGTCACGGACAGAGCCCTCTCCGTCATCGGCCCTGCGCGCTCGGCGCGGATCCGGGGCCACCAGTCGCAATCTCGGGATCAGGCCTTGATCGGCGAGAACGGCCAGGGCACGCCGTTCCGGTGCGTCGAACTGCACGACCGGCGCGCCGGACGGCGCGTCCGGCGGGCCGTCGACCGGGGTCGCGGACGGTCCGGACCCGGCATCGGGCGCGCCCATCAGCACCCCGATCACGCAGTCGCCGCAGGCGAGGCCGCGGACCTGGCAGCTGTCGCAGTCGATGATCATTCGGGCTCCTCGGCGGTGGGACGTGACCGATACCGAGGACGGTAGGACCGACCACCGACAGTTCCCGCCGGTCGGAGCCGGGCGGGGGTCAGGACCGGACGAGCCGGGCCAGCAGTACCGCGGAGGGCACGGTGTGCGCGCCGCACCGGCGCACCGAGTCCACGACGGCCCGGTCGGACGTCGCGACGACCACCGGCCGGCCCTGCGGCTCGGCCGCCACCAGGTCCCGGATCACGTCGTCGGCCAGCACCCCGGGGTCGCTGAACAGCACCCGCACCCCGCGGGTGCGGGTGGGCGCGGCGATCACCCCGGCGCCGTCGAACACCACGGTGATCTCCACGCCGGTGCGCGCGGCGAGCGCGCCCAGCTGCGCGGCCAGCCGGGTCCGCTGGTCGGCCAGCGGGAGCTCCGGGTAGCCGGTCTTGCTGACGTTGTAGCCGTCCACGATGAGGTGCACCGACGGCACCGCGAGCAGCCCGTCCAGCGCCGCGGGCGCATCGGCCGCCCCGCCCGTGCGGCCGGTGCGCACCCCGCCCACCAGGTCGGCCGGCCGCGGGCCGCCGCCGCCGATGGCCAGTTCCCGGCGCAACCCGGTGACCGCCCCGCCCAGGGTGTCCAGCAGCAGCGAGAGCCGCACCTCGTCGGCCTTGCGGGCCTCGCGGGCCGCCTGCCGCGCCGCGGCGACCTCGGCGGCGGCCGCGTCGGCGCGGCGGCGCTCG
>JASLAP010000550.1 GCA_030147065.1 Pseudonocardia sp. | reverse complement strand
GGCCGTCGATGTGGCGGGAGTAGTTCTCGATGCCCGAGCAGAACCCGACCTGGCGGATCATCTCGATGTCGTACTGGGTGCGCATCCGCAGCCGCTGCGCCTCGAGCATCTTGCCCTGCCGCTCGAACTCGGCCAGCCGCTGCTCGAGCTCGGCCTCGATGTCGCGGACCGCGCGCTCCATCCGCTCCGGCCCGGCCACGTAGTGGGTGGCCGGGAAGATCCGCAGGTCGTCGACCCGGCGGACGATGTCGCCGGTGAGCGGGTGCAGGTAGTACAGCGCCTCGATCTCGTCGCCGAAGAACTCGATCCGCAGGGCCAGTTCCTCGTAGGCCGGGATGATCTCGACCGTGTCGCCGCGGACCCGGAAGGTGCCGCGGTTGAAGGCGACGTCGTTGCGCGTGTACTGGACGTCGACCAGGGCGCGCAGCAGCGAGTCGCGCTCGATCGTGTCGCCGACGCTCAGCTTGACCGAGCGGTCGAGGTAGGACTGCGGGGTGCCCAGGCCGTAGATGCACGACACCGAGGCCACCACCACGACGTCGCGACGGGAGAGCAGGTTGTGGGTGGCCGAGTGGCGCAGCCGCTCGACGTCCTCGTTGATCGAGGAGTCCTTCTCGATGTAGGTGTCGGTCTGGGCGATGTACGCCTCGGGCTGGTAGTAGTCGTAGTAGGAGACGAAGTACTCGACGGCGTTGTTGGGCAGCATGTCGCGCAGCTCGTTGGCCAGCTGCGCGGCCAGCGTCTTGTTCGGGGCCATCACCAGCGTCGGGCGCTGCAGCTTCTCGATCAGCCAGGCGGTGGTGGCGGACTTGCCGGTGCCGGTGGCGCCGAGCAGCACGACGTCCTGCTCACCGGCCCGGATCCGCTTCTCCAGCTCGGCGATGGCGGTCGGCTGGTCACCGGCCGGGCGCAGGTCGCTGACCACCTGGAACTCGCCGCCGGTGCGCGGGATCTCCCCGACCGGGCGGAACTCGGAGTGGGCGACCGGCAGGTCCTGCTGGGCCGCGCTGCCGGGGACCTCTGTCGCGAAAGCCACGGTCCCAGGGTACGAGCCCGGGCCGACACTTTCCGCCGGCCGGCCCCCGACCGCCAGCGCGGCTATCCGGGGCCGGGGCGGCGGGTCTGCCACCATCGTCCGGGTGCACCCGCCGAAGCGCTCCACCTTCGACGTCCCGGCCATGCTCAACATCGACAACAAGGGCGAGCGGCGGGTGGTCGACGAGTACCGGGTCACCGAGTTCGGGCTGTACATGAGCCGGGCGATGGTCGCGCGGCCGACCGCGCACTGGATGGAGTCCTGGCTGCTGCCCGACCTCGGGCTGTGCGTCACCGACTGGTGGTGGAGCCCGGGCCACGAGCGCGAGCAGGACTACTACCTGGACGTCTGCGAGATCAGCCGGGACGGGGAGCGGTGGCTGCTCACCGACCACTACCTGGACATCGTGGTCCGCACCCGGCGCGACGCCGTGGTGATCGACGTGGACGAGTTCGTCGCCGCGGTCGCGCTCGGGCTGCTGGACCCGGCCGCCGCCGAGGCGGCGATGCACCGCACCCACCACGCGGTGGACCGGCTGGGCTGCCACGACCACGACCTGGACCGCTGGCTGGCCGAGCTGGGGATCGAGCTGACCTGGAAGCGGGACGGCCGGAGCTGAGCCCGGCCCGGCTCACGGGGTGGCGGGCAGCCCGCTGCTGGTGCCGGTGGCACCGGTGGTGCCGGTCGTCGTGCCGACCGTCGTCGGGCCGGTGGTACCGGTGTCCACCGGTCCCTGGGCAGAGGTGGTGGTGTCGTCTCCACCACCGCCCTCAGCGCCACCACCGCCCTCCGGCGGCGGCGACGTCGTCGGCTTGGTCGACGGCTCGGTGGGCGTCGACGTGGGCGGCTGGGTGGTCACCGGCGGCGCCGTCGGGGACGGGGTGACCACCGGGGGCGGGGTGACCACCGGCGGCGGGGTGACCACCGGCGGCGGCTCGACGACCGGGGGCGGGGGCGGGGCCTGCGTGGTCGGGGCCGGGGCGCGCCGGCGCGGGGCCGGCTCCGGCTCGGGCTCCGGCTCCTCGCGGACCTCGGGCACCGTGGTCTCCGGGGCGGTGGTCACCTCGGTGGTGGTCTCCGGCACGACCGGGGTCTCGGACGGCTGCACGGCGACCACCGCGGCGGCATCGGCGGGGTCGCCGACCTGCGCGACCACGGTGACCGCGCCCAGCGCGCCCACGGTGACCACCGCCGCGGCCGCAGCGGTGGTCGCCCGGTTCAGCGTGCCGGCCCGGCGGATCACCGAGTCCACCGCGGGCAGGGTGACCGCCGCGGCCAGCTCGTCGTCGAGCCGGCGGAACTCCTCGCCCACCCGTCGGGTCGTGTCGCTCACCGGAACCGCTCCTCATCCTCGTCGGCGTACGGCCCGTACGCCTCGGGCAGCGCGTCGGCCACCACCTGCGAGGCCCGGGCGAGCCGGACCCCGACCGATCCCGGGGCCGACCGCTCGACCACCGCGATCTGGGCGGGCGTCCAGCCGACCATGTGGTGCAGCACCACGACCCGGCGCTCGGCCGCCGACAGCCGGCTCAGCGCGGCCAGCAGCGCGGCGGTCCGGGGATCGGCCACCTCGCCGACCGGGCGGGGCCGGCCGATGCCGAACACGGTGCGCCGCCAGCTGCGCAGGGTCGAGCGCACCGCGACCCGGCGGATCCAGTCCGCGGGGTCGCGCAGCCGACCGATGGCCGCCCACTGCCGCCAGGCCCGCGAGTAGGCGTCCTGGACGACGTCGTGGGCTTCCCCGGAGTTCAGCGTGATCGCGTAGAGCTGGGCGACCAGGCGCTGGTAGTTGGCCTCGAAGTGAGCGCCGAAGTCGGCCCGCAGCCGGGCGCCGCCGAGGGCTCCGGCCTGGCTCCGGCCGGCCGCCGGGGCCGCGACGGTCTCGTCGTGGGTGGCCGCGTCGTAGGGATCCGGGTACGGGTCGCGGTAGACGTCGTAGTGACCGCCCGGCTCGGGGGCGCCGTGGCCGTCGTCGACGGCTGCCGTGCGGTAGTCGACCACGTCCCCACCTCCCTCGTCGTCCCTGCCTTCGTCCCCGACCTCGTCGTCGCTGGTCCTGGCGCGACCCTACTTCGCCCGACGGTCACCCGTTCGGAGGGTGCGTCCTCTCAGCCCATCGCGACCCGACTTCGGCCTGTTACGCCGTTGCCCGATCCGGCGACGCAGGGTGGAGCAGGTCACGTCCTGGCCCGCCCGCGCCGGGTCAGCGCGGCGCCGGAGTCCAGCTGGTGGCGCTCGCCCAGGCCTCGGCCAGGGGCTCGGCGCGCTCCCACCACGATGGCGGGAAACCGTCATCCCCGGCGGCGGCGAGGTGCTCGGCGCGGGCGCCGGGGTCGGCGCGCAGCCAGTCCCGCAGCAGCAGGGCCGCCCGCCAGCCGGCCGAGCCGGCCGCCCGGACGTGCACGCGGGCCGGCCGGCCCGGGTCGGCGGACCGGAAGCCGGGGCCGGCGGGCACCAGACCCACCTCCCGCAGCCCGTCCCGGAGGGCGTCGTCGAGCAGGGTGCCGCCGTCGTCCGCCGGGTCCACGGCGAGCAGCAGGTCCAGCTGGTCGACGGCGGGCAGTCCGGGCACCGCGGTCGGCCCGACGTGCGCCACCCCGCGCCCGCGCTCCCCCGCCGCCGCGGCCACCCGGGCCACCAGCCGCGCCCCGGCCGCGGCCCAGCCGGGATCCGGGTCGACCGGGGCCGCCCGGCCGAGGCCGCACCGGC